>CATYJU010000014.1 GCA_958407995.1 uncultured Collinsella sp.
ACGGCGTCGTTTCGACCTTTGAGCTCGATGATGCGGCGGAGAAGTGTGTGCTCGGTCTGTCCAAACGCACGCATCTCACGGGCCGCGGCATCGTGCGCCTGGTTCGCATTGCGCGCACGATTGCAGACGTCGCCGAGAGCGAGCAAGTGACGCAGGATCACGTGCTCGAGGCGGCGATGTACCAGGGAAGGAGGGACCAATGATGGCCGAGGGGACCTTTGAGCTGCATCCAGGTGATGCGTTGTATCCCGAGACCGTTTTGGAGCTTTCTGATGTACCCCAGACGCTTTATGTGCGCGGCAATCCCGAGGTGCTTTCGACACCCGCGCTCTCCATCATCGGCGCGCGCAAGGCCTCGCCGTATGGTCTTGCCGTGGCAGAGCTTGCGGCAAAGGTGGCGGTTGAGGCGGGAGTGACGGTAGTTTCGGGCGGCGCGGTTGGTTGTGACCAGGCCTCGGGTTGGGCTGCGGTCAACGCCGGCGGCAAACACGTCGTGGTGCTGGGGACGGGCGCCGACGTGGTCTACCCGCGTTCGAGCGCGGGGCTTATTACGCGCACGCTCGATACGGGCGGCGCGGTCGTGTCGATCTCTCCGTGGGGCATGGGTCCGCGCAAGTTTGCCTTTCCGCGCCGCAATCGCGTGATCGCGGCCCTGTCGCAAGCCCTCTTTGTATCCGAGGCGGGTATGCCTTCCGGGACGTTTTCTACAGCTGAGGCTGCTATGGATTTGGGGCGCGAACTTCTTGCCGTGCCGGGGTCGATCCTATCGCCCGAGTCGCGTGGCACGAATTACCTCATTGCGAACGGTGCCTGCTGCATTGTCGACGAGGAGTCCATCGAGATGGCTATCTCTCGCATATACGGCACCCTGCGCTACTCGCGCCCCGATGCTCCCGGCATTGCCGACCTGAATCCAACACAGCAGACCGTGATGCATGCGCTCATCGCCTCTCCGCTCAAGGTCGACGACATCGCGGCGCTCGTCTCACTCGATGCTGTCGGCGTACTCAAACTCTTGGGTTCGCTTGAACTCGAGGGCCTTATCGAGCGCATGATGGATGGAAGGTATGCGCCCTCCAAGTTTGCCCTTCACGCCCAGACGCCCTTCGGTCACAATGGAAAACGTGTCAATTAGAAAGGTGTTTGCAGATGCAGTTCGATCAGGTGACGGTTATCGGTGGCGGTCTGGCGGGTTCGGAGTGCGCGATCCAGCTGGCAGACCGCGGGTTTGCCGTAAAGCTGTGCGAGATGCGCCCCCAGGTGAGCTCCCCGGCCCACCATACCGATCACCTGGCAGAGCTCGTCTGCTCCAATTCGTTTAAGTCGACCCGTCCGGATTCTGCGGCTGGTTTGCTGAAGGCCGAGCTTGAGCGCATGGGTTCAGTCCTGCTCGATTGCGCCCATCGCGCCGCTGTTCCCGCCGGTGGTGCCTTGGCGGTCGACCGCGTCAAGTTTTCCGAGCTTGTCGAGGCCGAGGTTGCCGCCCGTCCCAATATCGAGGTCGTGCACGGTGAGGTCACACAGATTCCCGAGGGTCACGTGGTCATTGCCGCGGGCCCGCTGTGTTCACCGGCGCTGAGCGAAGAGGTTATGAAGCTCGTCGGTGGCGATGCCCTGGCATTCTTTGATGCGGCGGCGCCGATCGTCGATGCCTCCACGCTCGATATGGACGTGCTGTTCTCGCAGTCGCGCTACGAGGAGCAGGGGAGCGGCGACTATCTCAACGCTCCGCTCAACAAGGAGGAGTACGAGGCCTTTATCGAGGCGCTTACCACGGCCGACCGCGTGGTGCTCAAAGACTTTGAGGGCGGCGATCTGTTCCAGGCCTGCCAGCCTGCCGAGGAGGTTGCACGCACCGGCAAGGACGCTATTCGCTTTGGCGCCATGAAGCCCGTTGGCCTCACCGACCCGCGTACCGGACGTCGCCCCTGGGCAGCGATTCAGCTGCGTGCCGAGAACAAGGAGAAGACCGCCTATAACCTGGTGGGCTTCCAGACCAACTTGACCTTTGGCGAGCAGAAGCGCGTCTTCCATATGGTGCCGGGCCTGGAGAACGCTGAGTTCTTCCGCTACGGTGTCATGCACCGCAATACCTTTGTCGACGCCCCTCACGTGCTCGATAGCACCTTTGCCGTGCCCGGTACCGGCGTGCGCCTGGCCGGTCAGATCACCGGCACCGAGGGGTACATGGAAGCCGTGGCGACAGGTCTGCTCGCGGCGCTCAACACCTATGCCGAGGCTATCGGTGCCGCGGGCGTCGAGTTGCCGCGTGTGGGCGCCCTGGGTGCGCTCGTGGGCTATGCGACCGATCCTGCCACCGTGGGCTATCAGCCTATGCATGTCAACTTTGGCCTGGTGCCGCCACTCGAGGACGGTAAGCGCCGCAGCAAGCGCGACCGCTATCAGGCCTATGCGGACCGTGCGCTCGAGGCCCTCGATGCCTACTTGGCCACGCGCTCCGACTTGTTTGGAGGCGACCGGTCATAGCCTTTGACCTGTACGACACCGTCGACTCGTTTATCGCCTATATCGCACGCGTCGAGGGGCTTTCTCCCAACACGGTGACGGCCTATGGCTCGAGGCTAGAGCGCTTTGCTGCCTGGTGCGAGCGCGAGGATATTGATGCTTTCGCTGCCGACGTGCGCACCATTCGTCGCTATCTTGCCGAGCTTTCGCGTGAGCAGGTGGCTCCCCGAACGCTTGCGGCGCACCTGTCGGCTATTCGATCTCTCTATCGCTGGATGGCTGCCGAGGGGATTGTCGAGGGCGATGCGGTCTCGGCGATCGCGTCGCCCAAGCTGCCGCGTGACCTGCCGGGCGTCCTTACGACCCAGCAGGTCGAGGCGCTGCTCAAGACGCCTGATACCTCAACACCCGCGGGACTGCGCGATGCGGCGATGCTCGAGTTGCTCTATGCCTCGGGTGCCCGCATCTCAGAGCTTGCGGCGCTCAATGTGGAATCCATCTCATGGTCCGAGCGCACGCTGCGCCTGTGGGGCAAGGGAAGCAAGGAGCGCATCGTTCCTCTGTATTGTCGTGCGCTCGATGTGACGCGTCTCTATATTGAAGAGGGGAGGCCGGAGTTGCTCGCTCGGGCAAAGCGCCGCGACCTCGCTACCGGGCCGCATCCGCTGCTTATATCGGCGCGCGGCAATCGCATGAGCGCCGCGATGCTCCGGCGGCGGTTCCATACGCTGGCGACGCTCGCCGGCATTCCGGCCGACATCGCCCCGCATGCGATGCGCCATACCTTTGCGACCGACTTGCTCGAGGGCGGTGCGGACCTGCGCTCGGTTCAAGAGCTGCTAGGTCATGCGAGCCTGTCCACGACGCAGATCTACACGCATCTCACACCCGATCGGCTTAAGCGGGCTGTGGCTCAAGCCCATCCCCGCGGCGAATAGTGGCTGGCACGTCCCGCGCCGCACTCAGGTGTGTGGTTTTGATTGCGGGTTGGCAGGAAGAGGCATTCCTGCTATCATTCATCGGGTTGCTTCACGGCAACATGTTTTTATCACGCACGCGCGGCTACTTCATACCGTGGTGCCCGGGCTTTGGTAGCACATGTCCGGGTTGGTTTTGGAGGATGACCCCGCGCGGAGGCAAACCACAGGAGGTTTAACATGGCTACCAAGATTAATATCCGCACCCTGCTCGAGGCCGGCTGCCACTTCGGTCACCAGACCCGTCGCTGGAACCCCAAGATGAAGCCGTTCATCTTCGGTGAGCGCAACGGCATCTACATCCTCGACCTCAAGCAGACCATCCTCGACGCCGACCAGGCCTACACCTTCGTCAAGAACGTCGCCAAGGGTGGCAACGTGCTGTTCGTCGGCACCAAGAAGCAGGCTCAGGAGGCCGTCAAGAACGCTGCTGAGCGCGCCAACATGCCTTACATCAACCAGCGTTGGCTCGGCGGTATGCTGACCAACTTCGTCACCATCCGCTCCCGCATCAACCGCATGGAGGAGCTCGAGGCCATGGTCGAGGACGGCCGCATGGCAGTGCTCCCCAAGAAGGAGCAGGCTGTTCTCGGCAAGGAGCTCACTAAGCTCCAGACCAACCTCGGTGGCGCCCGCGACATGAAGGGTCTGCCCCAGGCTCTCTTCGTCATCGACACCAAGCGCGAGGAGAACGCCATCAAGGAGGCCCAGCGCCTGAACATCCCCGTCGTCGCCCTGATCGACACCAACTCCGATCCCGACGAGGTCGAGTACGGCATCCCCTGCAACGATGACGCTATCTCCGCTGTCACCCTTATGTGCGAGCTCATGGCTGACGCCTGCCTCGCTGGCTCCGGCAAGGAGCAGGTCTCCGAGGCCGAGATGGCCGCTGAGCCCAAGGCCGAGTAAATCAGTCTTAGTTAATTCTTTTTCATCTCTTTGAAAGGAACCACAATGGCCCAGATTACCGCCGCTATGGTCAAGCAGCTCCGCGAGATGACCGACTCCCCGATGATGGAGTGCAAGAAGGCTCTCGTCGAGGCTGACGGCGACATGGACGCCGCTGTCGACGTTCTGCGTAAGAACGGCCTTGCCAAGGCTGCCAAGAAGGCTGGCCGTGAGACCAACGAGGGCGCTGTCGCCGCGTTCGTCTCCGAGGATGGCAAGACCGGCGCTCTGCTCGAGCTCTCCTGCGAGACTGACTTCGTTGGCTCTAACGCCAAGTTCACCGGCTTTGCTTCCAAGGTCGCTGAGGTTGTCGCTACCACCGAGCCTGCTGACGTCGACGCTCTGCTCGAGAAGCCGATGGGCGAGGAGACCGTTTCCTCCGAGCTCACCGAGATGATTCACATCATGGGCGAGAACATGAAGATCTCCCGCTTCGCTGCCCGCAAGGCCGAGAACGGCGCGCTCGCTTCTTACATCCACATGGGTGGTAAGATCGGCGTCCTCGTCGAGTTCGCCTTCGAGAAGGCTGAGACCGCTCAGGCTGAATCCTTCAAGACCTTCGCTCACGACGTTGCCCTTCAGGTTGCCGCTGTCGCTCCGATCTGCGCTACCCGCGATCAGGTTCCGGCCGAGACCGTCGAGCACGAGAAGCAGATCTACATGGCCCAGGCTGCCGAGTCCGGCAAGCCCGAGGCTATCCAGGAGAAGATGGCTGTCGGCCGTCTGGAGAAGTTCTACAAGCAGTCCGTGCTCACCGAGCAGGAGTTCATCAAGGACAGCTCCCTCACCATCAAGAAGTACGCTGAGCAGGTCTCCAAGGAGCTCGGCGACACCATTACCGTCGTTGCCTTTGACCGTCTGGTCCGTGGCGAGTAAATAAGCTCTTGTAGCTGGTAATGAGCAGGCTGTGGGTTTTACTCACAGCCTGCTTTTTCATGGCTCTTCTTAGAGCCTTTGATAGAATGTTGAAAGTTCAATCTAAAGGAGGATCGCTTTGTCCGACATCCGATATAAACGCGTGCTTCTTAAGCTTTCCGGCGAAGCGCTGATGGGCGACGGCCAATATGGCATCGACCCCAAGGTTACCGACCATCTTGCTAAGCAGGTCAAGGAGCTGCTCGCCGTTGGCCATGAGGTCGGCGTCGTTGTCGGCGGCGGCAATATTTTCCGCGGCATGGCAGGCGCTGCCGGTGGCATGGAGCGTGCTCAGGCCGACTACATGGGCATGCTGGCAACCGTTATGAACGCGCTCGCCCTGCAGGATGCCTTCGAGCATAACGATGTTCCCTGCCGCGTGATGAGCGCTATCCAGATGAACGAGATCTGCGAGCCCTATATTCGCCGTCGCGCCATCAACCACCTTTCCAAGGGCAACGTCGTTATTTTTGCCGCCGGTTCGGGCAATCCGTACTTTACGACCGACACCGCCGCGGCTCTTCGTGCGTGCGAGATCGGCGCCGAGATTCTGATTAAAGCCACCAAGGTTGACGGCATCTACGATAAGGATCCCGTCAAGTGCGCCGACGCCGTCCGTTTTGACAAGATTACCTATCACGAGGTTCTCGTCCGCGGTCTGCAGGTTATGGATTCCACGGCTACGGCACTGTGCCAGGACAACCGTATGCCGATTTTGGTCCTCAACATCGATGGCGAGGACACCGTCAAGCGCGCGCTTTCGGGTGAGCCCGTCGGCACGCTCGTCTATCAGGAGGATTAAGCATGGCAGAGAACATCACCGCCCATATGGACAAGTCGCTCGAGTCCCTCAAGCATAACTTCTCCAAGGTCCGTACCGGCCGCGCCAATGCCAACATTCTGTCCGACATCACCGTCGATTATTACGGTGTTCCCACGCCGGTCACGCAGGTTGCCGCCGTCAAGACCCCCGAGGCCCACATGCTGCTCATCGAGCCGTGGGACAAGGCGCTCATCAACGCTATCGTCAAGGCCATCGGCGCTTCCGATCTGGGTATTACCCCCAACTCCGATGGCACCGTCGTTCGTCTGCCGTTCCCGGCTCCCACCGAGGAGCGCCGTCGCGAGCTCGTCAAGGAGTGCCGCGAGTACGCCGAGCAGGCCAAGGTGTCTATCCGTAACATCCGTCGCGACTTCAACAACAAGCTCGAGCGCGATGAGGAGCTCACCGAGGACGATGTCCGTCGCGAGCAGGCCAAGGTCCAGAAGCACACCGATGAGTATGTCGCCAAGGTCGAGGAGCTTCTGAAGGAAAAAGAAGCCGAGGTCATGGAGATCTAAGGTGCAATACGACGAGCATAAACTGGTCGAGTACTTTGCCGACGCCCCTGCGGGCGTCGGTTTTTCCGACCTTGACCTCAATAACATTCCGCACCATATCTCGTGCATCATGGACGGCAACGGTCGTTGGGCCACGTCGCGCGGTCTTGCACGCACCGAGGGCCACAAGGCGGGTATCGTCTCGCTGCGCGAGATCATTACCGCCTGCGTGCGCCTGGGCGTCGACGTGCTTTCGGCCTATGCGTTTTCTACCGAAAACTGGAACCGCCCGCAGCATGAGGTCAACGTCTTGATGCACCTGTTTGCCAAGACGTTCATCGACGAGTTGCCGCTTCTGAAGCGCGAAAACGTGCGCGTTGTCTTTTTGGGTGATATTTCCGCGCTGCCCAAGAAGACCCGCGACGTTTTTGAACGCGGTCTTGCCGAGTGCGCCGATCACACCGGTATGACGCTGGCGCTTGCCGTCAACTACGGCGCGCGTGCCGAGATTACCCGCGCTGTCCGTCAGATCGCGCTCGACGTTGCCGCCGGTAAGATTGATCCTGCCGCAATTGATGACGACATGGTGGCTTCTCACCTTTATACCGCCGGTCTTCCCGATCCTGAGCTTGTGATTCGCACCTCTGGTGAGCTGCGCCTTTCGAACTATCTGCTGTGGCAGGTGGCTTATTCCGAGTTCTACGTCACCGATACCTATTGGCCCGACTTTGATCGTTGGGGCCTTGTCGACGCCATTTTGGCCTATCAGGGCCGTGACCGTAGGTTTGGTGGTCTGAGCAAGACCGAGGAGGCTTAATCGTGTCCGATCGTCCCAAGGCAATTGCTCCCAAGACATCTGAGCGCAAGGCTGTCGCTGCGGGAGCGCCCGCAGCGAAGAATGGCACCGGTTCGTGGCTTGCCGGCTTTATCACCCGTGCCGCCGCCGGTATCGTCTATGCCGTTGTCTTTATCCTGTGCCTGGTTTTGGGTATTGTGCCCACGGCCATCTTTGTTTCCGTCATGAGCGGCCTGTGCTGCTATGAGTTTTTCCGTATGACGAGGCTCGATGGCAAGATGGCTAACGAGCGCATGGGTATCGCTGCCGCCGTACTCTTTCCGCTGTCGGCGTTGGGCGATTCGATGCTGCTGAATGCCCTGCTTTTTGCCCTGATGCTCGCTGTGGGCATTTGGTATGTTTGGTCGCCGCGTACCCGCATCTCTGATGTGGCCGTGACGCTCATGGGTCCCATCTACACTGGCTTTATGCTGTCGGCTATCGTGCTGCTGCGCGATGCCGTGCCCGGTTTTGCCGGCGCCCTGCTTTCGGTGGGCGTTTGCGCGTCCCTTTGGGTCTCCGATTCGTTTGCCTACATCGTGGGTAGCCGTATCGGCAAGCACAAGATGGTTCCCAAGATCTCTCCCAAAAAGAGCTGGGAGGGGTTTGTCGGCGGCATCCTGGGCTCGGTTTTGATTTGGCTCATCCTGTGGGCGACGCACTTCTACAAGCTCAGCCTGCCCTATGCGCTGCTGTGCGGCGTGGTCGTGTCCGTCCTGGGCGTTATCGGAGACCTCATCGAGTCGCGCATCAAGCGCGGTGTGGGCGTCAAGGATTCCGGTAACCTTATCCCGGGCCACGGCGGCATGCTCGATCGTAGCGATTCGCTTATCTTTGGCTGCATTACCGCGCAGCTGCTTTTGATGATCGGAGGCGTGCTGTAATGTCCTTCCAGACGACGTATGGCCCCGATGGACGTCTCCGTGTTGCCATCCTGGGTTGTACGGGCTCTATCGGCACCCAGGCGCTCGATGTGTGCCGCCAGCATGCCGATCGCCTGCAGGTGACGGCGCTGTCCGTTAACTCCAGTACCTCCGAGCTCGTTGCCGCTGCCCGCGAGTTCTCGGTTCCGGCGGTTGCCGTGGCCGATGTCGCTCATGGCGATGACGCCGTGCTGCAGGAGTTGCCCGAGGGAACGAAGCTCGGCGTTGGCGCGCAGGCGGTTTGCGAGCTCGCGCGTCGCGACGATGTCGACTGCGTGCTCGTCGCTATTGTGGGCGCCGCCGGTCTCGAGGCGAGCCATGCGGCCTTGACCTCGAATAAGCGTCTTGCCCTTGCCAACAAGGAGTCCCTCGTCGTCGGCGGCGACTTGCTTATGCCGTTGGCGCAACCGGGCCAGCTTATTCCAGTCGACTCTGAGCACTCCGCCATCTACCAGTGCTATCTGGGGGAGAACCCACGCGAGGCTCATTGTATTTGGCTCACCTGCTCGGGCGGTCCGTTCTTTGGCCGCACCCGCGACGAGCTCGACCGCGTGACGCGTGCCGATGCCCTCGCACATCCCACGTGGGCCATGGGTGCCAAGATCACCATCGACTCCGCCACCCTCATGAACAAGGGCCTGGAGCGCATTGAGGCCATGCATCTGTTTAACTGCGACCTCGATTTCATTAACGTGGTCGTGCAGCGTCAGTCCAAGATTCACTCTATGGTCGAGTTCGCCGACGGCTCCGTGATGGCGCATCTCGGTGCTTCCGACATGCGTATTCCCATCCAGTTCGCGTTCTCGTATCCCGAGCGTTGGGATACCCCGGCGCCTCGTATCGATTTCCGCGAGCTGGGTCAGCTCACGTTTGATGCTGCCGACATGGATACCTTCCGCTGTCTGGCACTGGCCGAACGTGCCGGCAAGACGGGTGGCACCATGCCGTGCGTGCTCAATGCCGCCAACGAGGTCGCCGTCGATGCCTTCCTGCACGATGGCTGCAGCTTTACCGATATCGATCGCATTGTGGAATCCTGCATGGATGCCCACGATATGCAGGCGGTCGATTCGTTTGAGCAGCTTCGCGACATCGATGCATGGGCGCGTGAAAAGGCTGCGCAGGTGCTCGCCGCAACCCGTTCCTAACCCATAAGGATTGCTTTTTCGTTTTATGGATACTGTTCTGAGCGTTCTCTCATCGGTCTTTTGGGGCCTGCTGATGCTTTCCGTCCTTGTGTTTTTGCACGAGGGCGGCCACTTTTTGGCGGCGCGTGCCTGCGGCGTCCGTGTGACCGAGTTCTTTTTGGGCCTGCCGTGTCGCTTTGACATCCATCACACGTCACGTCGCATTGGAACCAAGTTTGGCGTGACCCCGCTGCTGCTGGGTGGCTACGCTGCCATCTGCGGGATGGATCCGACCGACGTCTCGTGCGCCGATCGCGTGCTCGCGGCTATCTATCGTCATGGTCGCGTGACCGTGGCCGACCTTGCCGCCGAGCTCGAGCTATCCGAGGAGGTTGTGCTCGAGGCATGCGCCTTGCTCTTGGGTTGGGGCTCTATCGCGCCTTGGTATGAGGAAGGGGAGAAGCCCTCGCCGAGCTACTATCCCACCAAGTATCAGACGCTGCCACGAGATGCGGCGGGTTACACCACCTTTGACGGCCGCCGTTTCGATCGAGAGCATGCGACTACCGAGGGCGATGTGTGGGAGCTGCCGTGCGGCGAGGCCGAGTTCCTTGCACAAGAGCGTTCGCACACCTATCTTGGCCAGGGCTTTCTCAAGCGCGCCTTTATGCTGCTCGCGGGCATTCTCGTCAATATCCTGACGGGCTTTTTGCTGCTTATGAGCATCTACTCTATTGCGGGTGTCACCGTGCCGATGGATACCAACGTGATCGGTCAGGTTGACGAGGGGTCTATTGCCGCCAAGGCGGGTATCGAGGGCGGCGACGCGATCCTTTCGGTTGACGGAGTATCGTGCTCTACCTGGATGGACGTTTACGATGCCATCGGCAAGACCGCCGGTAAGGACGATATCGCCATTGAGTATGAGCGCGACGGCAAGCAGCATTCGACCTCGGTTGCGCTCAAAGAGGACGAGCGCCTAGGTGTGTATGCCTCTACGCAGGTGGTTCGTTTAGACCCCATCACGTCGGCTCGCCTTTCGTTCTCCTATGTCGTGCAGACAGCGGAGGGCGTGATGCGCCTGCTCCAGCCGCAGCATACGATGGAGATTCTCGATCAGTCTTCTTCGATCGTGGGCATTAGCGTTATGTCCTCACAGGCTGCTGCTGCCGGCCCTGCCACGTTCCTTTCGTTTGCCGCCCTCATTTCGTTCTCGCTTGGCTTTATGAACCTGCTGCCCATCCCACCACTCGATGGCGGCAAGCTGGTCATCGAGATCATTCAAAAGATTGCTGGCCGCGAGCTTCCGCTCAAGGTCCAGACGATCGTGAGCTATGTGGGCATCGCGCTCTTTGCGCTGCTGTTTGTCTATATGCTTCGTTCCGACGTCCTTCGATTTATTCTGTAGGGGAGTGTTTGGATTGTCTTTATCCCATCCTTTGCCTCGCGAGTTGACGCGCCCCGTGTTTGTGGGCGACGTGCAGATGGGTGGCGGCGCTCCGGTGGTGGTTCAGTCCATGACCTGCACCGATACCGCCGACGCCCAGGCAACGCTTGCGCAAGTGCGTGCGCTTGCCCAGGCGGGTTGTGATGTTGTGCGCGTGAGTGTGCCCACCGAGGCCGCGCTCGAGGGTTTCCGCACCATCTGTGCCGAGTCTCCGGTGCCGATTGTCGCCGATATCCACTTTAACCATAAGCTCGCCATTGGTGCCGTTGAGGCCGGTGCTGCCAAGCTGCGCATCAATCCCGGCAATATCGGCGATTGGGCTAAGGTTGACGCGGTGATCGATGCTGCGGGCGCCGCGGGCTGTGCGATTCGCATCGGCGTGAACGCTGGCTCGCTCGAGCAGGATATCGCCGAGCGCGATGACCTGACGCAGCCCGAAAAGCTCGTGATGTCGAGCGAGCGTTTCGTCAAACATTTTGAGGATCGCGGTTTTACCAATATCGTGCTTTCCGCCAAGGCCCATAGCGTGACCACGACGCTCGACACCTATCGTGCGCTGTCGCGTGAAATCCCCCATGTTCCTCTTCATCTGGGCGTGACGGAGGCCGGAACCAAACTCCAGGGCACCATTAAGAGCTCTGTGGGCTTGGGTATTCTGCTTTCCGAGGGCATTGGCGACACCATGCGCGTCTCGCTTACGGCCGATCCGGTCGAGGAGCCGCCGGTCGCCTGGGGTATCTTGCAGTCACTCGGTCTTCGCCGCCGTGGTCCCGAGATCGTTTCGTGCCCCACGTGCGCTCGCTGCCAGGTCAACCTCATTCCTATCGCCGAGGAGGTCACCGAGCGGCTTAAGAACTACTCCGCGCCGCTTTCGATCGCCGTTATGGGATGTGCGGTCAATGGCCCCGGCGAGGCCTCTGACGCCGACTTGGGTGTTGCCTGCGGACGAGGCCAGGGCCTGCTCTTTTCGCACGGCCAGATCATTGGTAAAGTAGCTGAGGACCAAATTGTCGACGCGCTTATGGCCGAGGTCGACAAGCTTATTGAGGAGAAATAAATGACTCGAGCAATGTATATGTCTAAGCTGTATGCTCCGACGCTCAAAGAGGATCCGGCTGACGCCGAGCTTGCGAGCCATCGCCTGCTGCTTCGTGCCGGCATGATTCGCAAGGAGGCCGCCGGTCTCTATTCCTATCTGCCGCTCGCGTGGCGCTCGATTCGCAAGATCGAGAACATAGTGCGCGACGAGATGGATGCTGCCGGCGCCCAGGAGCTCATGATGCCCATCATGGTCGATGCCGAGCTGTGGCGTGAGTCCGGCCGTATCGATGCGTATGGCAAGGAGCTTGTGCGCTTTGATGACCGCCACGGCCGTGAGTTCGTGCTCGGACCCACGCATGAGGAGACCGTGACTGCCCTGGTGCGCAATGAGCTGCGTTCCTACAAGCAGCTGCCGGTGAATCTCTATCACATCCAGGACAAGTTCCGTGATGAGTTCCGTCCCCGCTTTGGCCTGATGCGCGGTCGCGAGTTCATCATGAAGGACGCCTACAGCTTCTCCGCCACGCAGGAGAGCCTGCAGGAGGAGTACGACAAGATGAAGCAGGCGTACGCCAATATCTGCGAGCGCTGCTACATCAAGGCCCTGCCCGTCGTCGCCGATTCCGGCGAGATCGGTGGCGATACCTCCGTCGAGTACATGGCTCTGGCCGACGCCGGCGAGGCTTCGCTCGTCTACTGCGACGATTGCGGCTTTGCTGCCGATGACGAGGCGGCAAGCACTAAGGTTGTCGTGACCGAGGGCCCCGGCGACGGCACGCTCACCAAGGTCGAGACTCCGGGTATGGGCACCATCGAGGCCGTTGCCGAGTTCTTTGGTTTCCCCGAGAACGGCACGCGCAAGTCCCTGGCTCTGATCGATGCCGAGGGCAAGCCGGTTGTGGCCATCGTTCCGGGCGATCACGAGCTCAACGACTGCAAGGCCGAGCATGTCTTTGGCAAGGGCTACCGCATGATGACCGATGAGGAGCTCCAGACCTACGGTCTGCACAAGGGCTTTATCGGGCCGGTCAACCTACCCGAGGGCATTCGTCTGGTCTGCGACGAGAGCCTGCGTGAGTCCAAGCAGTGGGCCTGCGGTGCCAACGAGGTCGACTATCACTTTACCGGCGCCTGCCCCGAGCGCGACTTTACCGTCGACGAGTGGGCCGACCTGGTCACCGTCGTTGCCGGCGATCCCTGCCCGCACTGCGGCAAGCCGCTTTCCGCTGCCCGCGGTATCGAGGTCTCCCAGGTCTTCCAGCTGGGCACCAAGTATTCCGAGGCCATGGGTGCCACCTTTATGGACGAGGACGGCAAGGAGAAGTCGCTCATCATGGGTTGCTACGGTGTGGGCGTGTCCCGCTCGCTCGCTGCCGTCGTGGAGCAGCACAACGACGAGCACGGTATCGTCTGGCCGGTCTCCGTTGCCCCGTACGAGGTCGCGGTGATTCCACTCGACCCCAAGAAGGAGGAGTGCGCTACCGTTTGCGACCAAATCGTTGAGGCTCTGTGCGCCGAGGGTATCGAGGTTGTCGTCGATGACCGTGACGAGCGTCCCGGCTTTAAGTTTGCCGACAACGACCTTATGGGCTTCCCGTATCAGGTGATTCTGGGCAAGCGCGGTCTTAAGAATGGCACCGTTGAGCTCAAGGACCGTGCTACGGGCGAGCGCGAGGACGTGGCAATCGATGAGGTCGTCGCCAAGGTTGCCGAGCTTGTGAAGGCAGCACGCCGTTAATCGAGCACGCTGCATTTGGTGCACTTACGAAGCGGCCCTGCGTCTCTCAAGTTAGAGATGCAGGGCCGCTTTTGCATAAAGGATCTTTATAGTTAAAAGGAAAACCCCACAGCCCATATGAGCTGCGGGGTTTCCCTTTGTGCCTCCGATGCGAAATGAATCGCTCAGATATTACTGATAATCGACGACGTCGATCCAGTTCTTCAGGAACTCATCGTTCACGTTGCGCTTACGAGCGAGCTCGGAAGCGGCGACGATGCTCGTCCACTGACGCACGACCTGCATGGGCATGTCGGCGCGGTCGCAGTAGAGCTCCAGGTAGGCCTCGGCCTGATCCTTGCTGTTGAGGGCAAAGAGCAGGTAAGTGGTGGCAACGTCGGCAGCAGGGGAGCCCTGGGTAGCGTGTGCCCAGTCGCACACATAGAGCTGGCCGTCGTCACCGACGATGACGTTGGAGGGGTTGAAGTCGCCGTGGCAGACCTTGAACTCCTTGGTCATACCGTCCAGACGCTCCTGAAGGTTGTAGCGCGTGGTGGCATTGAGCTGATCGAGGCTGTCGATCATGCGGGCGAACTTGTCGCGCTGACGGTTGAGCAGCGGGGAGGTGTAGCCGTGGATCTCGATCTGGAGGTCGACGAACATCTCGAGGTACTCACCAAAGCGCTGGGGCTCAGCAGTCATCTTCTCGGCAAGGGTGGTGCCCGGAACCTTCTCGGTCACGAGTGCCCAGCCGTTGGCGTTCTCGAGCTGAGAAACCTCGAGAGCCTTGGGGCTGCGGATGCCGCACTCATTGATGCGGGCAAGATTCAAAGCCTCGTTGAACACGTCGGAGACGGGCTTGGTCTCGTTAAAGACCTTGACGATCTTGTCGCCCAGGTCGTAAACGACCTTGTTGCCGCGACGGACGAGCTCGGTCTTGGAATCGGGGAGCAGCATGATTGCATCCTTTCAACGATGCGATAGAAGCAACGGCGGGGGCGTGCGTACACCCGTGCACCCCCGCCGCAAATAACCGTGCTAAAACTAGCAGACGGCGTAGTCCTGGGGCTCGCGGCCGTAGTAGGCGTCCAGGTAGAGCTCCTTGATCTCGCTCATGAGCGGGTAGCGCGGGTTAGCGCCGGTGCACTGGTCGTTGAATGCCTGCTCGGTCATCTCGTCGAGGGTGTCGAGGAAGTACTGCTCGTCAACACCGTAGTCGGCGATGGTCTTCTTGACGCCGATGAAGTCCTTGAGCTCCTCGAGCTTCGTGATGAAGTTCTCGAAGACCTCCTTGTCATCCTTGCCCTCGATGCCGCAGTACTTGGCCATCTCGGCGTAGTTGTGCAGCGCGTTGGGGTAAGGATACTGGGAGAACGTGCCCATCTTGACGGGAGCCTCGGCGGCGTTGTAGCGCATAACGCGGGTCAGGATGACGGCGTTGGCGAGACCGTGGGGCAGGTGATGGAAAGCGCCGAGCTTGTGGGCCATAGAGTGGTTGAGGCCCAGGAAGGCGTTGGCGAAGGCCATACCGGCCATGCAGGAGGCGTTGTGCATCTCCTCGCGGGCATGCGGGTCCTTGGCGCCGTTCGTGAAGCTGGAGGGCAGGTTCTCGAAGACGAGCTTAGCAGCGCGCTCGGAGAGGCCCTTGGTGTAGTCGGAAGCCATGATGGAGACGTAGGACTCGATGGCGTGGGTCATGACGTCGATGCCGGAGGCAGCGGTCAGGCCGCGCGGGGCGGTCATGCAGTTGTCGGCGTCGACGATAGCCATGTTGGGGAGCAGCGCGTAGTCGGCGAGCGGCCACTTGATGCCGGTCTCCTTGTCGGTGATGATGGCGAACGGCGTGCACTCGGAGCCGGTACCCGAAGAGGTCGGGACGGCAACGAAGTAGGCCTTCTTGCCCATCTCGGGGAAGGTGAAGATACGCTTGCGGATGTCCATGAAGTCCATGGCCATGTCCTCAAACTTGCACTCGGGGTGCTCGTACATCATCCACATGATCTTGCCGGCGTCCATAGCGGAGCCACCGCCGACGGCGATGATGACGTCCGGCTCAAAGAGAGCCATCTGCTTGGCGCCGCGACGTGCGCACTGCAGCGACGGATCGGGCTCGACGTCGTAGAAGCAGTCGTGGGCGATGCCCATCTCGTCGAGCTTGGCCTCGATGGCGCGGGTGTTGCCATTCTTGAAGAGGAACTGGTCGGTGACGATGAAAGCGCGCTTCTTGCCCATGACGGTACCGAGCTCGTCGAGGGCGACGGGCGTGGAACCCTTCTTGAAGTAGACCTTCTCGGGAGCGCGGAACCACAGCATGTTCTCACGGCGCTCGGCCACAGTCTTAACGTTGATCAAGTGCTTCACCCCAACGTTCTCGGAGACGGAGTTGCCGCCCCAGGAGCCGCAGCCCAGGGTCAGAGACGGCTTCATGCCAAAGTTGTACAGGTCACCGATGCCGCCGTGCGAAGACGGGGTGTTGATGACGATGCGGCAGGCCTTCATGACGTGCTCGAACAAGCTGATCTTCTCGGCCTGGGCGGGGTGCACGTACAGAGAGGCGGTGTGGCCCGGGCCACCGGCGAGCACCAGGTGCTCGGCCTTGTCGACGGCCTCCTGGAAGTCTTTGGCGTGATACATGGCCAGAACCGGGGAGAGCTTCTCGTGGGAGAACTCCTCCTTGGCGGGGTCAGTGGAGGTGACCTCGGCGATCAGGATCTTGGTCTTGGCGGGAACCTCGATGCCGGCGAGCTCGGCGATCTTGGCGGCAGCCATGCCGGGGATGCGGTGATCGAGAGCGCCGTTCTTGAACATGGCGGCACGCAGGGCCTCCATCTCGGCACCCTGCTTGACGAAGTAGCAGCCGCGCTTCTGGAACTCGGCCTTGACCTGGTCATAGATGGTGTCGATGACGGTCACGGACTGCTCGGAAGCGCAGATCATGCCGTTGTCGAAGGTCTTGGAGTGGATGATGGAGTTGACGGCGAGCAACACGTCGGCGGTGTCGTCGATGACGACCGGGGTGTTACCGGCGCCAACGCCCAGGGCGGGCTTGCCCGAGGAGTAGGCGGCCTTGACCATGCCCGGGCCACCGGTGGCGAGGATGATGTCGACATCGCGCATGACCATGTTGGTCAGCTCGATGGAGGGGACATCGACCCAGCCGATGATGCCCTCGGGAGCGCCGGCCTTGACGGCGGCGTCAAGCACGAGCTTGGCGGCGGCGATGGTGCACTTGGCGGCAGCCGGGTGCGGGGAGATGATGATGGCGTTGCGGGTCTTCAGGCTGATCAGCGTCTTGAAGATCGCGGTGGAGGTGGGGTTGGTCGTCGGGATGACGGCGCCCACGATGCCGATGGGCTCGGCGATCTTGGTGATGCCGTAAGCCTCGTCGCGCTCCAGGACACCACAGGTCTTGGTGTTCTTGTAAGCGTTGTAGATGTACTCTGCGGCGTAGTGGTTCTTGATGACCTTGTCCTCAAGAACGCCGCGGCCGGTCTCCTCGATGGCCATCTTCGCCAACGGGATACGAGCCTTGTTGGCGGCCATGGCGGCCTCATAGAAGATCTTGTCGACCTGCTCCTGCGTGTACGTAGCAAAAAGCGCCTGGGCCTCTCGCATCTGAGCGAGCTTAGCCTCAAGCGCCTCTACGTTGTCCACAATTGCGGGAGTAGTGTTTTCCGGTGACTTTTTCACCATTTGTGTCTCCTTGCGATCGGAGATTTACCCTACGCCTTGCATGATAGCAAGAAATTATTCGGCGAACGGTCAGATTCCTGTAAAAGGCACACTAAAACGCTTCAATTAAATGAAACGTTTTAACTAAAACTATCTGCCAGTGCATCGCCCCGCTCATTGGGGACAGACTTACATGAGTGCTTTCACTCATTTAGGACAGACATCGATTTGTCATTTTGCCGTTCTGGGCCTCTTATTGCCGCTCATTGGATATAAATAAGTTACAGGCTCAGCATTTCGCGTTGCTTCTCTCCTTTTAGGTGTTGCCTGTACAGCTTTGAAAGGAGAGTTTATGCCCCGATGCGCCCGCGCCGTTTCGATCACCGGCTATTACCACATCTATGACCGCGGCAACTCCAAACAGATTATTTTTGAAGATGACTCCGACCGTTATCGTTTCTTATCGGATATCTCGGACAGGTTTGCGCGCCATAAAGTTGCGGTGTTGGCTTGGTGCCTTATGGACAACCACTTCCATTTGATGGTTGATGACCCATTTGACAACCTTTCAAAGGCAATGCAGTGCGCGCTGACGGCATATGCTAAGTATTTCAATGGGAAAACGGGGAGAACGGGGCATCTGTTTGATAATCGCTATTCGCGGGTCGCGGTTGAGTCGGACACGCAGGCGGTACAGCTGCTCGACTATATTCATCTCAATCCCGTGAAAGGTGCGCTCGACTCACTTGAGGCGTACCGCTGGTCAAGCTACAAGGCATATCAGCTTGGCTATGATCCCTTTGACATCTGTGATGCGGCCCCTATGCTCGATATTGTCGGAGGCTCCCGTTGCTATTGCGAGCATCTCGAGGAAGTTGCCGGGCGCATCTGGTCAGTGGATGTTCTTCCACGCCGGCGGATCCCCGATGAGGAGGCTCTTTCCGTTGCGCGCGATGTCCTGCTGAGCATAGATCCTGTGCTGCTCAAGGCCCTGCCACGCCCCGAACGCGATGCCTGCCTGCTGAGGCTCAGGCGGGCACATCTCACGGTCAAGCAAATTGCCCGTATCACCGGTATCGGCGCCACAAGCGTGACCAAGGCCACTGCAGGCTGGAAGGAGGCTGCGTGAGGTAGGGGTCGGAGCCGATCGGGACGCCGCATGCGGGCGCCATGTCTGTCCCCAATGCGTGAAAACACTCATGTAAGTCTGTCCCCAATGAGTGCAAAAAGGCGCCCTCCGTAGGGGAGGACGCCTTTGGTAAGTTCTATATGAACGCGAGGTCTTTGACCCGGAGAGTCCGAGGTACTTGTTGGTAAGACCTTATTTAGGAGCGCGCAACCTTGCCAGACTTGAGGCAGGTGGAGCAAACGTTCATCTTGCGACGGTGACCATCGACGACAACGTAGACGCGCTGGATGTTGGGGCGGAACTTACGGTTGGTGACGCGGTGAGAGTGGCTGATGGAGCGACCGGCAACGGGGTGCTTACCGCAAACTTCGCAAACTTTGGACATAACTGACCCTCCTTGGGCGACAAACGAACATGTCGCGTTAACAAACAAGCCTGAACTATAGCACAGAAGTCGCTCCCTGTGCGCAATCTACACAGAGATATTCCTCTTTTGGCGATAGTGCCCACGCCACGGCCCTGGACGTAGATCCGATTTGCGTGCAGCAGAGGGGATTATGCCAGCTCGTGCGTGCGTTTTCAAGCTCGTCCCACAAATATATATAGGTTTATGGAGCATTGGGCTCCGTTTACGGATTGCTCTGTATTTATGCTCGCAATTAAGCTCGAGGTTGGCTACACTATCCCTTGACCATTAAAGGGGTACGAGATACCCACATGGAATTACATAGCTGCCATGCGAGCAGCCTTTCCTGTGGGTGTCTGGTCCGCTTTAAGCGGTCGGGCATCTATTTTTTTGACTGTGTCAGCAGTCAAGACATGTGAGGAAGGAGATCGATGGGCACGACTTCCCCCAAGGCGGTCATCATGGACGAGACCGCCGTCAATCGAGCGATGACCCGCATCGCGCACGAGATTCTCGAGCGCAACGAGGGCTGTGAAGACCTCGCTCTGGTCGGCATCGTCACGCGCGGCGACCTTCTGGCAAAGAAGCTCGCCGAGGAGATCAAGGAGATCGAGGGCGTCGAAGTTCCGCTCGGCAGCCTGGACATCAGCTTCTACCGCGATGACTATGCGACCAATTTCGCTCCCGCGATCCACGCCACCAACATTCCCTTTAGCGTCGACGGCAAGCGCGTCGTGCTGGTGGACGACATCCTGTACACGGGTCGTACCATCCGCGCTGCTCTGGACGCCGTCATGGACCTGGGCCGTCCGAGCCGTATTGAGCTGGCAGTTCTCGTTGACCGCGGTCACCGCGAGCTCCCCATCTCGCCGGACTTTGTCGGCAAGAACGTTCCCTCGTCGCATGAGGAGAACGTGCACCTATATATGAAGGAAGTCGACGGCCACACCGCCGTCGAGATTAACGACGTCGCGCCGGGTTCCCACGTGGGCTCCGCGCCGCTGGGAGGTGAGTAGTACCGTGGCGTTCAACCATAAGCACCTGATCGACATTACCGAGTACTCCGAAGAGGACATCAAGCTCATCCTCGAGACCGCCAAGGCGTTCTCTGAGGTCAACGAGCGTGCGATCAAGAAGGTCCCCACGCTCAAGGGTAAGACCATCGTCAACATGTTCAACGAGCCCTCGACGCGCACCCGTAGCTCCTTCGAGCTCGCCGAGAAGCGTCTTTCGGCCGACAGCCTCAACTTTGGCGGCTCCTCGACCTCCACGGTCAAGGGCGAGAGCCTCGTCGACACCGTCGAGACCCTCAACGCCTATAAGATCGACTGCATCGTCGTGCGCGATAAGCACGCCGGTGCTCCCTACATCGTCACGCAGAACTCGCCCGCGAGCGTCATCTGCGCCGGCGACGGCAAGCACAACCATCCCACGCAGGCCCTGCTCGACCTGTACACCATCTGGGAGCACAAGGGTGACTTCCACGGTCTGAAGGTCGCTGTCGTCGGCGATATCGCGCACTCCCGTGTCTGCGGCTCGCTGATTCCCGCCCTTAAGATCATGGGCTGCGATACCTACGCCGTCGCCCCCGGCACGCTGTTGCCGCCGGCGCCCGAGGTCCTGGGCTGCGACCACGTGACGAGCGACCTCGATTCCGTCCTGCCCGAGCTGGACGTCGTCTACATGCTGCGGGTGCAGCAGGAGCGCCTCGAGGGTGCCCCGTTCCCGACCATTCGTGAGTACCACAAGCTCTTCGGTCTGACCAAGGACCGCGAGAAGCTCATGAAGCCCGATGCGATCATCTGCCACCCGGGCCCCATCAACCGCGGCGTCGAGTTCGACTCCTATATGGCCGACCACCCGCAACGCTCCGTCATCCTGGAGCAGGTCTACGCCGGTATCTGCGTGCGTATGGCTATCCTGTATCTGCTGCTTGGAGGTGCCGATAATGGCCTTGCTTCTTAAGAATGCCCACGTCGTCGACCCGTCCGTCGAGCTTGACGGTGTCGTTGACGTCCTGATTGACGGCGACAAGATCGCCGAGGTCGGCGAGAATCTCGCCGTCGAGGGAGCCGAGGTCCGCGACCTTTCCGGCAAGTACCTCGTCCCTGGCCTGGTGGATATGCACGTTCACCTTCGCGAGCCCGGCTACGAGGTCAAAGAGGACATCGAGAGCGGCACCCGCGCAGCTGCCAAGGGCGGCTTTACCGGCGTGTGCGCCATGCCCAACACCGATCCCGTCACCGATAACGGCACCGTCGTGGAGTTCGTCAAGTCTCGCGCTGCCGAGGTCGGTCACTGCCGCGTCTATCCGTCGGGCGCCATGACCCGCGGTCTTAAGGGCGAGGCCATGTCCGAAATGGGCGATATGGTCGCCCACGGCGCCGTCGCCTTCACCGACGACGGTCGCGGCGTGCAGGGCGCGGGTATGCTCCGTCGCTGCATGGACTACGGCAAGATGTTCGGCAAGGTCTTTATGAGCCATTGCCAGGACGAGGACCTGGTCGGCCACGGCCAGATCAACGAGGGCAAGGTCTCGACCCGTCTGGCTCTCGAGGGCTGGCCGGCTGCCGGCGAGGAGCTCCAGATCGCCCGCGACATCGAGATCGCCAAGCTGACCGGTGCCAAGCTGCACATCCAGCACATCTCCACCGCTCACGGTCTCGAGCTCGTGCGTGCCGGTAAGGCCGCTGGCGTCCAGGTGACCTGCGAGGCCACCCCGCACCACATGTTTCTGACCGAGAACGACTTGGACGAGACCTACAACACCTCGCTCAAGGTCAATCCGCCGCTGCGCACCGAGGAGGATGCCGAGGCCATCCGTCAGGGCGTCATCGACGGCACCGTCGACGTTATCGTCACCGATCACGCTCCTCACACCCCGTGGGAGAAGGCCCGTGAGTTCGAGCTTGCGCCCTTTGGTATGATCGGCCTCGAGACCTCGCTGTCGCTCGTACTCACCGAGCTGGTCAACACGGGCAAGATGAGCATGGGCCGCATGGTCGAGCTCATGGCCATCAAGCCGCGTGAGATCCTGGGTCTCGACCAGGTTCAGGTCAAGGCGGGCTCCGTTGCCGACCTGACCGTGTTCGACGCGTCCGCCACCTGGACGGTTGGCGAGGACGGTTACGAGTCGCGCGCCGAGAACTCCGGTTTTGCCGGCCGCACGCTCACCGGTCGTGCCACCGATGTGTTTGTCGGCGGTAAGCAGACGCTTGCCGACGGCTGCATCTGCTAGCATAGCCTTATCGCTTTTGTGCGCGGCGCCCTTGCGGTGCCGCGCTTTCTGTTCGTTTGGACCATGCAACCGCATGGGGGATTGGAGCGTCTATGCCCACACCTTCCACTGCACGCATGCACGACTTCGAGGTCGTCTCGAACCGGGAGATTGCCGACGGCATCTTCTCGCTCGTCATCTCGGCCCCCAAGCTTGCAAGTGCGCTCAAGCCCGGTCAGTTTGTGAACATCGCCGTACCCGGCGATGCATCCTCGCTGCTTCGCGTGCCCCTGAGCTACTACCGCGCCGACGCCGAGGCTGGCACCGTCGAGCTGTGGTACGCCGTCGTGGGCGACGATACCCGTCGTTTGTCCCAGATGGGCCCTGGCTCCACCTCTAACCTGCTGGGCCCCGGTGGCCGTGGCTGGATGGTACCCGAGGGCACCAGGAAGGCCCTGCTCGTCGCCGGTGGCATCGGTGTTCCGCCCGTGCTGTGCCTTGCCGACAAGCTTGCCGAGCAGGGTGTAGCCGTCGACGTGTGCCTGGGCTTTGGCACCGCGTCCAAGGCCGTGGGCGTCGATGAGTTCCGCGCGCTGTGCGATACGGTTAACGTGTGCACCGATGATGGCACGCTGGGCACGCACGGTTTTTGCACCGACCCGGCAGCCGAGCTGCTCGGCGAGGGCGGCTACGACTATGTGGCCAGCTGCGGCCCCGCCGTCATGATGAAGAAGGTCGCCGCCGCTGCCGCCGAGGCCGGCGCGTACTGCGAGGTGTCGCTCGAGCGCATGATGAGCTGCGGCTTTGGCGCCTGCAACACCTGCAATGTCGAGACGGTCGACGGTATGAAGGGCGCCTGCATGTGCGGCCCCGTGTTCGATGCTTCCAAGGTGGTGGTCTTCTAGTGGGTACCGTGAACATGGCCGTCGATTTCGGCGGCGTCAAGATGCAAAACCCCATCAACACCGCAGCCGGTACCTTTGGCTACGGCTGGCAGTTCCAGAACTTCTTTGATGTCTCCCAGCTGGGTGCCATCACCACCAAGGGTTGCGCTGCCGAGCCCTGGCCCGGCAATCCCGCGCCCCGCATGGCCGAGATTCCCGGCGGTATGATCAACTCCGTGGGCCTTCAGAACCCCGGCGTGGCCGCCTTTGCCCGCGAGTCCGGTCCGTGGCTCGAACAGCTGTCCAAGGACGGCTGCCAGGTCATCTGTCAGGTTGCCGGCCACTCCGTTGACGAGTTTGTCCGCGCACTCGAGATGTATGTCGAGCTGTGCCCCTGGGCTGCCGGCTACGAGATCAACGTGAGCTGCCCTAATATCGCCGCCGGCGGTGCCGCCATGGGCTCCACGCCCGAGGGCGCCTCTTCCGTTATGGCTGCCTGCCGCAAGGTGACCGATAAGCCGCTGTTCGTGAAGATGGCTCCGGTCAACGTCGCCGAGATCGCCAAGGCCCTCGAGGCTGCCGGCGCCGACGGCCTTTCAGTCATCAACTCCATCCAGGGCATGGCCATCGACGTCCATACCCGCAAGTCCCGCGTGGCCAAGCCCAAGGGCGGCCTTTCGGGCCCGCTGTGCCACCACATCGCCGTGCGCATGGTCTGGGAGGTTGCCCAGGCCGTCGATATCCCCATCAACGGTGTCGGCGGTGTCATGACCGGCGAGGATGCGGCTGAGTTTATCCTGGCCGGCGCCACCTGCGTGTCGGTCGGCATGGCCAACTTCGTCGATCCGTGCGCTTCGCTCAAGATCGCGCATGAGCTCGAGGCCTGGGCCGAGTCCCAGGGCGTAAAGGACATCAACGAGCTGGTAGGTGCTTTCGAATGCTAGAGACCGATGCCCGCGACCGCGTAATCGTCGCCCTCGACTGCGATCGTGAGCGTGCGCTCGAGCTCGCCCACGAGCTTTCGGGCCATGCCGCCTGGCTTAAGGTTGGTATGACGCTCTATTACGCTGAGGGCCCCGAGATCGTCAAGACCTTTAAGGACCTGGGCTTTAAGGTCTTCCTTGACCTTAAGTTCCATGATATTCCGCATCAGGTTCGCGGTGCCGCCCGTTCGGCCTCGCTTGCCGGTGCCGACCTGCTCTCGGTTCACGGCTTGGGTTCGGGCGCCATGCTCGCTGCCTGCCGCGAGGGTGCCGAGGAGGCGCGCGAGGACCGCGCCAAGCTCGTCGCCATCACCGTGCTCACGAGCATGAATCAGGATGCCTTGAGCGAGATCGGTGTCGAGTCGCCCGTGGCTGAGGAGGCCGCCCGCCTGGCAAAGCTCGCTCAGGCCAACGGCATCGATGGCATCGTGTGCTCGCCGATGGAGGCTCACGACATGCGTGAGCTGCTGGGCCCTGATGCCCTGATCGTGACTCCGGGTGTGCGTCCGGTGGGTGCCGCCCTTGGTGACCAGTCCCGCGTGGCGACGCCTTCCCAGGCTATCGAGCGTGGCGCAAGCCACATTGTGGTGGGCCGTCCCATCACCGGCGCCGACGATCCGGTTGCCGCCTTTGACGCTATTGTCGCTGAGCTGGTCGAAAACGTCGCCTAAAAGATTCCCCTAAGTCACCACTTTTGGGTCTCATTAGCACAAAATAGCCCCTGTGCCTGCGTAAACTTTCCCATCCTTTGTGTGGAATCGCAGGTCAGGGGCTTAACTTTGGGCGCAGTATATTGCACTTTTTGCGGGTATCGTCTAACCTATGGAGCCGCGATTGGGCATTTTGTACGTTCTACGTGCTAAAATGCCAATTATTGAATCAGATATAACCCAACTATTTGGAGGTACGAATGGCACTCCCTCAGCTTACCGATGAGCAGCGTAAGCAGGCTCTTGAGAAGGCTGCTGCCGCACGTCACGCCCGCGCTGAGCTTCGCGAGCAGATCAAGAAGGGCGAGAAGTCCCTCGAGTCCGTGCTCAACTCCGATGACCCCATCGCTTCCCGCATGAAGGTTTCCACCCTCATCGAGTCTCTTCCTGGTTATGGCAAGGCCAAGGCCGCCAAGATCATGGAGGAGCTTGGTATCTCCGCTACCCGTCGCGTCCAGGGCCTCGGCGTCCGTCAGCGCGAGCAGCTCCTCGAGCAGCTGACCAAATAAGTGAGCGCTCAGGATTCCAAGCTCTTTGTGATTTCTGGACCGTCAGGCGCAGGGAAGGGTACGCTCGTCACTCGTGTGCGCGAGCGCCGCTCGAACCTGGGCCTGACGGTTTCGGCTACCACGCGAGCACCACGCAAAGGTGAGGTCGACGGCGTCAACTACTTTTTTCTGACGCGCGAGGAGTTCGACCGCCGCGTGGCAAACGGTGAGTTTGTTGAGTGGGCCGAGGTCCACGGTAACTGCTACGGCACGTTGGTGAGCGAGGTCACATCCAAGCTCGCCTCTGGCGCATCTCTGATTTTGGAGATCGATGTCCAGGGCGCCCTGCAGGTGAAGGAGCGTTTCCCCGAGGCCGTGCTGATCTTTATCAAGCCGCCTTCGCTTGAGGTGCTCCGCGAGCGTCTAGTCGGTCGCGGTACCGAGACGCCCGAGACGATTGAGCTGCGTATGGCAAACGCCGCCGATGAGCTTGCCCTTGCCGACCGCTACGACGACGTCGTGGTTAATGACGATCTCGACCGCGCGACCGATGAGCTCGTTCGCGTTCTCGATATGCATGAAAGGATCTGAGGTCCGTGTCCGTTGTAAAGCCTTGCATTGACGATCTTCTGGAGAAGACCGATCACAACCGCTTCCTGCTCGCTTCGCTTGCCTCCAAGCGCGCCTGCGATATCAATAGCATGCTGCGTGGCCAGCACAACCGCGTGCTTGCCGTCCAGGATGTCGATGACATCACCATCGGGCTTTCCGGTGCCGACACCATCTCGATGGCTATGGACGAGATTGTCGACGGCGACATCTCTTACGACGAGGCCCGTTACGAGAAGGCGCTCGGCCACAAGGTTGCTGAAGCCTAAATGGCGGCTCGCGTCTGCCTGGTCCACTATCACGAGGTTGGACTGAAGGGTAAGAACCGCGCACATTTTGAGCATATCCTCATGGATAACATCAAGGCGGCCTTGGCCGCCTTTTCCGTGAATGCCGTGTCTCGAATTTCCGGTTATATCCTCGTGACCTTTAACGAGCATCAGGCCGACGAGGCGGCGCGTGTCATTCGCACCGTTCCCGGCGTTGCTCGTGTGTCTTTGGCGTATCACACCAATCGCGACCCTCAGGAGTACTGTGCCGCCGCCGTGAAGGCGCTGCGCGAGTTTGGTTCCTTCGATTCGTTTAAGGTGCACGCCAAGCGCTCCAATACCGATTATGAGCTCACCTCGATTGACATCAATCGTCAGGTGGGCGAGGTGCTGTGCGAGGCCTTCCCCGATAAAAAGGTTCAAATGCACGACCCCGATGCGATGGTGCACGTACTGGTGGTCCAGGGTAGCGTTTATGTGTACGCGCGCTCCGAGCGCGGCGTGGGCGGTCTGCCGGTGGGTTCTGCCGGCAAGGTCGTGACGCTGCTGTCGTCGGGTATTGATTCTCCGGTGGCAACCTGGATGCTCGCGCGTCGCGGCGCGGTGTGCGTGCCGGTACATTTCTCAGGTCGTCCGCAGACGCCCGACACGAGCGAGTATTTGGTGCAGGACATCATCCGTGCGCTTGAGCCGGGTGTCCAGATCGGCCGCCTGTACGTGGTGCCGTTTGGCGACTGCCAGCGTGAGATTTCGGTCACCTGTCCCAGCAACCTGCGCGTGATCATGTATCGCCGCATTATGTATTCGGTTGCCGAGCGCATTGCACACATCGAGGGCGCCAAGGCCATCGTGACGGGCGAATCGCTTGGACAGGTTGCCTCCCAAACGCTTGAGAATATCATGGCCGTTAACGAGGCCGTGAAGATTCCCGTGTTCCGTCCTCTCATCGGTTCGGACAAGCAGGAGATCATCGCGCGCGCCGAGGAGATTGGTACGTTCGATATCTCGACTGAGGACGCTCCCGACTGCTGCACGCTGTTTATGCCGCGTCGTCCCGAGACGCACGCTAAACTCGATGCCGTGCATGAGGCCTGGGAGTTGTTCGATCACGAGGAGATGATCGAGCGCCTACTCAAGCAGACTGAGTACATCGACTTCGAAAGCAACACGTATAAGGCCCCCAAGACCTTAAAACGCAAACATTCGGAGCTTGCTCCGCGTGAGATTTACCAAGATCACGAGTAAATTTGTGCATAGACCGACGATGCGCCTGCATCGTCGGTCTTTTGCTATCTGGGCTTTTTGCGGCTAAGTGTTCATTTGCTGACGTGTGCCTGAATAAATGGACAGATTTGTGCAAGGTTTTGGTCGGTATTTGGTTTGACCGCTAAAACCGGTTTTGGAGCGTGGCTGTTGCAGGGCTTTTTTCCTGACACGATGGTGTTGGGAGGTTTTGCTATGGCGCAGCGCGAACAACACGAACGGGTCAAAAAGATGGACCGCTGGGCGGACAAGCTGCTCGGTCACAAGGCAGTGGTGATGGCGATACTGGTCGTCATTGCGATGGCGAGCGGCTTGGCGATGGCGAACCTTGGCGGCGGTACTGGCGGCGTGTCGTTTGAGCGCACTGATGGTTCGGGCTCGTTAGTGGAGCCGGGATCCGGCGATGCCTCGAGCGGAAAGACATCCGAAGGCTCTTCGTCTAAGGCGTCTGCCGCGGCAGAGGTTTATGTCGATGTTGATGGTGCCGTTGTGTCGCCCGGTGTATATCGCGTCAAGGACGGCGCGCGGGTGGCTCAGGCGATAGATGCCGCCGGCGGGCTGGCGCCCGAGGCAGACGTTACGGGGCTCAATCGGGCATCCAAGGTCGTCGATGGGCAGAAGATTCACGTTCCAACGGTGGGGGAGCAGCAGGCGTCCATTGCGGAAGCCGGTGTTGATGGTGGGGCTTCCGCATCATTGGGCGTGAGTGGCGCAACGGGCCTAGTCAACATCAATACGGCAAGCGCGGCAGAGCTGCAGACGCTCTCGGGCATCGGTCCCTCCATGGCACAGTCGATTATCGATGAGCGTACAAAGAACGGTGCTTTTGCCTCGGTTGACGATCTGATGCGTGTGTCGGGAATCGGCGAGAAGAAGCTTGCCAAAATCAAAGATTGCATCTGCGTATGAGTGCGACCGAGCGCGAACATGTGATGCCTCCGCGGCCCCTGATGCCGTGGACGATGGCCCTGTGTGCCGGCATGTGCATGAGCTGCGCCTTGGTGCTCAACGTGGCCGCTGATGCGCTGCTGAGGGAGCAGGCGCCGGCGGTCGGGCTGCTATGGGCCATTCCCGTTGCGGCGGCGGTATTCGTTGTGCTGGCTCAATCTTGTGCGCGGCTTGCCCCTTGGAAGCGGTGGCTGTATGCCGCGTCCGTCGGTCTCGTGGCGGGAGCGGTCGTCTCGGCGTGGTGGGCTGCGGGCGCGCTCAACGCCTCGAAGGCGCTCGACGGTCGAGCGGCAAGCAGCCTTGAGTTTGTCGTGCAGGGTGATCCATCCATAAACGACGACGTGTATTCCTATACCTGCGAGGCACGCGCGGACGGTAAGAACTTGGCAACGGTTCGCCTATCGTGTGACCGCGAGCTCAAGGTCGGGGCGCACGCGCGTGTTATCGGTCGCGTTTCACGTTTTGAGAACGATGCGTATGGACGATCGCGCGTGCTCCGAGGCGAGGTACGTAAGGTTAAAGTCGTTCGGATTTTGTCGGTCGATGAGGACTCTCCGGGGCCGCTTCTTCGGATGCGAAATGGGCTGCTTGCGTCCATCGCGCCTGCGACCGACCCGGCGCGTGCACTCATAGCCGGTGTCGCCTGCGGTCGTTCGGCCGAGCTGCGCGCCCAGCCGGCGGGCGACTGGTTTTCGGTGACGGGAACGGCGCATCTTATCGCCGTCTCGGGCAGCCATTTGGCTATCGTGGGGTTTGTAATCGAGGGTGTATTGCAAAAGACTCGGTGCTCACGTGGTCTTCAGCGGGCGATATTGGCGATAACGCTTGTGGGCTACGTTGCCTTTACGGGCGCGTCTCCCTCGGCCGTGCGCGCGTGCTGCATGGTGTTCGCGACGCTTGTCGTAAACGGCGCGGGGCGTCGCCGGCACGGACTTTCGGCACTCTTCGTAACCATGTCCATCTTTGTGCTGCTGCGGCCGACGGTTCTGTTCGAGATGGGCTTTCAGCTTTCATGTGCCAGCGTCTTAGCCATTCTGTGCTTTTGCCCCTATGCGACCTACGCTTTGGGTGAGCTTAGTGTTCCGTCGGGCGTTGCCGGCATGCTTTCCGTCACGCTGTGCTCGCAACTGGCGACACTTCCCATTACCATTCCTGCCTTCGGTACGTTCTCGCTCATTGCTCCGCTGGCAAATGCGGTCCTCGGTCCGGTGGTGAGCGTACTGCTCGTCGTGTCGATCGTGCTGGTTCCCTTTTCGCTCGTGGCGCCGTTGCGGACTTGGGCGCTCGTTGTGCCCATGATTGCCGCCCGTTGCGCGCTGTTCTTTGAGCAGCTGTTTGCCGCCGTGCCGGGTGCATCCGTGAGCGTGCCGCCCGATAGCATGTGGATTTACCTAGTGCCGTGTTTGCTGGCGGTTCTGCTGGTCTGGTGGCCGCGTCCCCGTGCACGTCCTATGGCGGTGGGGCTTGCATGCCTGGTGCTCTTGGCTGCGATTCCGTACGCCTACTGGGATCGATTCGCTCCGCCTTCGGTGACGGTGCTCGATGTGGGCCAGGCCGATGCGATTCTTATTCGCCAGGGCGGCGCAGTGGCGCTCGTCGACTGCGGGCTCGACGAGCGCGTGGTGGCGGCGTTGGTTCGCAATAACGTGCACCATATCGATGCCGTCTTTGTGACGCATTGGGATGAGGACCACTGGGGTGGTCTGCCTGCCGTGCTCGAACAGTTTTCGGTCGGAACGATTGCCGTGGCGGCGGATGCGCTGGATGATGCTCCTGTCGAGGTATTGAACCGACCTGGCGTGGAGTATCGGCAGGTGTGCCGTGGGGATACGGTCGACATCGGCTCTTTTTGCGCCCGCGTGGTGTGGCCATTCGAGTCCGTGGATGGCGAGGGAAATGAGGACTCACTTGTCCTGTTGCTCTCTTATGTTCAGGAAGGCAAGGGCCTGCGCATACTCCTCACCGGTGATGCCGAGCTTGACCAAGAACGGGAATTCGTGCAGGAAGTGGGGGATATCGATGTCCTTAAACTTGGGCATCACGGCTCTAAGGTTTCAGTTGATGGTGAGTTGCTGGACGTCCTGAAGCCCGAGCTTTCCCTCGCGAGCGCGGGCGAGGGGAATCGATACGGCCATCCGTCCGATGCCTGCATCGATGCCGTTAAGGAAGCGGGCGGCGTGTTCGCGTGCACCATCGAACACGGAGACATTACCGTCACGCCGACTGCGAATGGCTTTGCGATGCGATGCCAGCGACCGTGACGACGTCGTTGGCGTGTGGTGGGCCCCTGGGCTAGAATGGCACGGAACGAATACGAAGGCCTGCGGGAGGGGAGCGCAATGTCCGAAACCGGTCTGCTGCCGGCATATCTGATTGTCGGTACCGACGGAGTCAAGCGCGATCACGCCGTCTCGCGTATGAAAGCGCGTCTGGAAAAGTCGGGTATGGTTGAGTTCAACCTCGACGAGCGCGACATGACCAAGGACCCCGATATCGAGTCCATTATCGGATCGCTTAACACCTTTCCGATGGGCAGCGAGTTTCGCCTGGTAATCCTTGACGGCTGCTCAAAGCTCGCCAAGGCGGTCTCGGAGCCGCTCGTCGAGTATCTGGCGAGTCCCAGCCCCACAACGGTCTGCCTCATCATCGCCGACTCGCTTGCCAAGAACACGCGCCTGTATAAGGCGATCGCCAAGATCGACAAGAAGGCTGTGATCGATTGCTCCGGCACCAAGCGCTGGGAGCTACCGCGCCGCGTGCAGCAGATGGCGACGCAGCACGGCAAGTCGATCTCGACGGCGGCCGCCGAGGAGCTCGTCTCGCGTTCGGGTGAAAACACTCGCATGCTCGATAACGACTTGGCTAAGCTTGCTCAGATGGTCGAGGCGCCCCAGATTGAGCTTGCCGATGTGGAGCGCTGGATTGTGCGCACTGCCGAGGTTCAACCCTGGGACTTTCTCAATGCGGTCTCGGCCCGTGACATGCGACGCTCGCTCGAGCTTTTCAATCTATTGCCCGCTAAGAGCTACGTGTGGACTTATACATTGCTGTGCGGCCGCATCCGCGAGCTGATCGTCGCCAAGGCGCTCGATGCGCGCGGTCAGGGTCGTGAGCTGGCCGCAACACTTAAGCTCCAGTCCTGGCAGGTCAAGAATCACCTGACCTGGGCACGTCGCTTTTCGATGGCAGAGCTCGTTGCCGCGCTCGAGGGCGCGGTCGATGTGGAGCTCGCACTGAAGGGTTCGGCCGATTCTCAGACCGCGCTTTTGCTCTGGATTACGAACATCTTGAGAAAATCGTGATGATACCTGCCTATTTGACAAATTCGTTCTATCCCTTTGAGGGGGAGCGTGCTATAGTAGGCGCTTGCATGACCTCACCGTGTCTCAGAGGTGTCATACATTTTTTGCAAGGAACTCGAAAGGAACTCCAGAAGTGGCAAACATCAAGTCTCAGAAGAAGCGTATCCGCACCAATGAGGCAGCTCGCATGCGTAACAAGGCTGTCAAGTCCGAGCTCAAGACGCTGACCAAGCACGTCCAGTCCGCCGTCGCCGAGGGCGACGCCGAGAAGGCCCAGGCTGCCCTCAAGACCGTCACCAAGCGTCTCGACATGGCTGCCGCCAAGCATGTTATCCACAAGAACCAGGCTTCCAACCGCAAGTCCGGTCTTGCCAAGCTCGTGAACAGCATCAACGCCTAAGTTGTAAATTTCACACCACACAGATTACGCGCATAAATGGAGCCTGTTTTATGGAACAGGCTCCATTTTTTGTACCGCTCGGGTAAGATAGTCCGCATGAATACTTCAATTGACATTTCCCACATCCGCAACTTCTCAATTGTTGCGCACATCGACCATGGCAAGTCCACGATCAGTGACCGCATTCTCGAGCTCACCCATACCGTCGACGAGCGCGACATGGAGTCGCAGCTGCTCGACACCATGGATATCGAGCGCGAGCGCGGCATTACGATCAAGTCCAATGCCGTCCGCGTTTCCTATGACGCCGACGATGGCGAGACGTATCAGTTCAACCTGATCGATACGCCGGGCCACGTTGACTTTACCTACGAGGTCTCGCGCTCGCTGGCAGCCTGTGAGGGCGCGGTGCTCGTTGTCGACGCCACGCAGGGCGTCGAGGCGCAGACCGTCTCCAACGCGACGCTCGCTATGAACGCCAATCTGGATATTGTTCCTGCCATCAACAAGATTGACCTGCCCTCGGCCCATCCCGACGAGGTCAAGACCGAGATCGAGGATGACCTGGCGATTCCCGCCGATGATGCCGTGTGCGTGTCGGGCAAGACCGGCGAGGGTATTCACGATCTGCTAGAGTCCATCGTCTTTTTGATCTCTCCGCCTAAGGGCGATGCAAATGCTCCGCTCAAAGCGCTCATTCTGGATTCGTACTTTGACGAGTATCGCGGCGTGGTGGCCACGGTGCGCGTCTTTGACGGCTCCATCAAAAAGGGCGATACCCTGCGCATGATGCAGGCAGAGGGCGACTTTTTGGTCGACGGCGTGGGTGTCAAGCGTCCTGCCGAGACCCCGGTTGACGCGCTGACGGTTGGCGAGGTCGGCTACGTGGTCACGGGCCTGAAGGACCCCGAGGCCGTTCGCGTGGGCGACACCCTTACCTGGGCGTCGAACCCCTGCCCCGAGCCGCTTCCTGGTTACCGCGAGGCCAAGCCCATGGTCTATACGGGCCTGTTCCCGATCGATAACAAGGACTACGAGAACCTGCGTGACGCACTCGATAAGCTGCACGTCAACGACCCGTCGTTGGTGTGGGAGCCCGAGACCTCGGTGGCGCTCGGCTTTGGCTTCCGCGTGGGCTTCCTGGGCCTGCTGCACATGGAAGTCGTTAAGGAACGCCTGGAGCGCGAGTTCAACTTGGACCTCATTGCCACGAGTCCCTCGGTCGACTATCACGTCTACAAGACCGACGGCGAGATGATCGATGTCCGCAGCCCGCAGGACCTTCCCGAGGCCACGCGCATCGAGCGTATCGAGGAACCCTACCTCAAGGCAAAGATCATCTGCCCGCCTGAGTACACGGGCGCCGTCATGCAGCTCGCCATCGAGCACCGCGGCGTTACGACCGACATGATCCACCTGACGAGCAAATCGGTCGAGATGCGCTTCGATATGCCGCTTGCCGAGCTCATCTTGGACTTCTTTGACCAGCTCAAGAGCCGCACTAAGGGCTATGCCTCGCTCGACTACGAGTTCAACGAGTATCGTCCTTCCGAGCTTGTGAAGCTCGATATCTTGCTTTCGGGCGATGAGGTGGACGCGCTGTCGTTTATCGTGCACAAGGACAAGGCCTATGGCCTGGCCCGCGGTCTGTGCGACAAGCTCAAGGAGATCATCCCGCGTCAGCTGTTTGAGGTGCCCATCCAGGGTGCTATCGGCAACAAGATCATTGCCCGCTCCACCGTCAAGGCGCGTCGCAAGGACGTGCTTGCCAAGTGCTACGGCGGCGATATTTCGCGTAAGCGCAAGCTGCTCGAGAAGCAGAAAGAGGGCAAGAAGCGCATGAAAGCCATCGGCTCGGTCGAGGTCCCGCAGGAGGCCTTTATGGCGATTCTCAAGGTGGACGAGTAGGCCTATGGCGCTTTCCGAATACAGCGAGCGGTTGCTGGGCGCCTATGCCGAGCAACCGTTCCTTATGGCTCCCATGGCGGGCGTGACCGACCCTGCCTACCGCATCATGTGCCGCCGCCGCGGTGCCAACCTTGCCTACAGCGAGATGGTGAGCGTGGCAGGCCTTGCCTATGCCAGCAACAAAACGTGGCGCCTGGTGCTGCCGGCCGACGAGGAGCAGCAGATTTGTGTGCAGCTCTTTGGCTCCAAGCCCGATCAGTTTGCGAGTGCCGTCGCCGCCGTCGAGGAGCGCGTTGGCGATCGCCTGTCGCTCATCGATATCAATATGGCATGCCCCGCCCGCAAGGTCGTTACCAAGGGCGAGGGCTCGGCGCTCATGCGCACGCCCGATTTGGCCGAGAAGATCGTCGAGGCCACGGTGGGTGCGGCGCACGTGCCCGTGACCGTAAAGATCCGCAAGGGCTTTTACGCCGAGGACCGTAATGCCGCGACGTTTGCCCAGATGCTTGAGGGCGCAGGGGCTGCCGCAGTCGCCGTGCATGGTCGTTGCGCTACGCAGCTCTACACGGGCCAGGCGGATTGGTCGGTCGTCGATGAGGTCGCAGATGCCGTCGAGATTCCCGTGATCGGTTCGGGCGATGTGTTCTGCGCCGAGGATGCCGCGGAGCATCTGCGCAACTCGGGCGCCAGCGCGGTGTTTATCGCGCGCGGTATCTACGGGAACCCGTGGGTGTTTGGCGATGCTCGCGCCCTTGCGCTCGATGGCATACCGGTGCCGGTTCGCAGCTCCGTCGAGCGCCTGGACGCCCTGCGTGAGCACCTAACGCTGACACATGAGCTCCTGCCGCTCATGGCGCGTGCCCGTACGTACGCAAGCTGGTACTTAAAAGGCATGCCCCATGCCGCCGCTTGGCGTGCCCATGTGGTGCGCTGTTCCACTTACGAGGAATTTATGGCGCTGGTTGATGAGATCGAGCGCGATGTGGTGGCCTGCGAGACTGCCCTTGCCGCCGGCGAATCGGTGCCCCCTCATCCGCTGGAGGCTTAAGGGTGGCCGTTACCGCGCTGTACGTGCACGTTCCGTTTTGCGCCCAAAAGTGCCGGTACTGCGACTTTGATTCGCGCAGTTTTGCTCCATGCGACCCGAGCGCTGCGCTCGATGCCTATTTTGAGCAGTTGTTCGCGCGCCTCGATGCTTTTGGCAAGGCTGGGGCCCTTGGCCAAATCCGCACCGTCTATGTTGGCGGCGGTACGCCGTCGCTGGCGGGGGAGCGCCTTGTGGAGTTGGCGCGGCGTATTCGTGCGTGGTGCGCCCCTGTTGAGTTTACCTGTGAGGCCAATCCCGAATCGCTGACCGCCGAGCTTGCCGCTGCGCTTGCCAAGGTTGGTGTCACACGCATCTCTCTGGGCGTGCAAACGCTCGATAACGCCGAACTTACCGCCATCGGCCGCATTCACGATGCCGATCGGGCGCTCGCTGCCATCACGACGGTTAAGGACGCTGGGCTCGATGTGTCGTGTGACCTGATGTGTGGTCTTCCCGGGCAGACCGCCGTAAGCTGGCAGTGCACGCTCGATGGCGTGCTGGCGGCGGCTCCGCATCATGTGTCGGTCTACCCGCTCACGCTCGAGGAGGGGACGCCCCTTTATCGCATGGCGTGCCGTGACGAGTCGCTCGAGCCTGATGAGGATTTTCAGGCCGCATGCATGGACGTGGCACGCGAGCTCCTGGGTGCCGCCGGCTATCACCCGTATGAGGTGGCGAGTTACGCGCTCGACGGCCATGAGTGCGCCCATAACATTGCCTACTGGACCGGACGGGGCTACCTGGGCCTGGGTCGTTCTGCCGCGGGCATGCTCGACGCCGAGGATTTCGACCGTCTTGCGGGTTTGTTCCCCGGCGTGTCTTCTCGAGGCGATGCGTACCGCGTGCGTCTGGTGCAACGTGACGATGACGCGACGGCGTTCGAGGCCGAATATCTCTCGCAGCGCGAGGCCGCGGCCGAAGACCTGATGCTTGCTTGCCGCATGACGCGCGGTGTCGCGTCCGACCTGTTGGTTCGCGCGGTTCGTGTCATCCCAACGGGCGAGCTGGCAGCTGCCTGCGATCGCGCGCTCGAATTGGGTCTTGCCACTTGGGTGCCCGAGACGCTCGGGGTCCATGAGGGACCCTTCACTTCGGCAGATGTCGTCGCGGGCCATGTTCGAGCTCGTCTGGCGCCGACACACCTGGGCTGGCTCGATGGAAATGTTCTGTTCGAGCTGTTTTGGGATCTAGCTTAGGCCGCTCGGGTAGAATTACCGGAATATATACGCTGCTGTGAGCAGGAGGTTGCCGCGCATGGCGACGATGAACGAAAAAGATTACTACGAGATTTTGGGTGTCTCCAAGGACGCCACCTCGCGTGATATTCAAAAGGCCTTCCAGCAAAAGGCCCGCAAGCTCCATCCGGACGTCAACAAAGAGCCGGATGCCGAGGAAAAGTTTAAAGAGGTTTCCGAGGCCTACGCCGTGCTTTCGGATGAGCAAAAACGTGCGCGCTACGACGCCATGCGTTCTGGCAATCCCTTTGCCGGTGCTCCTACGGCTTCGCCCTATGGTGGCAGCTACGCCGGCAGCACGGGTTATGGCAATCCTTTTGAGGGCGGCTTTCCCTTTGGTGGCGCCTGGGGCCAGCAGCGTCGTGGACAGGCTGCCTACAATCCCGAGAACGGCGCCAACGTGGTCGTCGATATCAAACTTGACGCCAAGGAGGCCAAGGGCGGTGCCCGCAAGACCGTCCGCTACACGCGCTTCGATACGTGCGGACATTGCGGCGGCTCGGGTTCTGTCTCCTCCGAGCATGCCCATACCTGCCCAAGCTGTGGCGGCCGCGGCCACATCGACGTCGACCTGTCCTTCCTGTTTGGTGCGGGTACGTTCCAGTCGGTCTGCCCCGAGTGCGGCGGTTCCGGTAAGGTCGTGGCCGACCCCTGCCCCGATTGTGGTGGCAGCGGTCGTACTCGCGCAACCTCCGAGCAGACGATTGAGTTTCCTGCCGGCACGCACGATGGCGACGAGGTCCGCATTAGCGGCATGGGACATGCTGGCACCAACGGTGCCGCGGGCGGCGACTTGGTCGGCCGCGCCCATGTTGAAGCCGAGCGCTTGGAAGGCAAAGCTCGTACCGGTTTTTACCTGATGGGCATCGTGGCGCCGTTTTTGGTGCTGTCGGCCATTTCGGGCGTGTTCTCGGCCTTTGCCGTGATGTGCTTTATTCCGTTTACCATGGGCCTGTTTATGGTGCTTTCGGACGGTGTGCTTCATCGTAGTCTGCTGTGGTGGAAGCGCGGTGCGATGCAGTTTGCCAACGGTTTTGCCAACGGCTTCATGTTCGCGCTCGTGTCAGTTTGGTTCGCGAGCTGCTCGCAACGGGCCATGCTTTCGCCGTACCAAATGCAATAACATCAAACCCTCTGTTTGCGGCCAGCCCAGCTTGGGTATAGGACGCACTGTGACAATAATGAAAGTCGGAAGGATTCGGTCGTGTCGGAAAATAGGGATTACTACGAGGTGCTTGGCGTCGACAGGGATGCCGACGCGCGGACGATTAAGCGCGCGTTTCTAAAGAAGGCCCGTACCGTACACCCGGACGTTTCGGACGACCCCGAGGCCGAGGCCAAGTTCAAGGAGCTCAACGAGGCCTATTCCGTTCTTTCCGATGAGCAGAAGCGTGCTAATTACGACCGTTACGGCACCGCCGACGGTCCTGGTGGTTCGGGCTACGTCGATATCAACGATATCTTTGGTGGCATGGGCATGGACGACTTGTTCTCGTCGTTCTTTGGCGGCGGTGCCGGCGGTGGCGCCCGCAGCCGTCGTGAGCGTCGTCGCGGACGCGACATGGCCATCTCGCTTTCGGTGACGCTCGAGGAGGCGGCGCTCGGCTGCAAAAAGACGATCAGCTATGACCGCCTTGCTCCTTGCGAGGACTGCAATGGAACCGGTAGGGCGGAGGGCGCACAGGAAAAGCAGTGCGGCCGCTGCCACGGTACGGGCTACGTCACGACGGTTCAGCGTTCGTTCTTGGGCCAGGTTCAGTCTTCCTCGCCTTGTCCCGACTGCCATGGCGAGGGCACGGTTATCGACCATCCCTGTGAGACCTGCGACGGTCAGGGCCGCACGCCTTCGCATGAGAAGATCGACATCGATATTCCCGCCGGCGTTTCGACCGGTCGCCAGCTGCGTGTGGGCGGCTTTGGCGAGGCCGGCCTTCGCGGCGAGCCCTCGGGCGACCTGATTGTCAACGTGCGTGTTGCCGACCATGAGCGCTTTAAGCGCAACGGTGACGACCTGTACCTCGTGAGCGATATCTCGATTGCACAGGCTGCGCTCGGCTGCGAGATCGAGGTCGAGGGCATTATGCCCGACGAGGTCGTTAAGGTGACGGTTCCCGCCGGCGCCCAGTACGGCGACACCGTGAGCGTCAATAATTACGGCATGCCGCGCATTGGCGGTGGCGGTTCGCGCGGCCGCCTGATCGTGCAGCTGCGCGTGGTCGTTCCCACCAATCTTTCCAATAAGCAGCGCGAGCTGCTCCGTGCTTTTGCCGATGAGATGGGCGATGACGTCGCTTCCGGTAAGAAGTCGGTGACCGACCGTATCAAGAGTGCCCTCGACGATATCCTCGATTAAGGAGCCCGCGTGCTCGCACCCCATATTTCCGTCGTCAACCTCGGCTGCCGTGTCAACCGGGTTGAGTCTGACCGTATCACTGCCGATCTTATGCGCCTGGGCTTTGCTATTGTGGAGCCCCAGGATGCCGATCTGATCGTTATTAACACCTGTGCCGTTACGGGCGAGGCCGAGGCCAAGACCCGTAAGGCCGTCCGTCATGCGCTGGCTTATCCAAACGAGCCCTATGTGGTCGTGACCGGATGCGTGGTCAATCTGCACCCCGAGGAGCTGCTGGAGCTTTCGGACCGCGTGATCGCCGAGCCGTCCAAGATTGATGTTGCCGAACGCGTCTGCGAGGTGCTGGGCGTTGAGTCCGATAGCGTTCCCGCCTGCAGCGATGGCGAGGTGGTCGATGCGCTCGGTCGCTCTCGCCTGGGCGTGAAGATTCAGGACGGCTGCAACCATCGCTGCACCTATTGCATTGTGTGGAAGGCACGCGGCCCCGAGCGCTCCGTGCCCGTTGAGTCCGTGCTCGAGCAAGTTCGCGAGGCCCAGGAGGCCGGCGTGCCCGAGGTGGTGCTGACCGGTGTGAACCTGGGCGCCTACGATGGCAAGAGCGCGACCGACGAGCATGTCGAAATCGATGAGCTGCTCGAGGCCATCATGGAGCGCACGTCTATCCCGCATGTGCGCATTTCCTCGGTCGAGCCCATGGATATCTCTGAGCGCCTGCTTAAGGTTATGGCGCGCTTTCCGCAGCGTATCGCCCCGTTTTTGCACCTGCCCGTGCAGTCCGGCTGCACGGCGACCCTGCATCGCATGGGCCGTCCCTATAGTGCGGAGGCCTTTGAGGACACGGTGCGTATGATTCGCGCCAATCTGCCGCAGGCGTCACTTTCTTGCGACGTTATTGTCGGCTTCCCTGGCGAGACGGACGAGGAGTTCGAGGAGTCGCTGGCGCTGTGCCGCCGTGTGGGTTTCTCGCGTATGCACGTGTTCCGCTACAGCAAGCGTCCCGGTACCCTTGCTGCCGACATGCCCGACCAGGTTCCGCCCGAGGTTATGGCCGAGCGCAGCCGCCGTATGCGGGCCGCTGCACAGGAGCTCGCTATTGCCGACGCTCGCCGTCGCGTGGGCACGGTCGAGCGTGCCGTGCTCGAGTATGGCGACAACCTGACGCTCGGCTCGTTCCATCATGCCCGTCTTGACGATACCTGTGGACTTACAGCCCCGTGCTTGCTCGATGTTGCTATCATCGGAGTCGATGATTCCGGCTTGGTCCATGCACGCAGGGAGGTTCATGGAAGCCTCGAAGATTAGACTTACCGTTCCCGAGGGGATTGATCCCTCGCGCGTTTTGGGCGCCGGCGACGGCGTCCTTCGTGCGCTCGAGAGTTTGGTTCGCGCTCATGTGGTCGCCCGTGGCGATAGCATCTCCGTGAGCGGCGACCCGGACGAGGTCGAACTCGTGGCGCGCTTTTTCGAGCACGCTTTTCGCGAGGCGGCCGCCGGGCGCACGCTGTCTGCCGACGATGTCTCTCGCTGCCTGGCCGTCTTGCGCGACGGTGAGCACGAGGCTACGTCGCTTCGCGATGACGTGCTGCTTTCGTATCGCGGCCGTGTCATTCGCCCCAAGACGCTCGGCCAAAAGCGCTATGTGGATGCCATCCGCACGCATACCATCACGTTTGGCCTGGGTCCTGCCGGCACCGGTAAGACCTATCTGGCCATGGCGCTCGCCGTTGCCGCGCTCAAGCGTCACGAGGTGGGCCGTCTGATCTTGACGCGTCCGGTTGTCGAGGCGGGGGAGAATCTGGGCTTTTTGCCCGGCACCCTCGAGGAAAAGATCGATCCCTACATGCGTCCGCTTTACGACGCCCTTTTTGACATGATGGATCGCGAGCGCACCGATGAGCTTATGGAGCGCGGCGTGATCGAGATCGCCCCGCTTGCCTACATGCGCGGCCGCACGCTGAGTGATGCCTTCGTGGTGCTCGACGAGGCACAAAATACCACGCCCGAGCAGATGAAGATGTTCCTGACGCGCCTGGGCTTCAACTCCAAGTTCGTGATTACCGGCGACCTGAGCCAGCGCGACCTGGTGGGTCGTCGCGGCGGTCTTGCTGACGTTGAGCAGATTTTGGGCCGTGTCGACGATGTGGCGTTTGCACACCTGGAGCGCGCCGACGTGGTGCGCCATGCCTTGGTGGGACGTATCGTCGAGGCATACGATACTTATGATGATGTGCGCGAGAAGCGCGTACGTGACCGAAAGGAGTCCCGTTGAGTGTATTGATCAGCAACGATGCCGAGCTCGATACGCTGCTCGACGCGCAGGAGGTGGAGCACATCTGCGAGGTTGTGCTTGCCGCCGAGGGCGTTGAGCGTGAAGTCGAGATTTCCCTTTCGTATGTCGACGAGGACGAGATGCACGAGCTCAACCACGAGTGGCGCGGTATCGACCGCACCACCGATGTGCTCTCGTTTGAATGCGACTCGGCCTTTGACGAGGATATTCCCGCCGACGAGACGCTCGAGCTCGGCGATATCATCTTGGCCCCGCAGGTTATTGCCCGTCAGGCCCCCGGTTTTGGCAATAGCCCCGCTGACGAGTGTCGTCTGATGCTCGTACACGGCATGCTGCACCTGCTGGGCTATGACCATATCGAGGACGACGAGGCCGAGGTCATGGAGGCCCGCGAGGACGCCATCCTCCGCGATCTGGCGCTCGAGCGCGGCGAGGACCCCAAACTCGTTCACGTCGGCCCCATCACCAATCATGCCCACGACTAGGAGCCGTTTATGATTCCCGGATCGAACAAGGACCATCCGTCCTTCTTAAAGTCGTTTTCCTACGCCATGGAGGGCTTCGTCACCGCCGTCAAGACCGAGCGCAACATTAAGGTCATGCTCGTAGCGGGCGTGTGCACCGTCATTGCCGGCTGCATCGTGGGGCTCGACATTGCCGAGTGGGCCACGATTATCATCTGCTGCGGCCTGGTGATTCACGGCGAGCTGTGCAATACCGCCATGGAGGCCATTGTCGATCTGGCGACCCAGGAGCTCCATCCGCTGGCAAAACGCGCCAAGGACATCGCCGCCGCCTCGGTATACGTACTTTCAATCACCGCCGCGATTGTGGGCTTGCTGGTATTTGCCCACGCGCTCGGCTTTATTTAGAAAGGGATTCCCATGTCCGACAATATGCAGCCTATCGATGAAATTTTGGACGACGAGTCCCCGGATGCTAAGGCGACCGAGGCCTATGAGGAAGTCGAGGAGTTCGACCCGTTTGAGGGCATGAGCGACGAGGAGCTCGACGCCCTGTGCGATGAGGACGACAACCTCGCGGGCTTTGGCGACGTTGAGCCTGGTTTTCGCAGCGGCTTCGTGGCCCTGGTCGGACGCCCCAACGCCGGCAAGTCCACGCTGCTTAATGCCTGCTATGGCAAGAAGGTCGCCATCACCTCACCGGTGGCCCAGACGACCCGCCGCCGCATGCGCGCCGTCGTCAACCGTCCCGGCTACCAGCTGGTCTTTGTCGATACCCCGGGTATTCATAAGCCCAAGGACGGCCTGGGGTCCGAGCTCAACAAGAGCGCGTTGTTCGAGCTGAACGATGTCGATGTCGTCGCGTTTTTGATTGATGCCACCAAGCCGATCGGCAGGGGAGACGCCTGGGTTGCCGAGCGCGTCAAGAGCGCCCGTTCCAAGAAGGTCCTGGTGCTCACCAAGGCCGATGAGGCCGACCCCGCACAGGTCATGGAGCAGCTTAAGGCCGCCCACGAGCTCATGGAATATGACGACGAGATCGTGACGTCGTCGGTCAAGAACTTCAACGTTGACGCCTTTATCGAGACCGTTGCGCACTTTTTGCCCGAGGGTCCGCGTTGGTTCCCCGAGGACATGGGTACCGACGCTTCCGACGAGACGCTCGTTTCCGAGTTTGTGCGCGAGAAGGTCTTGCGCCGCACCCGCGACGAGATCCCGCACTCCGTGGGCGTGATCTGCGATGCGCTCGAGCAGACCAAGAAGGTGCTGCGCGTGCACGCTACCATTTACGTCGAGCGCGAGGGCCAAAAGGGCATCATCATCGGCAAGGGCGGCGAGATGATCAAGCATATCGGTATCGACGCCCGTCGCGATCTTGAGCGCATCTTTGGCACGCAGGTCTTTTTGGAGCTGGACGTGAAGGTCAAGGCCGGCTGGCGTGACGACGAGGCCCAGATTCGCCGCTTTGGCTACAACGCCGAGGACTAAGGGCGCGCGGCACGCATGGCAGGCTCCCGGACATATCGCACCAAGGTGCTCGTCCTCGACAAGACGAAGCTCAAAGAGACCGACCTGATCCTGACGATGCTTGACGAGCGGGGTCGGCAGGTTCGTGCCGTGGCAAAGGGTGCGCGTAAGCCCGGCGGGCGGTTGGCGGCGCGCTGCGAGCTGTTCTGTACCGTCGATATGCTGCTTGCGCATGGACGGTCGCTCGATGTGGTTTCCCAGGCCGAGCTTATGGAGGCTCCGCTCGGCGTTGCGCCCGATTACGAGACGACATGCGCGGCAAGCGCGATCGCCGAGGTCGCGCGCGTGTGCTCGTTCGAGGACGCCGAGGACCCGTTTACCTTTGCTATAACGCAGCGAGCGCTTGCCCTGGTGGGCAGCGGGCTCGACACAGCGCATATGGATCTGCTTGTGGCTGCATATGTCTTTAAGCTGCTGTCGCACGTTGGCTACCGACCCGATTTTTCGGCCTGCGTGCTGTGCGGAGACCCCATGCTGTCGTATTTTTCGCCCCAGGCCGGCGGGCTCATGTGCGGGTCGTGCGCTTCGAGCGTTCCGGGTGCCGAGTTGGTGTCGACCGGTGAGACCGCATGGCTGCGCGCCCTCATGTCCATGACCTTCGATGCGCTCATGGGCGAGCGAATCGACCCGCATACGGCGGCGTTCCTGCTCGGGCTTTCGCATGTGTGGGCGGCGACGCATACCGACCAGCGCCTCCGTGCGATGGAATTCATGTTGGGTCGGTGATGATGCGCAGGGGCGGGCTGCTTGTGGTAACATATCGGCCTGTTGGTACCTCGACCTTGGTTGCTCGCTCCACCGGCGGCTTCCCAGTCCGAGGCGAATCGAGTCGCCCGAGGGCGACGCAAAACGAAAGGTGAAACAATGACTGTTTCCAAAGAGCGCAAGGCGGAGCTGACTGCCCAGTTCGGTAACACCCCGGTCGACACCGGCAACCCCAAGGTTCAGGTCGCCATCCTGTCCGAGCGCATCAAGGAGCTGACCGAGCACATGAAGTCCCACCAGAAGGACTTCCACACCCGTCGTGGCCTGCTCATGCTCGTCGGTCGTCGTCGTCGTCTTCTCTCCTACATCAAGAAGAACGACATCGTCGAGTACCGTGAGCTCATCAAGGCTCTGGGCATCCGCGACAACATCCAGTAGGATTTGTACATGCTAAGAGCGTCCTGCGCAGCGGGGCGCTCTTTTTGTGTAAGGGCGTGAACAATCACGCTCTGAAGCGTGGCGGGGGCAGGGGGCCTGCGTCACATGAGAAGCCCGCAGGCAAGGGGCCTGTGGGGTAAAGGAGAACAATGACACTCGTATCTAAGACCTTTGAGCTGTACGGCAAGACCTACACCTTTGAGTCGGGCGAGCTTGCCAAGCAGGCCACCGGCGCCTGCCTGGTCAAGCAGGGCGACACCACGATGCTCGACACCGTGGTCGTCTCCAAGGAGCGCAAGAACTACGACTTCTTCCCGCTGACCGTCGACTTCAACGAGAAGATGTACGCAGCCGGCCGCATCCCGGGTGGCTACCTCAAGCGTGAGGGCCGTCCCAGCGAGAAGGCCACGCTCACCGCGCGCATGATCGACCGTCCGATTCGCCCGAGCTTCCCGGACGGCTTCCGCAACGAGGTGCACATCGTCGCCACCTCGCTCGTCGCCGACCAGGTCAACCCCTTCGACGTCATCAACGTTATGGGTGCTTCCCTGGCCATGACGCTTGGCGGCGTGCCCTTCGAGGGCCCGCTTGCCTGCGTGCGCATCGGCCGCAACGTGGAGACCGGCGAGTTTATCGTCAACCCCACCTACGAGGAGCGCGAGAACTCCGATCTGGACCTGGAGCTGGGCGGCTCTGCCGACTTCATCTCGATGGTCGAGGCCGGCGCCGAGGAGATCTCCGAGGACGACATGCTCGCCGCCATGAAGTTTGGCCAGGAGGCCCTTGCTGCCTTCTGCCAGGCTCAGGACGAGTTCGTTGCCGAGTGGGAGCAGGTCAACGGCCCCATCGTCAAGAAGGAGTACCCGCTCGACCAGCCCGTCGAGGAGGTCCAGGAGCGCATCTTCGCCCACTACGACGAGATGGCAGCCGCCCTTCGCGACGCCGACAAGCTCTCCCGTATCGGCAAGGTCGAGGCTCTGAAGGAGTCCATCCGTGCCGAGTTCACCGACGAGGAGCAGGCCGCCTGGGAGCGCGAGATCCCCGTGGCGCTCAAGAAACTCGAGAAGAAGGCCATGCGCACCATGGTCGTCGAGACCGGCGAGCGCGTCGACGGCCGTGCCGCCGACGAGATCCGTCCCATCATGGTGAAGGACAACTACCTGCCGCTCGTTCATGGTTCCGGCCTGTTCCAGCGTGGCCAGACCCAGGTGCTCTCCGTCCTGTCGCTCGGCATGCTCAACGAGGGCCAGCGTCTGGACACCATCGAGCCCACCGAGGGCAAGCGCTACATGCACCACTACAACTTCCCGCCGTTCTGCACCGGCGAGACCGGCCGCATGGGCAGCCCCAAGCGCCGCGAGATCGGTCACGGCAACCTGGCCGAGCGCGCTCTGCTTCCGGTGCTCCCCGACGAGAACGAGTTCCCCTACGCCATCCGCGTCGTCTCCGAGGTCATGGAGTCTAACGGCTCCTCTTCGATGGCTTCGACCTGCGGTTCTACGCTCGCCCTTATGGACGGCGGCGTGCCCATTAAGCGCCCGGTCTCCGGTATCGCCATGGGCCTGATCCAGGAGGAGGGCAAGACCGTGGTCCTGTCCGACATCCAGGGTCTCGAGGACTTCCTGGGCGACATGGACTTTAAGGTCACCGGCACCACCGAGGGCATCACCGCCCTGCAGATGGACAACAAGGCCACCGGCCTCACCTTCGACATTCTGGCCCGCGCCCTGCAGCAGGCCAAGGAGGGTCGCGCCTTCATCCTGCAGAAGATGCTCGATGTGATCCCCGAGCCGCGCCACACCACGCGCAGCACCGCTCCGCGCATCGTGTCCATCCAGGTCCCGACCGACAAGATCCGCGACGTCATCGGTTCCGGCGGTAAGGTCATCCGCGGTATCCAGGACGAGACCGGCGCCTCGGTCGACATCCAGGAGGACGGCACCGTCTTTGTCGGCGGCACCGGCGAGTCTGTCGACCAGGCTGTCGAGCGCATCAAGCTCATCATCAAGGTTCCCGAGCCGGGCGAGGAGTACACCGGTCGCGTGGTCTCCATCCAGCCCTTCGGCGCCTTCGTCAACCTGCTGCCCGGTAAGGACGGCCTGCTGCACATCTCCCGCGTCGCCAAGGGCCGCGTGGAGAAGGTCGAGGACGTCCTCAATGTGGGCGACGAGGTCAAGGTCGTCGTCATCGAGGTTGACGATCGTGGCAAGATCTCGCTCGATCGTCTTGACAAGCCCGAGGCCCCGGCTCGCGCCGAGGGTGCCTCCGAGGGCGACGGCGAGCACTTCCAGCGTCGTGAGCGTCCGCGTCGCGAGCGCTCCGAGCGCAGCGACCGCCCGCGCCGTCCCGGAGACAACGGAGGCCGCAAGCCCCGCCGTCATCACGACGCCGAGTAACAGCTACACATAAGCAGCTCAACAAGGGCGACTCCGGACAGGGGTCGCCCTTTTGCTCGCGCCCGGGAGGGCCGCATATGAAGTTT
>CATYJU010000015.1 GCA_958407995.1 uncultured Collinsella sp.
GCGTGTAGGCGGCCGGGTTGATGACGATGCCGTCGACCTTGCCGTAGGCCTCCTGAATCTTGTCGACGATGTTGCCCTCGTGGTTGGACTGGAAGACCTCGACCTCGTCGAAGCCCTGTGCAGTGCCCGCTTCCTGGCAGATCTGCACTAAGCGGTCGTAGTTGTCGCTGCCATAGATGCCTGGCTCGCGAATGCCGAGCATGTTGAGGTTGGGGCCGTTAATGACGAGTGCTTTCATGGTTGCTTCCTTTGCGGTTGAAAAACCACCACAAAGGTGCCTGTCCCCTTTGTGGTGGTTTTGGTTAGAGAGCGGGTGGGAGGGTGTCGAGGAGGGCATGGGCGGTGTTGGCGGCGCAGTCGCGTGAGTCGATGATGTAGTCGGCCCAGGCGCGGTAGCGTGGCATACGTTGCTCCGCGAGCTTATCGATGCCGTCGCGTGCGGTGATGGGGCGGCCCTTGTGGGCGAGCTCTTCGAGCTTGCGGTTGAGCATCACAATTTTGCTGTTCTGGTGCAGCAGCGGATAGTTCTCGTCTCGCGTGACCACGCCACCGCCGGTGGAAAGCACCAGGCCGCTGCGCTTGGAGATGTCGGAGAGCGCCGCCGTTTCCTGCTCGCGGAAGGCCGCCTCGCCGCGCTCGACGATATAGTCGGCGCAGGGCATCCCCAGGCGTTCCTCAAGCGCGCGATCCAGGTCGATGTGCTCTCGCCCCGTGAGCAGGGCAATCTGCTCACCCACGCGGGTCTTGCCCGAGCCCGGCATGCCGATCAGCGCGATGTTCTGTTCGCGGCGTGACAAGCGCTCCGTTACGTCCAGGATGCGCTCGCGCGGGGTGACCTGGCCGGTATAGCGCTCGACGGCCTGTGCCGCTTGGGCCACGAGCATCAGCAGGCCGCCGATGCAGGGGATACCGCGGCGCTCGGCCTCGAGCATGAGTCCCGTGCGGGCGGGGTTGTAGACAATGTCGATAACGCCTTCGAGCGCATTGAGCCCTTCGAGCGTGCAAGGCGCGTCGGGGCAATGGGGGAACATGCCGGCGGGCGTGCAGTTGACGAGTAGGGCGGCGTCGGACTGCTGCACGATGTTGCCGTAGTTGACCTCGCTCGTGCGACCCACGGGCACAACGATGGCGCCCAGGTCTCCCAGCACCATCGTTGCCGTGGTGCCGGCGCCACCGGTGGCTCCGAGCACGAGGGCCTTCTTGCCGGCAACCTCCACACCCAACTCCTCAACCAGGTATTGGAAGCCAAAGTAGTCGGTGTTGTCGCCGCGCAGGCGGCCGTCGGGCAGGCGCGTGATGGTGTTGACGTTGCCCATACGCTCAGCGAGCGGGCTCAGCTCGTCCAGGTACTCCATGACGGCGCGCTTGTAAGGGATAGTCACGTTGGTGCCCTCCCACTCTTCGCCCGTCATAAAGGCCGCGAGGTCCTCAGGCTCGCGCTCAAATCGCACGTACTCGAGCCCAGCGAGCTCTTTGTAGATGGTCGGGGTGTAGCTGTGGCCCAGCACGCGGCCCAGCACGCCGTAGGGGCGGGTTGCGGCGACGTCAGTCATCTAGAGCACCTCCGTGTAGCTGCCAAAGTAGGTGAAGCTCTCGCACACCTCGTCGATGGAATCGAGCAGGTCGTCGAGGGCCTTGCTGCCAAAGGGGCAGTCCAGATCAAAGTAGAACATAAACTCAAAGTCGTGGCCGGGGATGGGGCGGCTCTCGAGTTTGATGAGGTTGATGTTGAGCGCGTAGAAGCGCTCAAGCACGCGATAGAGGGCACCCGGCTCATTGGCCGTGGTGATCATGAGCGAGGTACGGTTGGCACCGGGATAGACGCGTGGCTCGCGGCTGATGACGACAAAGCGTGTGTAGTTGTTGTCCGAGTCCTGGATGTTGGACTCCAGCACCTCCAGACCATAGAGTGTCGCGCAGCTGCGCGATGCGATGGCGGCAACATCGGTGCGCCCGGAGCTGGCGACCATCTCGGCCGACATGGCGGTGTTGGGGTACTTGGTGGCGTGCAGGTCGTGGGACTCGATAAAGCCGGCACACTGGGCAATGGCTTGGCCGTGGCTGTAGACCTCGCGCACGTCGGCGAGCTTAGTGCCGGGCTTGACGAGCAAGTTGTGGTCGATCTTGAGGCGAAGCGAGCGCACGATGTGGAAGTCGAACTGGGCGAGCAGGTCGTAGACGGCGTTGACCGAGCCGGCGGTGGAGTTCTCGATGGGCAGCACGCCAAACTCGCAGAAGCCGTCGCGCACAGCGCGCATAACGCCTTCGAAGGTCTCGAAAAACGCGATGTCGGGCACGTCGAAGAGTTTGCACGCGGCGATTTGGCTGTAGGCACCTTCGACGCCCTGGCAGGCGACGGTTGCCGTCTGGGGGAAGGGTGTGTCAAAGGCTGCGGCCATGGCATGGGCCTTTTGCGACACCGTGATGCCCTTGAGCTCGTTGATGTAGCGCTGCTGCTCGGCCTTGCTCATGCTCATGAGGAGACGGAACAGGGTGATGGTCTGCGCCTTGTAGCGCTCGGGCGCGCGGCTGGCGAGGTTGTTGAGCTTGGAGCGCTCACGGGCGGGGTCGAAGACGGCCTTGCCCATCTCGATTTTTGACTTGGCTACCTCGGTGGCAATGTCCATTCGCTCGACAAAGCTGTTGAGGAGCGTGGTGTCGATGCCATCGATGGCCTGGCGGATGTCAGCAAGGTCCATGGAGGCCCCTTTCACGTAACGGCTGAGTTGGCAGGCAACCCAGGTGAGTCGGGTTAGAGCTGGGCGGCGTCCTCGAGGAGAGCGTCCCAGATGGCGAGGGCGGCGGCTGCTTCGGCTACGGGGACGGCTCGGGGGACGATGCAGGGATCGTGGCGGCCGTGGATCGAGAGCTCGGCATTTTCCATGGCGTCCATGTCTACGGTCTGTTGCTCGCGGCCAATTGAGGGCGTCGGCTTTACGGCCATGCGCCACATGACGGGCGCGCCGGTCGAAATACCGCCCAGGATGCCGCCGGCGTTATTGGACTCGACCTCGATTTCGCCGGTCTCGGCATCGATGCGATATGGATCGTTGTTCTCGCTGCCGCGCATGGCGGCCACGGCAAAGCCCATGCCAAACTCCACGCCCTTTACGGCGGGAATGCCAAACGCGATTTGCGCGATGCGGTTCTCGATGCCGTCGAACATGGGGTCGCCGATGCCCGCGGGAAGCCCGTAGATGCCGCACTCCACGATGCCGCCGATGCTGTCGAGTTCGTCGCGCGCGGCTAGGATCTCCTCGCGCATGCGACCGGCTGCGGTGGCGTCAATGCACGGCAGATCGTTCGTAAGGATTGCCTTGCGGTCGGCCTCGCGATAGACCATATCGTCCATAGGCAGGTCGGAGATGCCGCCGATCTGCGCGACGTGCGCCATGACCTGAATGCCGCGGGCCTCAAGTGCCTGCAGCGCAATGCCGCCGGCGATGCATAAGGGGGCCGTTAGGCGGCCGGAAAAATGCCCGCCACCAGCGACATCGTGCATGTTGTGATACTTCACGCGCGCAGGGAAGTCCGCATGTCCGGGACGGGGCTTGCGGCGCAGCTCGGAGTAATCATTGGAGCGCGTGTTGGTGTTCTCGATAATCGCGGCGATGGGCGCGCCGGTGGTATGTCCATCGACAACACCGGCGATGATGTGGGCGGCGTCGGCCTCGCGGCGTTTGGTCGCGGTCTCGTCGCGACCGGGGGCGCGACGGTCGAGGAAGGCCTGCAGCTTCTCCTGGTCCACGGCGATGCCCGCCGGGATGCCATCGAGCGAGCAGCCGATAGCGGGAGAGTGCGACTGGCCGAAGATGCTTAAGTGCAAGACGTTGCCAAAGGTCGAGGACATGCTATTCCTCCTCGAGCGTGACCTTGCCGCCCAGTAGGCGGTAGTGGTCGAAGAAATCGGGATAGGACTTGTTGACGGCCTCGGCGCCGTGGATCACGACCTCGCCGGTGGCGCGGCTCGCGGCGATGGCGGCCATCATGGCGATGCGGTGGTCGTTGTGCGAATCGACCTCACCGCCGATAAAGGCATCGACACCCTTGATGATGAGGTCGTCACCGGCGATGCGCACCTGCGCTCCCAGCGCGGTGAGCTCGCGGGTGGTGGTGACCAGACGGTCAGATTCCTTGATGCGCAGGCGTGCGCAATCGCGGATAAAGGTGCGGCCCTGTGCCAGCGAGGCCACGGCCGAGATAACGGGCACGAGGTCGGGAATGTCGTGGGCACTCATCTCAAAGCCGGCGAGCTTGTCGGACTGCACGGTGGCGGCGTTGGTTGAGCGCACGATGCGGGCGCCAAAGCGCGAAAGCGCGGCAAGCACGTTGCGGTCGCCCTGCGCGGAGCTCAGGGACACACCCTCGACGGTGATGGGATCGGTGCCGAGGGCGCCGGCACACAGCCAAAAGGCGGCGTTGGACCAGTCGCCCTCGACGGCTACGCTGCCGGGCGTACGGTACGATCCACTGTTTACGCGGAAGTTCGTGACCTCGGGCTGGCCGTCCTTGGCCGGAATACGCTCGACGTTGACCTCGACACCAAAGGCCTTCATGGCCTGGATGGTCAGGTTGATATAGGGGCGGCTCTCGATGAGGCCGGTCACTTGCACACAGGAGGGCTGGGCCAGTAGCGGGGCCGCCAGCAGCAGGCCGGAGATATACTGCGAGCTCACGTTGCCCGGAAGCACAAAGGTGCCCGGGCGCATGCGGCCGCTCGTCTTGAGCGGAAAACCGCCCAGACCCTGTAGGTCGCAGCCGGCGGCGATAATCTCGTCCGAGAGTGGGGACAGCGGGCGGGCGCCCAAGCGTCCCTGACCCACAAAAGTTGCTTCTGCGCCCAGCGCGCAGGCGACGGGCAACATAAAGCGGAGCGTGGAGCCGCTTTCGCCGCAGTCAAGCGTGCCGCCGGCAAGGGCCTTGAGCAGGCCAAACTCAATACTCTTCATGGTGGGGTGGACCTGGAAGCCGTCCTCGACGGTCTCGATGCGAGCACCCAGGGCCGTAAGGCAACGCACCGTAGCCTCGATGTCGGCGCAGGTGGTGTTGCAGGTGACGTGTGTCTCGCCGTTGGCAAGCGCAGCGCAGATGATCAGGCGATGCGCCATCGACTTGGACGCGATGGCGGGAACGGTGCCCTTGAGCGGGGACGGGGTGATGCGGGCTAGCATGCGGATGCGTTTCCCTTCTGGCCGAGGCCCTCGGCAATGAGTTCGTGGAAAGTGGAAAGCGGCGTGCGGTCGATGCTGCAACGGCCAATGCCGTGCGGAATCACCAGGTCGATGGTGTCACCGGAGCGTTTTTTGTCGTGCAGCGCCTCGGCAAAGACGGCGTCGGCGGAAAGCTCACAGCGGGTCTTGAGGCCATGGCGGGCGCAGAGTTCCTCAATACGATCGGGCAGTGCAGCATCGCAAATGCCGTGCAGGGCCGCGGCGCGCGTGATGATGCCCATGCCGATCGAAACGCAGTTGCCGTGTCCGAGCTCAAAGTGCTCGCAGGCCTCGACGGCGTGTCCGGCGCTGTGTCCAAAATTGAGGAGCTTGCGCCGGTTGGTTTCGCGCTCGTCGGCGACGACCACGGCGCGCTTGATGTCAATATTGCGGGCGATGATGAGCGCTACGCGGGCTACATCGCGGTTGAGCAGCTCCAGCGTGAGCGGGGTCTTCTCCAGCTCGGCGAAAAGCTCTGGGTCGGCGATCACGGCGTGCTTGACGACCTCGCCGCAGCCGTCGGCGAACTGCTCGGGCGTAAGGGTGGCCAGGCACCCCACGTCGGCGATAACCACATTCGGCTGCCAAAAGGCGCCGGCCAGGTTTTTGCCGGCAGCCAGGTCGATGGCGGTCTTGCCGCCCACCGACGAATCCACCATGGCGAGCAGACTCGTGGGGATCTGCACAAACTTGCAGCCACGCATGTAGGTGGCGGCCACAAAGCCCGCCACGTCGCCCACGACGCCGCCGCCGAGTGCCACGATCACGTCGGAGCGCGAAAGCTCGTGCTCGGCCACAAACTCCAAAATGGCAACATAGGTTTCGGCGCGCTTATGGGCCTCGCCGGCCTCGAAGGTGCAGATGCTCGCCTCGTAGCCTGACGCCTCCAGGCTCTGCTTAACGGGCATCTGGTAGAGCGGGCCCACGTTGGTGTCCGTCACGATGACGGCCTTGGTGCCGCCGGCAGTGGCGCGAACGAGCGGTCCCGCCTGCTCCAGCAAAAACGTGCCAACATGCACTTGGTAGGGGCGTGCAGTGTCGATATCGATGGTAATCGCCATAAGCTTCGGTCCTTTCGACCTGGCGTGATAGGTGGTCTAGTGGGAGGCCTCGTCGTCGAGCGCGCGCTTGATGCGGTCGCCCTCGGCAAGGAGATTCTCCAGATAGCGCTGGTCGCGGTCCTTAAGGGCGCGGCTGTAGGCGCCGAGCGATTCGATAAGATGGTCGATCTCGAAGGCGAGCGCATCGGCGTCGTCGATCATAAGCTCGGACCACATCTGAGGATTGAGGTGCGCCACACGGGTGAGATCGCGGTAGCTTCCGGCCGAAAAGCCGTGGTGGACCTGGGCGGTGGGGCTCTTGACGTAGGCGTTGGACACCACGTGCGCAAGCTGGCTCGTGAAGGCGATGACGCGGTCGTGTTCGGCGGCGCTGGTCACGCTGAACTTGCCAAAGCCCAAGGGGCGCACCATCTCGCGCACCTGGCCCAAAAGCTCCAGCTTGAGCGCATCGTCCACCGCGGGCGGTACGAGCACCAGCGGGGCGCCCTGGAACAGGTCGGCACGGGAGTGAGCGTAGCCCGAGTACTGCGTGCCCGCCATGGGGTGCGCACCCACAAAGTAAAAGCCGTGCTCGCGGGCAAGCTCAAAGGCGCGCTCGCACACGATGCCTTTGACGCCCACCGTGTCGATCACCACGGGACCCATGATGGCCTCGGTGTCGGTGGCGTCGGCGAGGGCCTGGGCATGCGTCTCGAGCCACTCGATGCAGGCCTCGGGGTAGCAAGCCAGGACGATGATGTCGCATTCGCCGAGTGTCTTGTCGTTGAGCTCGCCGGCAACGGTGCCCATGCTGGCGGCCGTCATGACATCGTCATCGGGGTCCCAGGCCAGCACGCGGACGCCCGCCTGCGCATAGCCGCGGGCAAAGCTACCGCCGATGAGGCCAAGGCCGACGATACCGGCGCACTTGGGGCCGCCCTGGTTAACGCGCGCGTTTCTCACCGTACCCATGGGCTACTCCATGGTCTCTTGGCAGACAACCTCGCGGATGGCTCGGATGCGGCGCATTGTGTCGTCGAACTGATCGGGGGTGAGGGCCTGGGCGCCGTCGGACCAGGCACGGCTCGGCTCGTCGTGGACCTCGATCTCCAGGCCGTTGGCACCGCAGGCGGTCGCGGCGAGTGCCATGGGTTCTACGTAGCGGGTGTAGCCGGTGGCGTGGCTGGGGTCGGCGACGACGGGCAGGTGCGACAAGTGGTGCAGCACCGGCACGGCGTTGAGGTCGAAGGTGTTGCGGGTGCGGGTCTCGAAGGTGCGGATGCCGCGCTCGCACAGGATGACGTTGTCGTTGCCCTCGCTCATGATGTACTCGGCTGCCATGAGCAGTTCGTCGATCGTGCCGGACATGCCGCGCTTAAGCAAGATCGGAGTCTTGGTCTTGCCGACCTCCTTGAGCAGGGGGAAGTTCTGGGCGTTACGGGCGCCGATCTGCATGACGTCAATCTTCTTGTCAAGGAAGACCTGCACGTCGCGCGGGTCCATGATCTCGGTGACGATCGGCATGTCGAGCTCGGCAGACGCCTCGCACAGCAGGTCGAGGCCGGCAGGGCCCATGCCCTGGTAGGCGTAGGGGGAGGTGCGGGGCTTGTAGGCGCCACCGCGCAGCATCGTGGCACCGGCGGCCTTCACGCGGCGTGCGATGCGGATGAGGTTCTCGCCCTCGACGGAGCAGGGACCGGCGATGACCTGGAACTGGTCGCCGCCGATCTTGACGCCGTGGCCGCAGTCGATGACGGAGTCCTCGGGGTGGAACTTGCGGTTGGCGCGCTTAAAAGGCTCGGAGACGCGCTGCACGCGCTCGACGACATCCATGGACTCGAGCAGGAACGGGTCGATCTTGGTCGTATCGCCCACCAGGCCGATGATCGTCTCGTTCTCGCCGCGCGAGACATCGGTCTTCAGACCCTTTTTCTCAATCCAGCTGACGATATGGCTTACGGCCTCGTCGCTGGCGCTCTGCTTTAAAATTGCAATCATGGTGTGCCTCTCACCTCGATGGATAACTTTTGCAAAAACGGCCCGCATCGCGAGCCGTGTATATATGGTGCATGAGAGTTTATACTATCTGACTCGCTTTTGCCTTCTAAAGTGGGCCGTTGCGGCTCGTCTTCCTCGGAATTGCAAAGCTTTTTCTTTTATTTTGATAGCCCGTGGTGCACTTGGGTATAATGCCAACCGTTGGCCCTATTAGCTCAGGGGATTAGAGCGTCTGCCTCCGGAGCAGAAGGCCGTTGGTTCGAATCCAACATGGGGCACCATCGAACGTAAGACCGTCCGAACCTCGCATGGTCCGGGCGGTTTTTCTTATACCGACGCGACGTGATGGGACGTGGTATGGCAGCAACGGATATCGAGCGCGGACTCTCGACCGCCGAGGTCGAGGAGCGCATCGCCGACGGTAAGATCAACCGCAACATGGAGCTCAAGACCAAGTCGGTCAAAGAGCTCATCATCGAGAACCTCTGCACGCTGTTCAATTTGATCAACGTGATCTTGGCGTTCCTGGTCATTTTGACCGGTTCGTTTAAGAATCTGACGTTCCTGTTCGTGGTGTTCTTGAACACCGCTATCGGCGTCATTCAGTCCATGCGTTCCAAGAAGATGGTCGATAAGCTCACGCTTCTGACCTCTAAGAAGGCCATCGCGGTGCGCGACGGTGCCGAGGTGGAGCTCGACTTGGACCAGATCGTGCTCGACGACATCATCCGCCTGGGGCGCGGCGATCAGATTCCCGCTGACGCCGTGGTGGTTTCGGGCGAGGCGCTCGTGAACGAGAGCCTGCTGACGGGCGAGAGCGACCTTATTAAGAAACAGCCCGGTTCCGAGCTCATGAGCGGCAGCTTTATCGACTCGGGCCTGCTGCGCGCCCGCGTGATCCATGTCGGCGCCGACAACTACGTGGCCAAAATTAATAACGAGGCCAAGTACGTCAAAAAGGTCAATTCCGAGATCATGAACGCGTTTAACGCCATCGTGCGCTTTGCGAGCATCATCATGATCCCGCTCGGTTTGGCGTTGTTTGCCTCGAGTGTGAGCGAGCTGTGGGATGCCGCGGGAACCCCGGGCGATAGCGCACTTTCGTGGTGCTTCTCCGAGCTGTTGGCTGGTCATGTGCCTTCGTCGGCGCTGCTGTCCACGGTGGGCGCCCTGCTGGGCATGATCCCGCAAGGCCTGGTGCTGCTGACCTCGTCGGTGCTCGCCATCGCCACGGTGCGCCTGGCCCGCCGCAAGGTGTTGGCGCAGCAGCTCTACTGCATCGAGACGCTCGCTCGCGTCGACGTGCTGTGCCTGGACAAGACGGGCACCATCACGTCGGGTCGCATGGAGGTCGAGGGCACGTATCCGCTGCCGGTTGAGGGTGTTGGCTTTGGCGTGGACTCGGAGGAGGCGGCTGTTCCCGTCGATACCACAGTGCTCGATTTTGCGCTGGCTAACGTGGCACGTGCGACTTCGGCTGATGCCAACGAGACCTGCCAGGCGCTGCTCAACTATTACGCCGATCGCCCGGTCGAGGTGTCTGAGCCGCTGTCGGTCATTCCGTTCTCGTCCTCCAAAAAGTGGAGTGGCGCGTCGTTTGCGCAGGGCTCCTATGTGATGGGTGCGGCGCAGTTTGTGCTCTCTGATCGTGTGTTTTCGCAGGTCGAGAATCGTGTCGCCGAGCTTGCCGATACCTGCCGCGTGCTCGTGGTGGCGCGCGTGGACGGCTTTACGCCCGATGGCGATATGGTGGGCGAGGCTGAGCCCGTTGGCTTTGTGACCATCCGCGACGAGATTCGTACCTCGGCGGCCGAGACCATCGGCTACTTTAACGAGCAGGGCGTGACCCTCAACGTGATCAGTGGCGACGATCCGCGTACGGTGTCGTCGATCGCGCGCGTGGTGGGCGTGCCGGGGGCGGACGCTTATGTGGACGCCACGACGCTCGATACACCGGCCAAGCTTGATGCCGCAGTGGACCGCTACCATGTCTTTGGTCGTGTGACCCCGCAGCAGAAGCGCGAGCTCGTGCAGGCGCTCAAGCGCCGCGAGCACACCGTGGCCATGACGGGCGACGGCGTCAACGACGTGCTGGCGCTCAAGGAGGCCGACTGCTCCGTGGCCATGGCGGCCGGCTCCGATGCCGCGCGCAACGTGGCCGAGATCGTACTCGTCGACAACGACTTTGCCTCGATGCCCGCCGTGGTGGCCGAGGGCCGTCGCTCCATCAACAACCTGCAGCGTTCGGCCTCGCTATTCCTGACCAAGACGCTGTTCTCGATGGGCCTGGCGGCGCTGTGTATCGCGCTGCCGCCGTACCCCTTCGAGCCCATCCAGATGACGCTCATTAACTTCTTCTGCATCGGCGCGCCGGGCTTTGTGTTGGGCCTGGAGCCCAACAATGCTCGTGTGAAGGGTGCGTTTTTGACGAACGTACTCAAGCGTGCACTGCCGGCGTCGCTTGCGGTCATTTTGGCTGCGGCGCTCGATATCTTTGTGGCGCGCGTGTTTGGCTTTAGCCAGCTCACGCTGTCTACGATGTGCCTGCTTACGTCGTGCGCGGCAAGCGTCAGCCTAATCTGGCGCATCTCGCAGCCGCTCACGCCCTTGCGCGTGGTGCTCTTCGTGTTCGTTGTTGCCGGCATTTTGACGGGTGTTATCGGCTTCCCGGAGCTGCTGTCCATTGCCAACCTGTCGGTGAGCCAGATGGTTATCTTGGCGGTTATCGTCGTCTTTACCTGCTCGGTATTCTTTAAGCTCGCCACGATGATGGATTCGCTTAAGCCGCGTCGCCGTCATGCGGCCACCGGCTTTGGTCGCGGTGTGCGCGTGCGTCTGGGTCGCGGTGGCGGCAAGGTGAGCTCGACGGGTTCGACGGCTGGACGCTTTGCCAAGCGCGTCGCCGCCGACATGGCGCAGCGCCGCGAAGATCGCACCGCTCGCGAGGCCGAGGCCCGCGCACTCGAGGGCGTGGCCCAGGTCCAGCCCAAGAAAAAGAAGCCCACGGGCGCCAAGCGCTCCCGCGTAACCAAGTCCGCCCAAGGCATCAAAGTTTCGATGCCAAGCAAAAAGAAGAAGTAACTGCGCGTCCTAGCGATGTTGAATTGGTGCCTTGCTCCTGTGGGGCCGTGGCGATGTTATGCTCTAACCTCGATTGTTTGAATTGCTTCGAAAAGAGGATGCCGTGATCTGCCCGCATTGCCTTAAGACTATCGAGGACGGCGCCTCGTTCTGCCCCTACTGCAACGCCTATGTGGGTCCGGGCGATGGTCCCGAGCACACCGAGTTCGTGTTCTGTGAGGGCTGCGGTGCCCGTCTTTCTCCGCATGATCGTACGTGCCCCAAATGCGGACGCCCCGCTCCGGGCATCCTCTCCAAGGACGCGGCAGCATCCGACCTGGCAGCGGGCCGCACGGCGGGCTTTCCGCGCCTAACGCAAGAGCAGATCGATACCGAGGTGCCGCATGCGCCGGCCTCTGCCGCTGCGGTGCTTTCGGACGCCGCCGACCCCAATGAGACCTGCGTGCTGCCAGCTTTCGATAAGGATTTCGGTATCCCCAAGGTCGATATTCCCATGCCCGTTTCCCTGCATGACGATGCTCAAAAACCCAAGCGCAAGGTGCACCCCGACGAGGACGCCTATCACAAGCACAAGCGTCATATTCCCAAGCCGCTTATCGTCATCGCGGTCCTTGCCGTCGTTTGCGGCGGTGCCTATTGGTTCGTGACGACCGATCCCATGGGTGTTATGCCCGGCTTCTACGACCAGTTTGGCCAAGCTGCACAAACCACCTTCCCCACGCGCCAAAAGGGCGAGGCGACTGAGGACGATACCAAGCAGGGCGATTCTGCCGAGGTGGTCCAGGAAGAAACCGTGCTCACCGATGATCAGCTCTATACCAGGCTCGACGGTCTGTATCAGACCATCGTGTCCTACGCTGACGAAGACCAGATCGGCGAGGTCATCGATTCCTTTAACAACGGCTATCTCCGAACGCCGCTGTCCACCCGTCAGGAGCTGTCGCAGAGTGCCTACGCCCTGCGCGACCAGATCAAAAAGACGCAAGATGAGCTCAACAACCTTAAGTACCAGGACGATTCGGTCTATGCGGATGACATCGCCCACTTAAAGCAGCTTGCCGAGTGGATGTATGAGCGCGTCGACGTGATCTGCCAGAGCTGGGATATCTCGCTGGCCATTCCCGATGGCGAGTCGATGAGTTCCCACCAAAGCGAGATCCTGGCGCCCATCGCGCAGGGCGGCAATAGCGCGCTGAACCAGTACGATGCCAATGTGGGTTCCTGGAAGCCGCAGCAGCGTTCCTAAAACTAGTTCGCCATAGTCGGCATAACCTACGTGCGCAATTGATGTAAGCCCGTGCTTATTGCTACAATTCGTACAAATATGCTTTAAACGCACGAGGAAGGAACCACATGTTTGGTTTTAAGAAAGAGCTCTACACGCCCGAGTATCAGCTTGTCGGCGACGAGTGCGCCGTAATCGAGACGTCGAAGGGTACCATCAAGGTCAAGTTTGACGGCGAGGGCGCTCCCATTCATGTCGCGAACTTCTGCGAGCTTTCCACGATGGGTTTCTATGATGGCCTTAAGTTCCATCGCTATGTGCCCGGTTTTGTTATCCAAGGTGGCGACCCCAATACCCGCGACATGTCCGGCGCCGACGTCGCCGCCGGTCTTGAGGGCCCCGACGGCATGCCCGGTACCGGTGGCCCCGGCTACTGCATCAAGGGCGAGTTCGCCACCAATCCGCGCAACAGCCATGTCGATGGCGCCCTTGCCATGGCACGCTCCATGGACCCCGATTCCGCGGGTTCGCAGTTCTACTTCTGCCTGGGCGCCCAGCATAACCTCGATTCCGGTTACACCGTCTTTGGTACCACGGTCGAGGGTCTCGATGTGATTTCGCAGCTGCGTGCCGGCGACGAGATCGTCCATGTCGAGATCGTTCACGAGTAAAGGGGATTTCCTTGAATAGCCAGCTGATCCAACAGGGCCGCGCCGCTTACCGCGCGGGTGATTTTTCCGCTGCAGCCCAGATGCTTGGGGCGGCAAAGACTCCCGATGAGATTATGGGCGAGGCAGATCACCTTCGTGGCAACGCCTTGATGCACCTGGGCATGTATGCCGAGGCCGCCGAGGCCTATGCCGCCGCCCTCAACGACGGCACCTACGGCAAGCGCGGCGCGCTGCTCACCAACCGCGGCAAGGCGCTTGCCGCCGTGGGCGACTACACGACGGCCGCTCAGACGTTCTCTGCTGCTACGCAGGATGCTTCCTATGCCACGCCGTTCAAGGCCTATCTGGGCCTGGGCAATGCGCTGTTCCAGTCGGGCGACTATGCCAACGCAGGAACCGCCTTCCGTCAGGCTGCCATCGACGGCGCCAATCCGGCTCCTGCCGCCGCACTCGGCGAGCTCGGTCGTTGCTTCATTAAGCTCGGTCGTCCGGCGGATGCCGTGGAGACCTACCGCACGGCTATCGACTTTGCCGGCCCCCGCGACGACACGCGTGCGCTCAACGCCGGCATGGGTCAGGCGCTTTCTGCCGCCGGCCGTCCCTCCGACGCACTCGACGCCTTTAACGCCGCTACTGCCGATGGCATCTACCAGCTCACCTCCGAGCAGGCCGATGAGCTTGCCCGCGTACACGATTCGCTTGCCGCGCTGTCTGCCCAGACGGCTATGGCCACGGCTCCGGCGCCCGCGATGGACGCTCCTGCCGTCGATCCGCTCGATCCTACGGGCGCGACCGGTCAGTTTATGCCCGATCCCTCGGACACCGGCTTCTTTACGCTGTCCGAGTCCGAGATGGTCCAGCAGGACCGTCAGGATCGTAAGCAGGCCAAGGTCCGTCGTCGCCATCGCCACACGGGTCTTAAAGTCTTCATCGTGCTGCTTCTGCTCATTTTGATCGCCGCGGGCGGTCTGGGCTTTGCCTACACGCGCGGCTTTGGCTTCCCGTCTCAGGAGTCTGTCGTTACCGATCTGTTCCAGGCTGCCGGCGACGGTGACGCCGCAAAGGCCGAGTCTTGCCTGGCCTCGAGCCTGTCCGAGGACGCTAAGTCGATGATCATCTCCTCGATTCCGCAGGGTGCCACCGTGTCCGTCGAGGGCATGGATCAGTCCATGACCGAGACGACCGCCAAGGTGAAGGCATCGCTGTCCAAGGGCGGCGAGCAGGAGTACACCGTCAAATTCGTGCGCTCCGACAACCATATCGGCTGGGCCGTTTCTTCGCTTGATATGGATTTCTCGGCTGCTGACAACCAGTAGTGACCTTATGGGATTTAGCTTTGCCCGGCGCTTCACCGCAAGTGAGGCGCCGGGCTTGCGCTAGTATGATGAGCTAGTAGTTTTCCAGCAATCATCCAACACATCAGGAGTTGCGTTGTTTTCTTTGATGGATATGTTCTTCGGTAGCTATGCGGGCGATCTTGCCATCGACCTCGGCACCGCCAATACGCTTGTCTCCGTGCGCGGCAAGGGCATCGTCATTCGCGAGCCCTCTGTTGTCGCCATCGACAAGAACGACGAGCGCATCTTGGCGGTCGGTATCGAGGCAAAGCGCATGCTCGGCCGTACGCCCGGCAACATCGTGGCCGTTCGTCCCCTGAAGGACGGCGTCATCGCCGACTTCGATGTTACCGAGGCCATGCTTCGCTACTTTATCGACAAGGCGTCCGAGAAGCGCTATCCGTGGACTCCGCGTCCGCGTGTTGTCGTCTGCGTTCCCTCCGGTGTCACGTCGGTCGAGAAGCGCGCTGTCTTTGAGGCCACGATCCAGGCCGGTGCCCGCCAGGCCTATCTGATCGAAGAGCCCATGGCGGCTGCCATCGGCGCCGACCTGCCCGTCGAGGAACCCACCGGCTCCATGGTCATCGACATCGGTGGCGGTACCACCGAGGTTGCCGTTATCGCTATGGGCGGCATCGTCGTCTCGCAGTCCATCCGTATTGCCGGCGACGAGTTCGATCAGGCCATCCTCACGCACGTTCGTGATGCCTACAACCTGGCCATCGGCGAGCGTACGGCAGAGGACATCAAGATCAAGGTCGGCTCCGCCGTGCCGCTCAAGGATGAGCTCGACGTCGAGGTCAACGGCCGCGACGTGATCACCGGTCTGCCCAAGACCGTGCGCATCGAGAGCGAGGAGATTCGTCGCGCACTCAACAAGCCGCTCGACGAGATGGCCAAGGCCGTCAAGGACGCACTCGACGCTACGCCTCCCGATCTTGCCTCGGACCTTATGTACTATGGCATTTTGCTGACCGGTGGCGGCGCGCTGCTGCGCGGTCTCGATGTGCGCCTGCGCGATGAGACCGGCGTTTCGGTCAACGTCAGCCCCACGGCGCTCGATAACGTTGTTAACGGCTGTGCCCGCGTGCTCGAGGCCAATGCGTTTGATGGCGGCTTCGTCCAGACCAATGCTTAATTTCCAAAAGGTGGATTCCATTTGGCACGATCTTCGGGTTTCTCCACAAATCTGAATACCAAGCGACAATCAACGGGTATGCGCCCGTTGATTGTTTTCAGCCTGATTTCGGTGTTGCTGCTCACGTTTTACATCCGCGAGGGCGAGGCAGGACCGATTCATGCCGTGCGCTCGGGCGTGACGACGATTACCTCGCCGGTGCGCTTTGTGGGCTCGGCTGTGGCGGCTCCCTTCAATGCGATCGGTAACGTGTTCTCTAACCTTACGGCGTCGCAGGACACGCTTGACGAGCTTAAGAAGCAAAACGAGGAACTGACCTCTAAGGTTGCCGAGCTCTCCGAGGCTCAAAAGACCGCCGAGCGACTGGAGGGGCTGGTCGGCCTGCAGTCGACCTACAACCTCAAATCAACCGCAGCTCGTATCGTCGGCGCTTCGGGCGATGCCTGGACCTCGACCGTCACCATCGATAAGGGTTCTGCCGACGGTCTTACCATCAACATGCCTGTGACGAGTTCTGCCGGTGTCATAGGCCAGATTATCGAGGTCTCGGCCAAGACTTCCACCGTGCGCCTGATTGGCGACGAGAACTCGGGCGTGTCCGCTATGGTGCAGGACACGCGCGCCCAGGGCATGCTGCAGGGTCAGGCTGACGGCACGCTGCGTCTTGAGTACGTGAGCGTCGATTCCGACGTTAAGGTTGGCGACATCATCGTGACCTCGGGCATTGGCGGTGTGTTCCCCAAGGGTCTACCGCTCGGCACCGTCTCGTCTGTTGAGAAATCGGCTAACGACGTGTACTACACCATTGTGGTGCGCGCCCAGACGACGGCCGAGAACAACGAGGAAGTGCTGGTCATTACCTCGCTGACCGACGAACAGTCGGCCTCGGATGAGGACGTGAACACGGCCAACAGCACGCCGCAGGGAACGTCGCGCGATGGTGCGACCAAGACGAAGGACGAGAGCCCGGATGACAGTTCCGACACGTCCGAGACGACCGATTCCGGCTCGAGCGAATAGGGGGCATGTCCATGGATCTACACGAGCAGGGGATGAGCTCCCGCACGTTTGTAATCGCCGCCATTGTGTGCGTGCTGCTGCAGGCAGGCCTGGCACCGCAGATCTCCATTGCGGGCGGTCGCGTCAACTTTATGATTATCCTGGTGTGCCTAAGCGTGTTCTCGGGCGACCCGACCCGTGCCGTCGTGTGCGGTTTTTGCAGCGGCTTGTTCTATGACCTTTCCGCTGCCGTGCCGGTGGGCGTTATGTCGCTCCTGCTGACCGTGGGTTCTTTTGCCCTGGTGCATAGCGCTGCCGGTCAGACGGGCGGTGCCCCGAGTGCGCGCGGCATCACGGTGGGCGCCTTCGCGTTCGTCATTAATGTGATCTACAGCATCATCTTGCTGTTTATGGGTTTGGAGACGAGCTTTGTCGTGGCGATCTTCGGCCATGCGCTGCCGTCTTCGATCCTGACGGGTCTGGTTGCCATTCCGTTTTTGATGTCCGGCGTCGTGCCGCAGTCCGGTTATGGATTCTCCGCACGTGGCGGACGCCAGACGGGCATGCGCTTTAAGCCCAAGACCCGTAAGCTCAAATAGGGGAGGCTCGTAGATGTCTTCCCAGATGACGGTTATTATCGCCGGTATCGTGCTGGTTGTGGCCATCGTGGTCGCACTGGTCATCATGCGTCGCGGCGATTCTCGTTTTACCTACGATACGCAGCATGGGACGGCCCCGCGCGCCACCGAGGGCGAGGGCAATACCGCGGCGACCGCCTTTAAGGGCCGCTTCTCCATCCTCACCACGGGTGTGGGCGCGATGTTCGCGGCGCTTGCCGTCAAGCTGTGGGGCATGCAGATGGTCTCGTCGGACTATTACGAAAAGCAGGCTAATAGCAATCAGACGCGCACCGTTACCACACCCGCTGTGCGCGGCCGCATCCTCGACCGCAATGGCGTGGCGCTTGTCCAGAACCGTCCCTCACTTGCTGTCGTGGCCTACCGCGACCTTGCCGAGGATGAGGTTCTGGTTCGCCATCTTGCCAACGTGCTCGGTATGCCCTACGTGGCGGTGCTGCGCAATATTCAGGACAATTCCGAGGGCGCTCAGAGCCTGCATACCATCGCGACGGACGTCCGTCGCTCCACGGTTGCCTATATTCAGGAGCACGCCGGCGAGTTCCCGGGCGTCAAGATTGCCGAGCGTACCGAGCGCCAGTATCCATATGGCGAGACGGCATGCCATATCTTGGGCTATACCGGCACCATTACCTCCGAGCAGCTCGAGGCCCAGAATAAGAAAACCTCTGGCGATGATGATGCTTCTGCTGGCAAGATTACGTACCAGTCGGGCGATATCGTGGGCCAGGCGGGCGTTGAGAGCTACTACGAAAACCTGCTGCAGGGTATTCGTGGCGAGCAGACCGTCAAGGTCGATGCCTCGGGCAATGTGACCGGTCAGGCCGGCGCCGTGCCCGCGAAGGCCGGCTCCGACATTAAGCTCACGCTCGACCTTAAGATCCAACAGGCCTGTGAGACGGCGCTGGCGAGCGCTATCGAGCTTGCCAAGACCACTGGCTACAGCAATGCCGGCAACGGCGCTGTGGTGTGTCTCGATCCCAACAATGGCGAGATCCTGGGCATGGCGAGCCAGCCCAAGTTCGATCCGTCCGTCTTTATCGGCGGCGTCTCAAATGACGTGTGGACCGAGCTCAATGATGACAAGGGTTCGCACCCGCTGCTCAACCGCGCCATTAGCGGACAGTACATGTCGGCCTCGACCATCAAGCCGCTCTCGGCACTGGCCGGTCTTGAGTTTGGAACCTACACTTCAACGCAGACAACCAACTGCACGGGTTATTGGACGGGTCTGGGCAAGGCTTGGGGCAAGCGCTGCTGGCTGACGTCTGGCCACGGCACCATGACGCTGCAGTCGGGTATCGCCAACTCGTGCGACCCCGTCTTCTACGACATGGGTAAGGCGTTCTTTTATGACGAGCAACATCCCGAGGGCCTGCAGGAGGTCTTTCGTCGCTGGGGCCTAGGCAAGACCTGCGGTATCGATCTGCCGAGTGAGGGCGCGGGTCGTATTCCCGATGCCGAGTGGAAAGAGTCATACTTCACCGACGCCTCTGCCGAGGACCGCAAGTGGAATGCCGGCGATATGACCAACATTGCTATCGGCCAGGGCGACATCCTGGTGACGCCCCTGCAGATGGCGTGCGCCTATATGGGTCTTGCCAACGGCGGCAAACAGTACGTGCCTCACGTATTTTTGTCTGCCGTGTCGCGCGATGGCGACGGCGATGCCTATAAGTACAATGGCAAGGGCAAGAAGAAGCGCCTGGAGGCCAAGATCAACAGCGATTCGGATTTGGCTCTTGTTCGCAACGGCATGCACGACGTGATTTACACGGCATCGACGTCCCTGGCGGCGCACTTTGGCACCCTGACGCCGCAGGTATACGGCAAGTCGGGCACGGGCGAGAAAAGTGGCGAGGACGAATACGCGTGGTTCTGCGCCTATGCACCGGCCGATGATCCCAAGTATGTCATCGCTACCGTCCTGGAGCAGGGCGGCGGTGGCTCAGATACCGCGATGCATGTCGTGCGCGACGTGCTCGGCGTGATTTATGACGAGCCCGATACCTCTTCGGCCTCGGGCGATTCTTCGGTTCGATAGGAGGTTGCGATGGATTTTTCTCCGGCGGATCTGTTCCGTTCAACCAAGACCGGCTCTCGCAGCAGCCTGGACCGCGTCAACAAGCAACTTTCGGCCTCGCGCGGCACGTTTCGCCAAAAGGTGCATATCGGTGTGCTCGTGGCTACTGTGGCGCTCGTCGCCTACGGTGCCATCATTATCTGGTCGGCTTCGCAGTTTAAGGCCGATGCTTCGTTCTCGCGCCATTTGCTGGGAATTGGCATCGGCACGGTGCTGGCGGTGCTGGTCTGGCGCTCCGACCTGCGCGGTATTTCCAATTTCTCGACGGCGTTGCTCGTCATCGACCTGATCGTGATCTTCTCGCCCAAGATTCCGGGTCTGTCCTATACGGGCGGTCTGGGCATGACGGGCTGGATCAAGATTCCCGGTATCGGCTTGACGTTCCAGCCGGTTGAGCTTGCCAAGCTCATCACCATCTTCTTTATTGCTACGCTTGGCTCGCAGTATAACGGTCGCATCGATACCGTTCGTGACTACGTCAAGCTCTGCGGCATGCTGTCCATTCCGTTTTTGGCCGTCGTTGCCATGGGTGACCTGGGCTCGGGCCTGGTCGTGCTGGTTTCGGGCGCCATCGTCATTTGTATGAGCGGTGCACGCCGCGAATGGGTGCTGTCGACCCTGGCCCTGCTCGTGGGCCTGGTGGCCCTCGTCCTGGCGCTTGATTCGGTCTTTGATTCGTTGCTCGGCCACGATGTGCTCATCAAGCAGTATCAGATGAACCGTCTGACGGTCTTTATCGACCCCGATAATGCCGATTCGGACGATGCCTACAACCTGCAGCAGTCGCTTATCGCCGTTGGCTCGGGCGGCTTCTTTGGTAAGGGCCTGGGGCATGCGACGCAGTCGGCCGGCGGCTTTCTGCCTGAGTTCCACACCGACTTCGTCTTCGCCTTCCTGTCCGAGACCTTTGGCTTTTGCGGTTCCTTTTTGCTCCTGTGCCTCTACGTGCTGCTGATCTTTTCGACGATTCGCGTCGCCTTTAAGTGCGAGTCGCTGTTTTTGCGTCTTTCGTGTGTGGGCATCGTTGGCATGTGGGCGTTCCAGACTTTCGAAAACATCGGCATGTGCATCGGCATGATGCCGATTACCGGTATTCCGCTACCGTTTATTAGCTTCGGTTCGTCTTCGATGATGATTCAGCTGCTGACGGTGGGTATCGTACAATCCATATGGCGGCATCGTTCGGGCGCCGCGTAACCGCTGGAGGGGTTTGCTATGATAATTCCCGTAGATAAGCTGACCCGCGCTTTTAAGATGGGCGCGTCCGTTAAGAAGGATTCCGATACGCCGGTGCGCGTCTCGGTCTATCTGGATTCGTCCGCCTCGCGCTTTCTGGCCGAGACGGTGCGTGACGCCTTTGTGCCGCAGACGACCTCGGGCATTGTGCGCGTCGAGCGTCTGGGGGAGGAGCGAATTGCTCCAAAGACCGATACCGATGTGGTGCTGGTGCTCTCGTGTGGTTCCGACCGCTTGGAGAGTGCCGTGCAGGAGCTCGTGATCGCCGGCGCGCCCGTGTGCGTGCTTGCCGAGTCTGCTGTGGAGGTGCCGTTTATCGAGGAGTCCACGCCCATGCTTGGCGTGGTTGCGGCAACCGATAAGACGTATCTGCTCGAGACGCTCGCTCGCTGGATTCTCGATCGCACCGAAAAGGAAACGGCTTTTGCGGCGAACTTTGCCTTTATGCGTATCGCCGCGGCCAACCGCATCATCACCTCGTGTGCGCTCACCAACATGGCGACCGGTGCTTTGGTGTTCTTGCCGGGTGCCGACTATCCCGTTATGGCGCTGGCTCAGGTCGGCATGCTCTTTGAGCTCGCCGCCGTCTTTGGGCGTGGCATTAAGCCCGAACGCGGCTACGAGGTTGTGGGCGTCCTTGCCGGTGGCCTAGTGATCCGCGCCGTCACTCGTGCGCTCGTCAAGCAGACGCCGCATATCGGGTTTGCCGTCAAGGCGCTCACCGCTGCCGCGGGCACCTATGGCATGGGCCGTGCGCTCGTTTCGCTCTATGAGCGCGATGTCGACTATAGCCGTGCCAACGAGGTTGTCACCGCCACGTTCTCTCGCGTTCGCGACCTGGTAACCACGGTCGCCGGCGCCACCCGTCCTATGGCGTCCTACCAGGACGTATCCGATCTCGCTGCTTAGGGGTTTTCGTTGCGCGTTCCGTACCAAGACTGTTTTCATCTCATTGAGCCGCTGCTCGCCAAGGTCGAGAAGCCGAGTCGCTATATCGATCACGAGTGGGGCACGCTTTCCAAGGCCGATACCGACTACCGTTGCTGTCTGATCTATCCGGATGTTTACGAGGTCGGTCTGCCCAACCAGGGCATCGCCATCCTCTACAACATCCTCAACCAGGCCGAGGGCATTTCCTGCGAGCGCGGTTATGTGCCGTGGCCCGATATGGGCGACGCTATGCGCGAGGCGGGCATTCCGCTGCTGTCGCTCGAGGGCGCGGCACCGGTCGCTTCGTTTGACATCGTCGGCCTGCATGTGCCGCACGAGATGGCCGTCACCAACTTCCTCGAGGCGCTCGACCTCGCCGGTATTCCGCTGCTGGCGGCCGACCGTAGCGAGGACGACCCCATCATCATCGCCGGTGGGCCTTCGGTCTATAACCCTGAGCCGTATGCGGCCTTCTTTGATGTCATCCTCATCGGCGAGGGCGAGGAATCGCTGCTCGAGACCTGCCAGCTGCATCGTCGCCTTCGTGACGAAGGAGTCCCGCGCGCGCAGATTGTTGAGCAGCTTGCGTCCGTTGCCGGCAACTACGTGCCGGCGCTGTACGAGGTGCGCCATGACGAGCCCTGCTCGCCGCACGGCTATACCGTGCCGCGTGAGGGCAAGGATGTGCCGCCCGTGGTGTACAAGCGCGTCGTCGAGGACTTTGGCGCTACCAATCCGCTTTCTCAGTCGTGCGTGCCCTATGCGCAGCTGGTCCACGACCGCCTGTCTATTGAGATCCTGCGCGGCTGCGCCCGCGGCTGTCGTTTTTGCCAGGCCGGCATGACGTATCGCCCGGTGCGCGAGCGCTCGGCCGACCAGATCGTCTCGTCGGTGATTCAGGGTCTGGAAAAGACCGGCTATGACGAGGTGTCGCTGACCTCGCTCTCCACGACCGATCACTCCTGCATCCGCGATGTGCTCGGCAGGCTTAACCGTCGCCTTGAGGATACGGGCATTCGCGTTTCCATTCCCTCGCAGCGCCTGGATTCGTTTGGTGTGGATATGGCCGAGTCGGTCGCCGGCGAAAAGAAGGGCGGCCTGACGTTTGCCCCCGAGGCCGGCAGCCAGCGCATGCGCGACATCATCAACAAGAACGTGACCGAGGAGGACCTGGACCGTGCGGCCAAGGCGGCTTTCGAGGCCGGCTGGAACCGTATGAAGCTCTACTTTATGATGGGCCTTCCCGGCGAGCGCGACGAGGATATCGTGGCCATCGCCAACTTGGCCGATCACGTGCTGGAGCTCGGCCGTTCCGTAGTGCCCAAGGCGCGCCGCGGCTCTATCTCGGTCTCCATTTCGGTTTCGGTGTTTATCCCCAAGGCAGCTACTGCGTTTCAGTGGTGCCCGCAGCTCGACTACGACGACGTCAAGCGCCGCCAGAAGCTGCTCATTACGAGCGTGCGCAACCGTGCCGTCCGCGTGCATTACCACGATGCCGAGACCTCGCTCATCGAGGCCGCGCTGTCTCGCGCCGGCCGCGATATGACGCCCGTCATCATCGATGCCTGGCGTGCGGGCTCGCGCTTTGACGCCTGGGTGGAGCATTTCTCGCTCGATAACTGGAAGGAGGCTGCTGCCAAAAACGGCATCGACCTCAATGAGCTCGTGCACCTGCCTTACGAGCTAAACTGGCGTCTGCCCTGGGAGCATGTGAGCCCCGGCTGCACGCGCGGTTTCCTTGAGCGCGAGTATCGCCGCTCGCTCGAGGGCGTCACGACCCCCGACTGCACCCGCACGTCGTGCACCGGCTGCGGTATCTGTCCCACGCTCCACGCCAAGAACGTATTGATGGGTGATCGCGCATGAGTGAGCGCTTGACCGACAATCCCACGCTCTTTAGGCTGCGCGTTCGCTACGGCAAGCGCGACCGCCTTAAGTACCTGGGCCATCTCGAAGTAATCCATACCATTGAGCGCATCGTGCGTCGCGCGGGCCTGCCCTATACCGTCACGCAGGGCTTCTCTCCGCACATGCGCGTGGGCTTCTCTTCGGCGCTACCGGTTGGTACCTCGTCGACCTGCGAGTGGTATGACCTGTTTATGACCGAGTTCGTCGCGCTCGACGAGGCGTTTGAACGCCTGGCCGCGGCGTCTCCAGCCGATCTGGCGCCCATCGAGGCCGCCTACATCGACGTGCGCACGCCGGCGTTGACGGCACAGCTCACGCGCCTGTCATATCGCATCGACCTGCATGTGGATCCCGAGGCGCCCGTGAGTGCCGATGAGGTGCGCGCTGCCATTGATATGCTGCGCGCTGGTCATGGCATCGACTATGCACGTGGCAAAAAGAGCAAGCGCCTGGATCTGGACCATACGCTCGTGGGCTATGAGCTCACGGCAGGGGAGCGTCCGGGCCATCTGGTGCTCATGCTCGATACCCACGCCGACAACGAAGGCTCCATGCGTCCGGAAATTTTGCTTTCTGCTGCTGATGTTTTGTTGCAGGGCTTGACCCCGGGCGTCGATGCACCTATTGTTTCCACCGGTATGCAAGACCTCGTGACCATCTGCTCCTACGATGTCGAGCGTCAGAATCAAGCATGCGAGGACGACGAGGGCCGACTCGTCAGCCCCATACCTGTGCGAACTTGTGGATTTGCTCCACATACTCGTTGACGGGGGTATTTTCGCCTGCTACTATATTCGGCTGTTGCACTAACTGATGCATGAAGGGCAAGTAAACATGTACGCAATCGTTAACACGGGCGGCAAGCAGTACAAGGTCGCCACCGACGATGTCATCACCGTCGAGAAGATCGAGGGCAATGAGGGCGACAAGGTCACCCTGCCGGTCATCTTCCTCAACGATGGTAAGAAGATCGTCACCGATCCCGACAAGCTGGCCAAGGCCAAGGTTACCGCTCAGATCGTTGAGCAGTTCAAGGGCGAGAAGCAGCTGGTCTTCAAGTTCCACAAGCGCAAGCGCTATCGTCGTCTGAAGGGTCACCGTCAGCAGCTCACCAAGCTGAAGATCGTGAAGGTCCAGGCTACGTCCCGCGCCAAGAAGGCTGTCAAGGCAGAGGCCGAGGCTGTTGCCGAGGCTCCCGTCGCCGAGTAGATTACACTCGTAACGAAAGAGTAGGTATACACAATGGCACACAAAAAAGGACTCGGTTCCTCCCGTAATGGCCGTGACTCCCGCGGTCAGCGCCTTGGCACGAAGCGCTATGCCGGCCAGACGGTAACCACGGGCACGATTCTCGTCCGTCAGCACGGCACTCACATCCACCCGGGTGAGAACGTTGGCCGTGGCAAGGACGACACGCTGTTCGCGCTGGTCGACGGTACCGTTGAGTTCCACAAGGGTATCAAGCACAGGGTCAGCGTACGCCCGCTCGCGAACGCGTAATTCACCCTTCATAGAGCACATATGTGGGAGGCACTTGAGTTTTAGGATTCAAGGGTCTCCCTCTTTTTGTAGGAGGCGATTCTGTTGTCACAGTTCACCGATATCAGCCGCATTAACGTGTGCGGCGGCGACGGCGGAGCCGGATGCATGTCGTTTAGGCGCGAGGCATTTGTCCCCAAGGGCGGCCCCGATGGCGGCGACGGCGGTCGTGGCGGCAATGTCGTCATCCAGGCCGATGCTCAGCTGTCTTCGTTGATCGATTACCGCTTTAAGCATCACTTCCGCGCCGAGCGCGGCACGCACGGGCAGGGTGCCCGTCGTAACGGTAAGAGCGGCGAGGACCTTATTCTTAAGGTTCCCATGGGTACCGTGGTGCGCGAGCTCGACCCCGAGACGCAGACCCCGATGTTCGAGATTGCCGACCTGGTGCATGATGGCGAGCGCGTTGTCGTGGCGCCCGGCGGTGCCGGTGGCCTGGGCAACACGCACTTTGTGACGTCGGTGCGCCGCGCGCCCGCGTTCGCTCAGCTGGGCGAACCGGCCGAGGAGCACTGGATTGAGCTCGAGATGAAGCTTATGGCCGATGCCGCGCTCGTGGGCTTCCCCTCGGTGGGCAAGTCCTCGCTCATCGCGCGCATGAGTGCCGCCCGACCCAAGATCGCCGATTATCCGTTTACCACGCTCGTGCCCAATCTGGGCATGGTGCGTGCCGGTGAGTATTCTTACGTTGTTGCCGACGTTCCTGGTTTGATCGAGGGCGCGAGCGAGGGCAAGGGTCTGGGCCACCAGTTCCTGCGCCACATTGAGCGTACAGCCCTGATCATGCATGTCGTCGACATGACGGGCGGTTTTGAGGATCGCGACCCGGTTGAGGATTACCGCATCATCAACCGTGAGCTCGAGCAGTATGGCGCCGAGCTTTCGGAGCGTCCGCAGATCGTCGTCGCCAACAAGTGCGATGCGCCGGGCACGGCCGACAAGATTGCCGACCTTAAGCGCGCCGCGCTCGACGATGGACATATGTTCTTTGCCGTGTCCGCCGTGACGGGCGCCGGCCTCAACACGCTGATGCTTGCCGTGGGCGAGCAGGTGGCTAAGCTGCGCGCCGAGTTGGCTGTCTCCGATGAGCCGGTCGTTCTGCGCGACGATGAATGGGAGCGCCGCCGCCTGCAGCGCGAGAAGCGTTTCCGCATTGTCCAGGAAGAGCCCGGTGCCTTCCGCGTGGTCGGTCGTGCCATTGAGCGTATGGTCATCCAGACCGACTGGGAAAACGAGGAAGCCGTCATTTACCTGCAGCATAAGTTTGCGCGTATGGGTGTTGACGACGCGCTCGAGAAGGCCGGTTGCCGTGCGGGCGACGAGGTCCGCATTTGCCAGCGCGCCTTTGACTTTGAGGGCGCCGAGGACTTCTCGGAGTACGAGGAGCTCGAGGATGCTGGCGAGGACGTTGCCGTTGAAGCCATTGACGTGGCCGATGCTGCGGATGAGGGAGTCGAGGTTGTCGATGCGGCGGATGCCGCGGACGATACCGAGACACCGGAGGGCGAGTAAGCCATGTCGCTGCGCGGTGGAATCGGTTTGCCCGAGCTTCCTCTAGAGGACGGGCAGGAGTTTAGGCTCGGTATTATGGGTGGCACCTTTGATCCCATCCATTACGGGCACCTGGTGACCGCCGAGCAGGCGCGCGAGTCGCTCGACTTGGACGCTGTGCTCTTTATGCCGGCGGGCTCTCCTGCCTTTAAGCTTGACAAGCCGGTGACGCCTGCCGAGGACCGTTATGCCATGACGGTCCTCGCCACCGCTGCGAACCCGGCCTTTTTGGCGAGCCGGTTCGAGATCGACCGCCCGGGCGTAACCTATACGGCCGATACGCTTCATGCCCTTCGCGACTTTTACCCGCCGCAGGTAAAGCTCTACTTTATTACGGGCGCCGACGCGATTATCGATATTGTGACCTGGCATGATGCCGAACGAATCGCTGAGCTTGCTACCTTTATTGCGGCGACACGACCGGGCTTTGATATCGATACGGCGCGTGCCCGAATCAAAGAGTCGGGGCTGCCGTTCGACGTGCGCTATATTCAGATTCCGGCGCTGGCGATCAGCTCGACGAACATTCGTAAGCGAGTTGCCCGCGGCATGAGCGTGCGCTATCTTACGAGTGAGTCCGTGCTCGGCTACATTCGCAAACGCAGGCTATATGCCAATTTGGGCCAAGAAGATTTTGAGTGATGGGGGTCTACGTTGTCGGTAGAGGATCAGTTTGAGGGCGATGAGCGCGCGCTGCTCAAGCGCATTCAAGAGCTGCTCGATGTTCGCATGAAGGATAAGCGCAAGCGCTATGTGCATTCGCTGGGTGTTGCCGAGACCGCACTTCATCTGGCCGAGGTCTACGGCGTTGACCGCTTTGATGCCGCTGCCGCCGGACTGATCCATGACTGGGACAAAGTGCTCTCCGACGACGAGCTGGTTACGCGCGCTCTGCATTACGGCATTAAGATTGCCGGCTCTCCTTCCGCCGCGACGCCGCTTTTGCATGGTCCTGTTGCCGCCTATGAGCTTCCGCAGCTTTTCCCCGAGTTGTCGCCGGCCGTTTTCCAGGCTGTCGACCGTCATACCGTGGGCGCTTGCGACATGACGCCGCTCGATATGGTGGTCTTTGTGGCCGATGCCATCGAGCCCAACCGCCACGGCGACTATGCGCATGCGCTGCGCAAGATGGTGGGGGAGTCGTCGCTCGACGAGTTGTTCTTCTCCTGTTTTGCGCAGGGTTTGGTCTATGTGATCCAGTCCGGGCGCTATCTTTATCCCACGGCTATTTCGATTTACAACCATTACGCCCAGCTGCGCTAGCTCGGGCTGTCTAGAAAGAGGTATTCCATGGCCGACGAGACCATGACCGACGAGCAGATTCTTGAACATGTGGAGCACAAGAGCTTCGCCGCCACGTCCGACCGCACTGCCGCCTCGCTGTCCGCGAGCGGTGTCGCCGCCGAGGATGTCGCCCGCGCCGCCGCACAGGCCGCCTACGACAAGAAGGGCGAGGACGTTCAGGTGCTCGACCTGACCGAGCTTTCCGACGTATGCGACTACTTTGTGCTTGCCACCGGTACCAACAACCGCCAGGTCGATTCTATCGTCGACGAGATCGAGGAGAAGGTCGCCGAGGCTTGCGGCGAGCACCCGTTCTCCATCGAGGGTCGCGAGCAGAAGACCTGGATGCTCATGGACTACGGTTCGGTTGTCGTCCACGTCTTCACTCCCGAAGCCCGCGACTTCTACCGTCTAGAAAAGCTCTGGGGTGACGCCCCCCAGCTCCCCCTCGACCTCCTCTAGTGGCTCATTTGATACGGGGCTTTTAGTTAGCCTCGCGCATTTTGCCGGGCAGTTGCGGTTTTCCGTACCTGCCCGGCTTTCTTTTTGCTCAAAGGCGGTTAATCGCTGAAGCGGGATTGGCGGCCGAAAGATAGGGCGGTGTCGCCGAATTTGTCTCGGACGGCGTCGATGACGACGGAGAGGTCGCGGCGGTCGCTGGATTGGGCTCCGCGGTCATCGATCTCGCAGAACAGGTCAGTCTGGATGCCGCCTTGGTGGTCGAAGTCGCTCATGCCGATGCCCGCTAAGCGAACATGCATGCCATCCTGCCAGATGTTGTCGAGCAGTTCGAGTGCAACCGCCACGAAGATGTTCTCATCGTCGGTCGGATGAGGCAGCCGGCGCTGTGCCGTACGCCCGCTGCCATACGAATACTTAAGCTTGAGCGTTACCGTGGCACCCGTCAGCCCCTGACGGCGCAGGCGGCGTCCCACTGACTCTCCCAACAGCGCAATCGCCGCCTCAATATCCCCACGCTCAGTCAAATCTTTCGCAAAGGTGCGTTCATTACTGACCGACTTGACCTCACGCTCTTCATCGAGACTCGTGACTTCGGAGATTTCGAGTCCTTGCGCACGCTGGCGCATGCGTTCGCCGTTGACGCCAAAAATAGAGGCCAAGGTGGATTCCGGTGCACGTGATAGCTCGCCGAGGGTGTAGATGCGCATGCGGCGCAGTCGCTCCTCGGCCGAGCGCCCGATGCCGCTCATGGCAGATACCGGCAGCGCGGCCAAAAAGCGCTGCTCGGTTCCGGGGCGCACGATGGTCAGCCCAAACGGCTTATCCCGCTCGCTTGCGATTTTTGCGACCGTCTTGTTGCAGCCCACGCCAATGGAGCACGTCACTCCCAGCTCTGCCACGCGACCGCTTATACGCCGCGCAACCAGCAGCGGGTCTTCGGGCGCAAAGCGACCCGGTGTGATATCGATGAAGGCTTCGTCGATGGATACGCGCTCAACGCGCGGGGTCTCGTCGGCGAGAATTGCCATAACGTGCGCGCTCACCTCGCGGTAGCGATCAAAGTGCCCGTGCGTCCAAATGGCTTGCGGGCACAAGCGCCGCGCCTCGGCTGAGGGCATGGCGGAGTGCACGCCAAAGCGACGTGCCTCATACGAACACGTGGACACGACGCCACGCGAATCGGCGTCTCCGCCCACGATGAGCGGCTTTCCGCGCCATTCGGGATGATCGAGCATCTCCACGCTCGCAAAAAACGCATCAAGGTCCATCAGACCCACCGCCGGACCCGTCCAGGGAGGCGGCGTGACGCCCATGGCATCCTCATAACCGTATGTATGTTCGCGTCTTTCCATGTCATGAGTATACCGCGCAGCTCATGTGGGGTGCGTGTATGTGCTTGCAAATCCCGAATTCTTGTTTAAGATATGGATTTGCCCTCGACTACACCGAAGAAGTTGGTCTCACGGACTTCACCTGCCCGCGTCGATGGCGTATTATGTTCAACTGTTTGTTTGTAGTTGCAGCCTAAAGCTGCTTGGTTGGAGGAGTTTCCTTTGGCAGTCAAGATTCGCCTTGCTCGTCACGGCGCTAAGAAGCGTCCGTACTACCGTGTCGTCGTCGCCGATTCCCGCGCCCCGCGTGACGGTCGTATCATCGAGGAGGTTGGCCGCTACAACCCGATGACCGCCCCCAAGACCATCAACCTTGACCTCGAGAAGATCGCCGACTGGCAGTCCAAGGGCGCTCAGCTCACCGACGCCGTCGCCGCTCTGGTCAAGGCCGCCAACGAGGGCGAGAAGACCGAGACCGTCGTCAAGAAGTCCAAGAAGCAGCTCGCCAAAGAGGCCGAGGCCGCTAAGGCTGCCGCTGAGGCCGCTGAGGGCGCCGAGGAGTAAATCGTGCCTGAGGTTGACGCTGCACAGCTCGAGGGTGAGGCAATGCTCTCAGATCGCATCGCCGATCTCGTCGAATATCTCGTTGTTCAGATCGTCGACGACCCGGATTCCGTGAGCCTTGAGGTCATCGATGGTGATGACGCCTCTACGATTGAGGTTTCGGTCGCCGAGGATGACGTCGCTAAGGTCATCGGCCGTCGTGGCCGTACCATCAAGGCCATTCGCACGCTCGCCCGTGCACTGGCTGCTCGCCTCGACACTGCTGTCGAGGTAGAGGTTCTGGGCTAGGACCTTGAGGTCCCAGTACAAAAACATCGCCCGTGTGGTCAAGCCGCACGGAAGGAAGGGGGAGGTCCTCGCGCAGCCGCTGCGGGGGCTTCCTTCTGTATTAGAGCCGGGTATGCGCGTCGCCCTGACGCCGCCGGCGCTCAAGCGCGACCGCTTTTGCACGGTCGTGTCCGTCACCGATACGGGCGATGGCGATCTGGTCTCGTTTGAGGGCATTGACGACTTGACGGCCGCCGAGGGCATCACGGGATGCTACGTGCTGGCAAATCGTGACGACTTTGAGCTCGATTCGCTCGACGCTGCCTATACCGACCTGATGGGTCGTGAGGTGGTCGACGAGCGCTTCGGTTCGCTCGGCACGATCGTCGAGATCATGTCGACGCCCGCTAACGATGTTTGGGTTGTCGAGGGCGATCGGTACGGCGAGGTACTGATTCCCGTGATCGAGCAGGTCGTGCTCGATCTTCCCGACACAGGAACAATTTCCGTCCATGTTATGGACGGCCTGATCGATATGGACAAGTAGGGAGGACAACATGCTGATCGAGACCCTTTCGGTCTTTCCCGAGATGTTTGAGCCCGTCATGTCCACATCGATTTTGGGCCGCGCCCGCAAGGCCGGCCTTTTTGATTTTAAGGCGTATAACCTGCGCGACTGGACGCACGACCGCCATCGTACCGTCGATGACGAGCCGTACGGCGGCGGGCAGGGCATGCTCATGAAGGTCGAGCCTATCGCAGAGGCCATCGAGGCCATTAGCGCAGAGGGTCCCAAGCCCACGGTTGTGTTCTTCACCCCCTGTGGCGAGCCCTTTACGCAGCATGTGGCCGAGCGCCTGCTCAAAAGTGAGCGCCTGCTGTTTGTGTGCAGTCGCTACGAGGGCGTCGACGAGCGCGCGTATGCGTATGCCGATGAGCGTCTGTCGATCGGCGACTACGTGCTTACGGGCGGCGAGCTTCCCGCTATGGTCGTTGCCGATGCCGTCGTACGCCTGATTCCCGGCGCCCTGGGCGACGAGATGAGCAACGTGGACGAGTCGTTCTCGACCGCCGAGGATGGAGGCCTGCTCGAGTACGCGCAGTACACCCGTCCTGCCGAGTTCAACGGCGAGGGCGTGCCTCCGGTGCTTGTGAGCGGCGATCATGCTAAGGTCGATGCGTGGCGTCGTAAGAACGCCATCGAGCGCACCTGTCGTTGGCGTCCCGATCTGATTGAGACGGCGCGGCTCACGCCCGAGGAGCGCGCTTACGCGCAGGAGATTCTGGACGCTTCGTATTCGCAGAGCGAGGAGTGAGGATGGTTCCATCGCAGCATTCCGTGCTAAAGGGTGCGTTTGAGTGGATCGTGGTCGTCGCGATCGCACTGGTCGCTACCTTCTTGATTCGCTCGTTTGTGGTCGAACCCTTTGTGGTACCCACCGGTTCCATGGAGTCCACGATCGAGATTGGCGACCAGATCCTGGCACAAAAGGTGAGCCTCGAGCTCGGTCAGCCCGTCAAGCAGGGCGATATCGTGGTGTTTCACAACCCCGATGGCACCTCCGAGCATGATGTTCTTGTCAAGCGTGTTATTGCCACGGCCGGGCAGACGGTCGACCTGCAGGATGGCAAGGTGGTCGTTGACGGCCAAGCGCTCGACGAGGACTATACGACGGGCATGAGCTGGCCACTTTCGGTCCAAGCGCCCGGCGCTCAGGTAAGCTATCCCTACACCGTTCCCGACGGGTGCGTGTGGGTGATGGGCGACAACCGCGAGAACTCTGCTGACTCCCGCTACTTTGGCCCGGTCGACCGCTCCGAATTGATCGCCGTGGCGCTCGTGCGTTACTGGCCGCTCAACCGTCTGGGCGCTATCGACTAAAAACCGCTATAGTACAGTACCTAACCGTGTAATCGTTTCGACGAGGGGATATTAGAGGCATGAACGCTTCATCGCTTTCCTTCCAAGACATCATCCTGCGCCTCCAGCAGTACTGGGGCGAGCAGGGCTGCGTCATCATGCAGCCCTATGACTCCGAGGTCGGTGCCGGTACCTTCCATACCGCGACCACGCTGCGCTCGCTCGGTCCCGCCGAGTGGCGCACCTGCTATGCGCAGCCTTGCCGCCGTCCCGCCGACGGCCGCTACGGCGAGAACCCCAACCGCATGCAGCACTACTATCAGTTCCAGGTGCTCATCAAGCCCTCACCGGTCAACGCCCAGGAGCTTTACCTGGGGTCTCTTGCCGCTATCGGTCTGGACCCCAACGACCATGACGTCCGCTTTGTCGAGGACGACTGGGAGAGCCCGACGCTCGGCGCCTGGGGCCTTGGCTGGGAGGTCTGGCTCAACGGCATGGAGGTCACGCAGTTTACGTACTTCCAGCAGGTAGGCGGCATCGAGGTCGACCCCGTGCCCGTCGAGATCACCTATGGCCTAGAGCGCATTGCCATGTATGCGCAGGGCGTTAACTCGGTCTACGACTTGGTGTGGAGCTACCTGCCCGACGGCACGCCCATGACCTATGGCGACGTGTTCCTCGAGAACGAGCGCGAATTCAGTGCCTATAACTTTGAGGTCGCAAACGTCGAGATGATGCGTCAGAAGTTTGACGACTACGAGGCCGAGTGCCATTCCTGCCTGGAGCGCAAGCTGCCGCTGCCGGCATATGACTGCGTCATGAAGTGCAGCCACGCTTTCAACCTGCTCGATGCTCGCGGCGCCCTGTCCGCGGTCGAGCGTGCCAACTACATCCTGCGCGTCCGCGCCGTCGCCAAGGCGTGCTGCGAGGCCTACATGGCCGAGGTCGCCGGAGTCAACGAGAATGCCGATCAGGAAGGCGAGGTGGCGTAAGCCATGGCAGACGCTAAGGATTTCCTGTTTGAGATCGGTACTGAAGAAATGCCCTCCGCACCGCTGAACAATGCCGTCAAGCAGCTTGGCACCATGATCGCCAAGGGTCTCGACGAGGCCGGTCTGGCCCACGGCGAGGTCCGTGTGATCTCGAGCCCGCGCCGCCTGGCTGCGCTCGTTGCCGACGTCGCCACCGCGACCGACGAGGTTCACGAGGTCAAGCGCGGCCCCGCGGCCAACATCGCCTTCGATGCCGATGGTAACGCCACCAAGGCCGCCCAGGGCTTCGCCCGCAAGTGCGGTGTGGCTGCCGAGGATCTGGTTCGTCGCGAGGACACCGACGGCCGTGAGTACGTCTTTGCCGAGAAGAACATCCCTTCCGCCCCGGCCACCCCGATCCTGACGGCCCTGTGCGAGAAGACTATCGCTGGCCTGCAGTGGCCCAACTACCGCTCTCAGCGCTGGGGTCACGAGCATGCGACCTTTGTTCGTCCGGTCCGCTGGATCTGCTGCCTTCTGGGCGAGGACGTTGTGCCCGTGTCGTTTGCCGACGTGACGAGTGGCAACACCACGCGTGGTCATCGCGTGCTTGGCCCCGGTGACCATGTGGTCGCCAGCCCCGCCGTCTACGAGCAGGTGCTCGAGGACGCCGGCGTGCTTTCTGCCGAGCGCCGTCGCGAGGCCATCCTTGCCGGTATCGCCGAGGTCGAGGCTGCCCGTCCCGGCTGCCATGTCGATACGCCCAAGAAGGTCTTTGAGGAGGTCATCAACCTCTGCGAGTGGCCGACGGTGCTCGTCGGGACCTTCGATGAGGAGTTCCTCAAGGTCCCGCACGAGATCATCTGCGAGTCCATGCTCACCAACCAGCGCTACTTCCCGATCTATGACGGCGAGGGCAAGCTCACGCGTGAGTTCGTGGTCGTCTCCAACAGCAAGCCCGAGAACGCCGAGCGCGTGATCGACGGCAACGAGCGCGTTGTGCGTGCCCGTCTGGACGATGCCAAGTTCTTCTACGAGGAGGACCTGAAGATCTCCCTCGACGAGTTCCGCGAGCGTCTGGCCAAGGTCGCCTTCCAGGAGAAGCTCGGTAGCGTGCTCGCCAAGTCCGAGCGCATCGAGCAGCTCGCGCTCGCTATTGCCCGTGAGGCACACCTGGGTGCTCACCTGGCAGCCGATGCCGCTCGCGCCGCGCACCTGTGCAAGGCCGACTTGGTATCCAACGCCGTCGTCGAGTTCACGAGCCAGCAGGGCGTGATGGGCGGTTACTACGCCACCGCGATGGGGGAGAACGATGAGGTCGCCCACGCCATTCGCGATCATTATCGTCCCCGCTTTGCCGGTGACGAGCTGCCCGAGGGCACCGCTGGCTGCATCGTGGCCTGCGCCGACAAGCTCGATACCATCGCCGGTATCTTTGCCATTGGCGAGCCCCCGACCGGCTCCTCCGATCCCTACGCGCTGCGTCGTGCCGCTATCGGCATCATCAACATCCTGCGCGACCGTCTGCCGATCGATCCCACGTCGCTTATCGACTTTGCCCTTGAGCTTTATAGCGAGCAGGGTATCGAGTTCGACGCCGCCGAGGTCGCTCAGCAGGTTCGCGACTTCTTCCACGGCCGTCTGGTGAGCATGGCCCGCGACGAAAAGATCCCGGCCGATACCGTTGCCGCCGTCTCCGCGGTGCACATCATCGCCCCGTCCGTCTTCTTCGCCCGCTGCGCCGCCCTCGACGAGGCCCGCAAGAACGACGCTGAGACGTTCGATAACCTGGCGACCGCCTATGCCCGCGCCGCGCACATCTCCAAGCCCGAGCTGGGCGCGGAGTACGACCGCGCCCTGATGGGCGAGGTCGAGCTCGCGCTTGCCGATGCCTCCGAGGCTGCTCAGACCGCTGTCGACGCCGCCCTTGCTGCCGAGGATTACCCGGCCGCATTTGCCGCCCTTGCCGCCCTGCGCGCCCCCATCGACCGCTTCTTCGACGAGGTCATGGTCATGGATAAGGACGAGCAGCTTCGCGATAATCGCCTTAAGCTGCTCAACCGCTTCGAGGCCGTTTTCTCCGGCATCGCAAACATCGGTGAGCTTGCTCGCAAAAAGTAAGCCAGCCTGCGCATAAGCGCAAAAGGAGCCCCGCATGGATTGCCCGGTCACCGCTCGTCCCACCGTTATCGTTATCTCCGACTCGCTCGGTGATACCGCTTGTGAGGTGGTGCTTGCGGCGTCCGGGCAATTTGATGAAGGGGCTTTTCGTCTCTTGCGCCTGCCCAAGGTGAACTCGGTGGAGCAGGTCAAGTCGTTTGTGGGTCCGCGCGTCGATGCCGATCATCGCGATATTGCCGTGTTCCACACCATTGTCGATCCGGCGCTTCGCGCCCGTGTGCTCGATTACCTGGGCATGCTGCATATCCGTTCGGTCGACCTGATCGGCCCGACGCTCGCCGTGCTGTCGTCGCTCATCGGTGTGCCGCCCAAGGGCGTTGCGGGCGTGATTCACAAGACCGATGACCGCTATTTCCATCGTATCGAGGCCATGGAGTATTTCGTTGAGCACGATGACGGGCGCGGCTGCGACGATCTGTCGGGTGCCGATATCGTGCTGCTGGGCGTATCGCGTACGTCCAAGACGCCGCTGTCGATGTATTTGGCCTATCAGGGCTACAAGGTCGCCAATGTCCCACTGGCGCATGGCATGGAGCCGCCCAAGTCGATTTACGAGGTCGACCCGATGCGCCTGTTCGGCCTGATTTCGACCGTCGATGTGATTTCCGAAATTCGCGATAGCCGCTTGGGCGATGACTACGCTCGTGCCGTTGCCGGCTCCTATGCCGAGCCTGAGAGCGTGCACAGCGAGCTCGAGGAAGCCCGTGCGCTCATGAAGCGCCTAGGCTGCTTTGTGGTGCGTACCGACGGCAAGGCCATCGAGGAAAGCGCAGCCGAGATCATTAGCCACTTGGAGGAAATCCAAGAAGCCCGTGCCCGCCGCGCCGCCCGTCGAGCCTAATAGTAGCAGCATTTTGATAAAGCGATTTAGCAAAAATATCGCATCTGACCTGCACTTTCTTACAGTGGTATATTCATAAGGTAACCACCTTTACCTACCGTTTACCGCCAGTTTTAGCACGTTTACCAAACCGCGCATCCTCTGCTTAAGCCCGCTCAAAACCCGCCGTATAGTTCCCTCACGGCCCGCATTTGGCGGGTCGATTCGTTACCACGGTCGTGCGCGTAAGTGCATGAAAGGGGAAGTATCGTGAGCGATTGCAAGAGGGTTTACCGTTTTGGAACCGACGCCCAGGGCACCTGTGTCACTGAGGGCGACAAGTCCATGAACTTCGTGCTTGGCGGCAAGGGCGCAAACCTTGCCGAGATGAGCCGCATCGGCCTGCCGGTTCCCGGTGGCTTTACCATTACCTGCCAGACTTGCGTCGAGTACTCCGGTGCCGGCAACGTGTGGCCCGAGGGCGCACTCGATGAGATCGTTGCTGCCGAGGCAGACCTCGAGGCCCGCTGCGGCAAGAAGCTCGGCGACGCCTCCGATCCGCTGCTCGTGTCGGTTCGTTCGGGCGCTCCGTTCTCCATGCCCGGCATGATGGACACGGTCCTCAACTTAGGCCTCAACGACGACTCCGTTCAGGGGCTCATCGCCCAGACGCAAAATCCGCGTTTTGCTTGGGATAGCTACCGCCGCTTTATTCAGATGTTCTCCAACGTCGTTATGGGCGTCGATGCCGACCTGTTCGAGAACGCCCTGACCCAGGCCCGTCTGGTCGCCGGCGTTCGCGTCGATTCCGAGCTTTCGGCTGAGGACCTGCATGAACTCGTCGAGACCTTTAAGGGCATCTTCTCCGAGAACGTCGATGCCTCCCTGTATCCCGAGCTCGAGGTCGCTGACGGCAAGCCCGTCTTCCCGCACGACCCGGAGCTTCAGCTACGCCTTGCCATCCAGGCCGTCTTTGGCAGCTGGATGAACGAGCGTGCCTGCATCTACCGCAAGCAGCATGGCATTTCCGACGACCTCGGCACCGCCGTCAACGTGCAGGCCATGGCCTTTGGCAACAAGGGCGAGACCTCTGCGACGGGTGTCGCCTTTACGCGTAATCCGGCCGACGGCACCAAGGAGTTCTACGGCGATTTTCTGGTTAACGCCCAGGGCGAGGACGTCGTCGCCGGCATCCGCAACACCGAGCCCATTGCCGACCTCAAGACCACCCCGGGCCTCGAGTCCGCAGGTGAGGAGCTCGAGCGCGTGTTCCTGACGCTCGAGGATCATTATCGCGATATGTGCGATATCGAGTTCACCATCGAGCAGGGCAAGCTCTGGATGCTCCAGACCCGCGTGGGCAAGCGCACCGCCACTGCCGCCCTGCGCATCGCTATCGAAATGGTCGAGGAGGGCCTGATCACCCGCGAGGAGGCCGTGAGCCGCATCGATCCCGCGCAGCTCGACCAACTCCTGCACCCGCAGTTTGACGCCTCCAAGAAGTACGAGGCGCTGGCCAGCGGTCTGAACGCCAGCCCCGGTGCCGCCGTGGGCGAGGTCGTGTTCTCGAGCGACGACGCCGGCACGCGTTCCGCCGAGGGCCACAAGGTCATTCTGGTTCGTTGGGAGACCAACCCCGACGACCTGAAGGGCATGGTCGCCGCCGAGGGCATCCTGACCAGCCACGGTGGCAAGACGAGTCATGCCGCCGTTATCGCCCGCGGCATGGGTACGCCCTGCGTCTGTGGCGTTGAGCGCTTCCATATCGACGCCGCCGAGAAGGTCGTGCGCATCGAGGGCAGCGACCGCGTGCTGCGCGAGGGCGATGTCATCTCCATCGACGGCACCCAGGGCATCGTCGTCGACGGCGCCGTCGACCTGGTCTCCGCCGAGCTTACCGGCGATCTGGACACCATCCTGTCCTGGGCCGACGAGATTCGCCTGGACGAGACCTGTGGCCATGCCAACCATGTGCGCGTCAACGCCGACAATCCCGAGGATGCCGAGCTTGCGCTCGAGTTTGGCGCCGAGGCCATCGGCCTGTGCCGCACCGAGCACATGTTCCTGGGCGACCGCAAGAACATCATCCAGAGCTTTATCCTGTCTGACGATGAGGCCGTGAAGCAGCAGGCCCTGGCCGACCTGCTCAAGGTTCAGACCGAGGACTTCCTGGCGATGTTCAAGACCATGTCCGGTCGCGATGTGGTCGTCCGCCTGCTCGATCCGCCGCTTCATGAGTTCCTGGATAATCCTCGCGAGCTCGAGGTCGCCATCACCAAGAAGGAAGCCGCCGGCGCCAGCGAGGAAGAGCTTGCAGCCCTGCGCGCCCGCCTGCGTCGTATCGACGGCATGGTCGAGTCGAACCCCATGCTCGGCCTGCGCGGCGTTCGCCTGTCCGTCGTCTTTAGCGATCTGCCACTCATGCAGGTTCGCGCCGTCGCCACGGCTGCTGCCCGCCTTATCAAGGAGGGCGTCGACCCGCGACCCGAGATCATGGTTCCGCTCGTCTCCATCACGGCGGAGCATGTCCAGACCCGCGAGGTCATCGAGCGGGTAATCGCCGAGGTTTCTGCCGAGGAGGGCGTCGAGCTCAATATTCCCGTGGGCACGATGCTCGAGCTGCCACGCGCCTGCATGGTCGCTGATGAGATCGCCCATCACGCAGACTTCTTCTGCTTTGGCACCAACGACCTCACCCAGACGACCTTCGGTTTCTCGCGTGATGACGCCGAGGCTAAGTTCATCCCGCTGTACATGCATAAGAAGATCTTGAAGGACAATCCCTTCGAGACCATCGACACAGCGGTGCTCGAGCTGGTGCGTATGGCCGTCGAGAAGGGTCGCGCCACCAACCCCGACATGCACTTTGGCGTGTGCGGCGAGCACGGCGGCGACCCCAAGTCCATCAAAGGCCTGTTTAACGTGGCCGACGTGGACTACGTGTCCTGCTCGCCCTACCGCGTGCCCCTCGCACGCCTGGCTGCCGCTCAGGCCAAGCTCGAGGCCAAGCGTTCCGCCTAACGTTTTGGGTTTAGACGCCTAGCGTAGCCCCCTTCATGCCGCCCGTCTCATTCGTGAGGCTGGCGGTTATCATGTGCGGGTTTTGTCTTTTTGTCTGCGTAAAAAATTGTTCTTGCAGCAGAAACCCGCGCGTGTATACTCGAATACGTTTGTTCAACTACGTGCCGGCCAAGGTGGTACGGCACCTCTAGAAGAGTAAGGAATTGCACATGGATTACATCCGCGCAATCGAGCGTCAGCAGATCCGCGAGGACATTCCTCAGGTTCGCGTCGCCGACAACGTCAAGGTTCACTACCGCATTAAGGAAGGCGACCGCGAGCGCATCCAGGTCTTCCAGGGCGACGTCATCCGCATGGCCGGCGCCGGTGCCCGCGAGACCTTCACCGTCCGCAAGATGTCCTTCGGTGTCGGTGTTGAGCGTACCTTCCCGCTTCACAGCCCCAAGATCGCCAAGCTCGAGGTCGTTCGTCATGGTCGCGTCCGTCGCGCCAAGCTGTACTACCTCCGCGACAAGGTGGGCAAGGCTGCTCGCATCCCCGAGAAGCGCTAAGAAGATCGCAGCGTCTGTCCACTCGTTTGGACGTAAGGGTCACCTTCGGGTGGCCCTTCTTTTTATCCGATTTGCATGCAAGGAGGGCCTGGTATGGCCAATATGACGAGCTCGGTTTCGGCATCGCAAGTTGCTGGCGAGCTGGCGAGCGCTACGTTTGAGGAGATTCCCGCCCTCGTGGAGCATTATCGCGAGGATCCGCGCCAGCAGGTGATCAAGGCTTGCGAACGCGCCCTCAAACGCCATGCCAAAGAGCTTGCCGAGCGCGAGCGCGTCAATGACATGTACGAGCTTATGCATGAGCTTGGCGGCGATGGGGTGGTCGTTGGTGTCGACGAGGTGGGTCGCGGATCGGTGGCCGGTCCTTTGACGGTATGCGCTGTCTGCCTTCCTATGGAGCCGCGCGTCTGGGGCATCAACGATTCCAAAAAGCTCACGCCGGCGCGCCGCGAGTTGCTCTCAGTGAAGATTGCCGAGGTGGCGACGGCGATCGGTTTTTGCCATATCGCGCCTAAGGATATCGATGAGATGGGCATGGCCCGTGCTATCCGTACCGCCGTTGCAGGCGCCGTGGCCGATACAGGGCTCGAGCCCGATTGCGTGCTTATGGATGGCAACCCCTTGGGCGCCGTTCCTAACGAGCGCGATGTGGTGAAGGGCGATGCCAAGATCGCCTGCATCGCCGCGGCGTCCATCATGGCCAAGGTCACGCGTGACGAGATGATGGTCGAGTACGACGCCGAGTACCCCGAGTACCATCTGGCCGAGTCGAAGGGCTATGCAAGCCCCGAGCATATCGAGGCCATTCGCAAACATGGACTTTGTCCGCTGCACCGCGTGAGCTTTTGCGGAAACTTTCTGCAGACTGAGCGCCTTTTCTAGGCCAATTGTGGAGACAGGGACCTCTGGGGTTTTATAAACCTGCTGGTAGCGGGCCGTATGCAACACCATTGCTGCGTACGGCCCGTTTTTTGACGGCATTTGGTCAGCTTTTGGTTTGCTTCCTGTACTTACCCGCATGAAAGGTGCCCTCATCATCGGGGCAATGCAGTGTGCGGGAAAGGAGACCCCATGAGTGCCGCAAGCAAAAAGAGCAAGACGCAGCAGCTCAAGGAGCGTTGGGAAAACGGCGAGCTCGACTGCGGGGCGATGACGCCCGAGTTTATCAAGGGACTCAGTCCCCGTGAGCTGGGCATGCTGGGCGAGCTGATCACCATCGACTACTTTAACGAGCGCGGCTACACCTTGCTGGAGCAGGGTTATCGTTGCACCGAGGGCGAAGCCGATCTGGTGCTGCTCGATGAGCTTGACGATGTCGTGGTGATGGCCGAGGTCAAGACCAGGCGCGTCGCCCTGGATTGCACCACGCGGGTCTTTCCCGAGGAGGCCGTGGATGCCCAAAAGCAGCGTCGGTATCGCCGTATCGCAAGTTGCTATCTCATGGAGCACTATCCGCTCAAGGCGATCCGCTTCGATGCAGTGGGTGTCACCATTCGCGGCGGGCATATCGCCGAGATCGAGCATCAGTACAACGCGTTCGATTGGCAGGTGTCGTGATGGCGTTCGAGACGTTTGCCGTTCACGCGGCCTGCATCCGCGGTGTCGAGGCGATTCACGTCACGGTCGAGGTCTCGCTTGCCGGCGGCGTTCCGGGCATTCAGATGCTCGGCATCCCGAGTATGGAGGTGATGGAGTCACGTGGTCGTATTCGCTGTGCGATGCGCTCGGCCGGCTTTGAGATCCCGCGCTCGGGCATTACGGTCAATCTGGCGCCCGGCGATATTCGCAAGACCGGTAGCGGCTTTGATCTGCCCATCGCCATCGCGGTTCTAGCGGCCGATGGTCAGATTCCCCGCGACAACCTCGATCGTTGTCTTATCGCCGGCGAGCTCGGCTTGGACGGCACGGTGCTTCCTGTCAAAGGCGAGGTGGCGTTTCAGCTATTGGCTCGCGACATGGGGCTGTCTTTTATCGCCGGCAGGTCCGACCAGCATGTGCCACTCGCGGGCGTGGATTGCGGCTTTATCGACCATCTGTCTCAGCTTGCTCACGGCATGGGCGATGCCGCACGGCACTACTTGGATTCCGAGGGTGTCGAGGCGACCTTTGAGCCCGAGCTCGACTATGCAGACGTGCTGGGGCAGGAAGTCGCTAAACGCGGCATGGCGCTTGCGGCGGCAGGAGAACTCGGCTTGCTCATGATTGGGTCCCCGGGATCGGGCAAGACGATGCTCGCACGCCGTATGACCGGCATCCTGCCCGAGCTTTCCGTCGAGGATCAACAGGAGGCGCTGTGCATCCATTCGGTTTTGGACGAGAACATTGATGGCTTGTTGGCGGGGCACCGGCCCTTCCGCAGTCCCCATCACAGTATTTCGACCGCAGGCCTTATCGGCGGCGGACGCCCGGTGCACCCGGGTGAGATCAGCCTTGCTCATGGCGGCGTGCTATTTTTGGACGAGCTTGCCGAGTTTCCCACGGGTGTGCTGCAGACGCTGCGTCAGCCTATCGAACGCGGCTACGTCAGGATCGTACGCGTCGACGGGGCTTTTTCCTTCCCGTCGCGCTTTCAGCTGCTGGCTGCGAGCAATCCCTGCCCCTGCGGCTTTTTGGGCGATCGCGAGGTACCGTGTCGCTGCTCGGCGGCGATGGTCGAGCGCTATCGGTCTAAACTGCGCGGTCCTTTGGCCGACCGTATCGACATGATGATCGATGTGACCCGTCCCGACCCTCAGGTGATTATCGAGGGCGCGGAGGGTATGTCGTCGGCCGAGTTACGTGACTACGTTGTGCGCGGTCGCGCCTTTCGCGCCTGGCGCGAGTCCCGTATGGACGATGCGGATGCCGAGGCCGAGGATGACGAGACACGGTCCATTGACGGCGTCGTTTCGACCTTTGAGCTCGATGATGCGGCGGAGAAGTGTGTGCTCGGCCTGTCGAAGCGCACGCATCTCACAGGGCGTGGCATCGTGCGCCTTGTTCGCATTGCGCGCACGATCGCAGATGTCGCCGAGAGCGAGCAGGTGACGCAGGACCACGTGCTCGAGGCGGCGATGTACCAGGGAAGGAGGGACCAATGATGGCTGAGGGGACCTTCGAGCTGCATCCAGGTGACGCGTTGTATCCCGAGACCGTTTTGGAGCTTTCTGATGTACCTCAGACGCTCTATGTGCGCGGCAACCCCGAGGCGCTTTCGACGCCCGCGCTCTCCATCATCGGTGCGCGCAAGGCCTCGCCGTATGGTCTTGCCGTGGCAGAGCTTGCCGCAAAGGTGGCGGTCGAGGCGGGCGTGACGGTAGTTTCGGGCGGCGCGGTCGGTTGTGACCAGGCCTCGGGTTGGGCTGCGGTCAACGCCGGCGGCAAACACGTCG
>CATYJU010000016.1 GCA_958407995.1 uncultured Collinsella sp.
TGTGACCTCCCGGTTATCAGCCGGACGCTCTAACCAACTGAGCTACAGGTCCATCATGGTGGAGGTTAGGGGGATCGAACCCCTGACCTCAGGCTTGCAAAGCCCGCGCTCTCCCAGCTGAGCTAAACCCCCACGGAGACAGTAATAAACACCCCAGCGGCGACTCGGCTCTCGCTGGGGTGTTTATTGCGAAAGAAAGTGGTGGACCTGACAAGATTCGAACTTGTGACCTCCCGGTTATCAGCCGGACGCTCTAACCAACTGAGCTACAGGTCCATCGCGCAAGGGATATATTAGACGAGTCGTTACGCGCGCGTCAACAACTTTTTTGAAAATCTTTGGAGTGTGCCCGCCGAGTGGGCGAGATGGGTTAGGTTTGCTGCTCGGGCAGTCCTACGCAAGACGAAGGCCACATTAAGTGGCCTTCTTTGCGTGCGGAACTCGCGACAAACCTAACCCATCTCGCCCACTCGGCGGGCACGGGGTCCAGGATTGTCAAAAAAGCGGTCGGCGCGCAGTGCGCCGACCGCCGATATATGGGGTCTGATATTTTCTACCAGCTAGGGCCTCTTACTCGTCTAGGAGATCCTCTGGCATGTCGTTGCCGTCGCCTAGGTCGACTGGGGTATTTTCGGCATCGACCGTTGCCTCGGCCTCGGCGCCTTCGCCTTCGGGCTTTTCCTTAGCCGCCGTCATGCGGGCGACAGCGCACACACGGTCGTTGTCGTCGACGGTCATCATCTTGACGCCCTGGGTAGCGCGGCCAGTCTGGCTGATCTCGTCGGTCTTGACGCGAATGACCGTCGCGCCCTCCGTCACGATGAACAGCTCGTGCTGCGGGCCCACCGTCTTCATGGCCGCGAGGTTACCCTTACGCTCGGTCATTTGGATGGTGTAGACGCCCTGGCCGCCGCGATTCTGCTCCGGGTAGTCCGCAACCGGCGTGCGCTTGCCGTAGCCGCGCTCGGTGATGACGAACAGATCGCCGTTGCCGTTAGTGACTTCCATGCCCAGAACGCTCACGCCGTCCTTCATGCCGATACCGCGAACGCCGCTGGTGTCGCGGCCGGTAGCGCGCACCTGCTCCTCGGAGAACATGATCGCCTTGCCCGCGGTGGTGGCCAGGATAATCTTGTCACCCTCGCGCACGCGGCGCACGTTCAGCAGCGCGTCGTCGTCACGCAGGTTGATAGCGATCAGGCCATCACGGCGGCTGCGGTCATACGCGCTCATCACGGTCTTCTTGACCATGCCGCTCTTGGTGGCAAACATCAGGTACTCGTCGGCCGGGAACTCGCGGCAGCTGATGACGCTTGCGATCTTCTCGCCCTCCTCGAAAGGCAGCAGGTTGACGATCGCGGTACCGCGGGCCTGGCGCGTACCCACCGGCAGCTCGTGCACCTTCAGGCGATAGACCTTGCCCTTGCTCGAGAAGAACAGCACGTACTCGTGCGTGGACGCGATGAACATCTCGTCGATGACATCGTCCTCTTTGAGGTTGACGCCCGACACGCCCTTGCCACCGCGCTTCTGGGCACGGTAGGCAGCCACCGGGATACGCTTAACGTAGCCGGTGTGGGTGATGGTCACGACCATGTCCTCGTCGGCGATGAGGTCCTCGACATCCAGGTCCTTCTCAACCTGGCTGATCTCGGTGCGGCGCTTGTCGCCAAACTTCTTGGAGATCTCGCGCATCTCTTCCTTGATGACGCCCAGGATCTTCTCCTCATGCGCCAGCAGGTCCTCGTAGTAGGCGATGGCGCGGCGCAGGCCGTCCAACTCTTCTTGGATCTTGTCGCGCTCCAGGCCGGTCAGGCGGCGCAGCTTCATCTCGAGGATGGCCGTGGTCTGCTCGGGCGTAAAGCCAAAGCGCTCAATCAGGCGGCTGCTGGCCTCGGAGTCGGTCTGCGAGGAGCGTATGATGCTAATGACCTCGTCGATATGGTCAAGGGCCATCAGGTAGCCCTCGAGGATATGGGCACGCGCCTGGGCCTTCTTAAGGTCGAAGCGGGTGCGACGGGTGACTACGTCGACCTGGTGGTCGATGTAGTGTTGCAGCATCTCGCGCAGGCTCAGGCATTTGGGCACGCCGTTGACGAGCGCCAGGTTGTTGGCGCCAAAGGTCGTCTGCAGCGAGGTGTACTTATACAGGTTGTTGAGCACGACCTGCGGAATGACGCCCTTCTTGAGCTCGATGACCAGACGGATGCCCTTCTGGTTGGACTCATCGCGCATATCCGAGATGCCCTCGATGCGTTTGTCGTTGACGAGCTGGGCGATCTTCTCCTGCAGGGTGCCTTTGTTGACCATGTAGGGAATCTCGGTAAAGACCAGGCGGCTGCGACCGGTCTTGGTGGACTCCACGTGCGCCTTGGCACGCACGGTAATGGAGCCGCGGCCGGTCTCGTAGCTCTGCTTAATGCCGGCGCTGCCCATGATGATGGCGCCGGTGGGGAAGTCCGGACCGGGCATGATCTGCATGAGCTCGTCGACGGTGGCGTCGGGGTTGTCGATCAGGTAGCAGGTGGCCTCGATCGCCTCGGTGAGGTTATGCGGGGCGATGTTGGTGGCCATGCCGACGGCGATGCCCTGGCTGCCGTTGACCAGCAGGTTGGGGAAGCGCGCAGGCAGCGCCACGGGCTCGGCGAGCGATTCGTCGTAGTTGGGCTGCCAGTCGACGGTATCCTTCTGCAAGTCACGCAGCAGTTCCATGGCGGGCTTGGCCAGGCGGCTCTCGGTGTAACGCATGGCTGCCGCGCCGTCGCCGTCGATGTTGCCGAAGTTGCCGTGACCGTCGATGAGCGGCGTGCGCATGGAGAACCACTGCGCCAGGCGGACCATGGCCTCGTAGACCGCAGAGTCACCGTGCGGGTGGTACTTACCGATAACTTCGCCGACCGTCCAGGCTGACTTCTTGTGTGGGCGGTTGGGGTAGATGCCGCTCTCGTTCATCGCGTACAGAATGCGGCGGTGCACCGGCTTTAAGCCGTCGCGCACGTCCGGCAGGGCGCGCGCCGTGATAACCGACATCGAATACTCGATGAACGACTGCTTCATCTCGCGACCGAACTCCGAAATCTGGAGCTGGCCGCCATTGATATCCTCGCCGGCCGAGGCGCCACGGTCGACTTCGCCAAAGCTCTCCTCGAGCTCGCCGTCGTCGTCCTCTTCCTCGTCATCATCGGCATCGGGGTTATAGGCGTCCGGATCGCCGTCCTCGCCCTGCTCAGCACGGGCAAGCAGGCGCTTCAGATCGTCGGGCATGCCGGCATCGCCGGCCTCGCCCATACCCTCGTTATTGTTGATATCGTCTGCCACGTTACCTCCTCTTAAGCATCAAGGAAACGCGCGTCATGCGCATGTTTTTCAATGTACTCGCGGCGATAGCCGACCTCGGAACCCATCAGCTCGCGCACGGCGCGGTCCGCCACCACGGCGTCCTCGATCGACACGCGCTGCAGGATGCGGGTCTTGGGGTCCATCGTCGTCGAGGCAAGCTGCTTGGGGTCCATCTCGCCCAAGCCCTTGTAGCGCTGGACGGTATAGCCCTTGCGCTTTTTGGTGATCTTGCCGTCCTTGGCCTTGCCGTCCTCGTCGTTATCGTCGGGGTTCAGGCCCAGGCTCTGGATAGTGTCGCGCAGGATCTCGTCTTCGGGCTGGCGGCCGTTGGGATACACGTAGTGGATCTTGTTGCGCACCTTAATGCCAAAGATGGGCGGGCAGGCAACATAGACGTAGCCGGCATCGATCAGCGGACGCATGTACTTGTAGAAGAACGTCAGCAGCAGGATGCGGATATGCGCACCGTCGACGTCTGCATCGGTCATGATGATGATCTTGTGGTAGCGCGCCTTGGTGATATCGAAATCGCCGCCGTCGCCGGCACTCGTCGTGACACCGCAGCCGATCGCGGTAATCAGCGACTGGATGGTGTCACTCGAGAACGCGCGATGGTCACCAACGCGTTCGACGTTCAAAATCTTGCCGCGCAGGGGCAGAATCGCCTGGATGTCTCGGCGACGGCCGTCCTTGGCCGAACCGCCTGCCGAGTCGCCCTCTACGATGAAGAGCTCGGTCAGCTCGGCATCGCGCACCGAGCAGTCAGCGAGCTTACCGGGCAGGGACGCCGTCTCGAGCAGGCTCTTGCGGCGGGTCGCCTCGCGCGCCTTGCGGGCGGCATTGCGCGCCTTGCAGGCCTGTTGCGCCTTCTTGACGATCTCGCGAGCGGGCTTGGGATGCTCCTCGAGGTAATCGACAAGGCCGTCGGTCACAATCTTGAGCGTGAGCGCTCGCATATAGGAGCTGCCGAGCTTTGCCTTGGTCTGGCCCTCAAACTGCGGATCGGGCAGCTTGACCGAGATAACGGCCGAAAGGCCCTCGCGCACATCGTCGCCGGTCAGGTTGGCGTCTTTTTCCTTGAGCAGGTTCTGCTTGCGCGCGTAATCGTTGATCACGCGGGTGAGCGCGGTGCGGAAGCCCTCAAGGTGCATGCCGCCTTCGGGGGTGTAGATGTCGTTGGCAAACGACATGACGTTCTCGCCGTAGCCGCTATTCCACTGCAGGGAAACCTCGACCTCTCCCATCTTGGCCACAGGCGCGTCCGGGTCCGATTTGCCCTCGATGTAGATGGGCTCCTTAAAGGCCTCGGGGACGTCCTTGCCCTCGTTGAGGAACTTGACGAAGTCGATGATGCCGCCCTCGTAGCAAAACTCCTCCACGTGGGGAGTCGCTTCGCGCTCGTCGGTCAGCACGATTTTGAGGTTCTTATTGAGGAACGCCGTCTCCTGCAGACGGTTGTGCAGCGTATCGAAATCGTAGATGCAGGTCTCGAAGATCTCATCGTCGGGCCAGAAGGTGACGGTGGTGCCCGTCGAATCCGAGGTGCCCACGACCTCCATCTTCTTGACGGTCTTGCCGCGCGAGAACTCCATCTCGTAGGTGTTGCCATCGCGGCGAACCTGAACGACCACGCGCTTGGACAGTGCGTTGACGACGGAGATGCCCACGCCGTGCAGGCCGCCCGAGACCTTATAGGCCGAGTTATCGAACTTACCGCCGGCGTGCAAGATCGTCATGACGACCTCGAGCGTCGGGATCTTTTTAACAGGGTGCTCGTCGACGGGGATGCCGCGCCCGTTGTCGACGACCGTGATGGAGTTGTCGGCGTGGACCGTCACCTGGATCTCGGTGCAGAAACCGGCCATGGCCTCGTCGACGGAGTTGTCAACGATCTCCCACACCAGGTGATGCAGACCGCTGGCGCTCGTCGAGCCGATATACATGCCCGGGCGCTTACGAACGGCCTCGAGACCTTCGAGAATCTTAATCTCGCCGCCATCGTAATCGTTTTCGTTTGCCACACGTCCTCCTTCAGTCAAGAAAATGTGTACAGCCTTACTAGTTTATCGTAAAAAAATACCCTCGGGAACGAGGGTATTTGGCTCTACAAGGCCACCAGATGCGATTTAAGGCTCTTTTTTGCCTTGCACGCCCTTGGCCCACTCGGCACTGGCTCTCATGGCGTTCTCGAGGGCCTCGCGCAGTTTTTGGTCTTCGATGGGCGCCACTTGGCGCTCAATCTCGGTGCGCTCGGCCTCACTTAGGTCAGCATGCGGAGCCGGCGGGCGCTCGGCCACGGCAGGACGCAGACGCTCTTTGGCAGCGGGCGGCGTGTGACCGGGCGCGGTGGTTTTGAACACCAGGCCATCCACATGCGCACCGACGCGCTCCATGCGCGCGCGGATGATCTCGCGCAACAGCGTCATTTCCTGCGTCCACGAGGGCGAATCGAGATATACCAGCAGCTCATTGGACTCGGGCAGGTAGCGCAGGCCCGTCACATGCCGCCCCTCGCGCGTGCCCGAGCACACCGCGTTCCACGCGCGATAGACCGCGCGCGACTCCTCGGCAGCCTCCATCTGCGCGCGGCGCTCAGGTGTTGCAGCCGCCAGGATGCGCTGGCGCTCTGCGTTTAAAAACCCACTGAAGGCGACCGTTTCGCTCTCGCGCTCGTAATTAGCACGTCTCACCCATGCTCACCACCTTGGCTCGATCAAGCAGGTCATCGGTAAAGTATCCCAGGTTGGTCGTGGTTATGACCGTTTGGATATCATCGCCGATCAGCCGCAGAAAAGCACCGCGGCGCTCGCCGTCGAGCTCGCTCATCACGTCGTCCAGAAGCAACAGCGGAGCAGTACCCAGAACATCGCGAGCCACGGCTACCTCGGCCACCTTCCAGGACAGTACCAACGTTCGCTGCTGTCCTTGGCTGGCAAATGAACGGGCGGAGCGACCCGCCACGGTAAATTCAATCTCGTCGCGATGCGGTCCCACCAACGTCACGCCGCGGCGAATTTCCTCGTCGGCGTGCTCATCAAGGGCGGCCAGCATGCGCTCGTACGCCCAGCCCTTCAGCTCTTCGCGATCCTCGACCTGGGGCAAATCCCCCAGTGTGGACGTATAGGTCACGTTGGCAGCCTCGCCGGACGCCACTTGCCCGTAGGCAGTGTGTACATGGCCCGCCAGCCGGTCGAGCAGGGCCAACCGGTGCACGAGCAGAGCCGCGCCCGCGCGGGCAATCGAATCGTTCCACGCGCCGAGCATCTCACGGCAGCACCAGGTCTCCTTGAGCAAGGCGTTACGCTGGGTCACGCAGCGCCCATAGGTGCTCGCAAGATCGGCATAGCGTGCGCTCAGTTGCATGCCAAAGTCATCGAGGGCGGCGCGGCGCACACTGGCGCCTCGCTTAACCATGTCCAGATGGTCAGGGCAAAACAGCACGCTCGGCAGAACCCCGCGTACACCGGCGGCAGAGCATCTCTTGCCGTTGCGGCTAAACGAGCGCTTACCGTCCTCCGCGCTCAATCCCATATCAAGCACGCGGCCGTCGCCCTCGAGCCTCAGCTCGACCTTGCACGAGCCCACGCCGTCATGGACGAGCTCGGCTGCGGTCGGATGCCTAAACGAGGCGCCGCTCGTCAGCAGCTGCAGCGCCTCTATGAGATTGGTCTTTCCCGCCGCGTTTGGTCCCGCAAGTATCGTCACGCCCTCGTCCAGGGCAAGACGATAGCTATCGAAGCTGCGGTAGTGCGCGACGGAAAGATCGCGGGCGAACATGGTCATGGCGCAGCGCTAGATGCGGACCGGCATGACCAGGTACAGGTAGTTGATCTTGTCGTAGGACTTGAAGATGCCCGCCTGCGAGTAGCTCTTGAGCTCCAGCGTGATCTCCTTCTCCTTGGACAGGGCATTGAGGCAGCCGAAGATGTAGTGGTAGTTGAAGGCGATGGTGCCCGACTCGCCCTCGGCCTCGACATCGATCGTCTCCTGCGCAAGGTCCTGGTCATTGGAAATGGAGGACAGGCCCATCTGCCCGTTCTCGACATCGATCTCGAACTTGACGGCGGGGTTGGCGCTCGCGATAACGGCCACGCGCTTGAGGGCGGCGTTAAAGGCGGCGACGTCAATCTTGACGCTCGTCACGCACGAATCGGGGATGAGCTGCTTGTAGTTGGGGTACACGCCCTCGATACGACGCGACACGTAGGTAGTGTTGCCGGCCTCAAAGACGACCTGGGTGTCGGTAGCCCCGATCATGATGGTCGCCTGGCTGGCCATGATGTTCAGTGCGTCGTTAAAGGCGTCAGCCGGAACGTTGAGCTCAAAGGAGCCCTCGAGGGTCGAGGTCTCGACCTGCGTATCGCACACGGCCAAGCGGAAGGAATCGGTCGCCACCAGGCGCACGGTGTTGTTCTCGACCTTCATGTGCACGCCGCCCAGGATGGGGCGAGCCTTGTCGGTCGAGGTGACGCGCCACACGCGGACGACCATCTCGGACAAGATATCGGTCGGCAGCTCCACGGCACTCTCGATGGCATAGGCCGGAAACTCAGGGAAGTCATTGGCATCGAGCGTGTTCAGGCGGAACGAGCTCTTCTCGCAACTGATCAGCACCTGGCGCTCGGACAGCTCAAAGGTGACCGGGGCATCGGGGAGAGTCTTGGTGATATTGGAGAGCATCTTACAGGGGATAACCATCTCGCCCTCTTCTTCGACATGCGCCGCGATGCGATGACGGATCGAGATGGTGTAGTTAGAGGTCTGGAATTCCAAGATGCCGTCTTGCGCCTTGACGAGCACGCCCGACAGGATGGGAAGGGTGGATGCCGAAGCGACACCCTTCATAACGACGCCGATGGCTTGTGTAAGCGAGCTCTGGCTGACGGTGAACTTCATCTTTTAATACCTTTCTATAGATATAAATATCTTAATAATAGTAATAGCACTGACGAAACTGTTGATTACTCACAAAGACGCAGGTCAGACCCAGAAAGAGAATCGACAGCAACCTGTGTGCAACAGGGGTGGTTTTCCACGTTCAAAACCTGCGCAAAACTTTTCATCACCGCGGATTGGGTTTTTGACACCTTATGCCCGTGGTTTCGACAAGTTTTCAACAGGTGTCTCTATTTCCCTACGAGCGTAGTGTAATTTTATCGCGCAGCGACTTGAGGTCTTCGGTGACGGTGCGGTCTTCCTGGATCATCTTCTGGACCTTTTTGTAACTCGTGCTGACGGTCGAGTGGTTGCGGTTGCCAAATTCGGCGCCTACCGCCGTGGTCGTCATCTCGCACATTTCGATGGCCAGGTAGATAGCGATATGGCGTGCTTTGGCGATATTGGCGTTGCGACGCGGGCCGATGAGCTCCTCGTGCGTCACGCCGTACTGCTCTTCGATGACGGACTGAACCGTTTGCACGTTGATCTTTTTGGCCGATGTGTCGAAGTACTGGCTGGCGATGGCGTCGATATCGTCAAAGGTGAGCTCCCCGCCCTCGCGCTCGCGGTCGCCCGCCTCGCCGGCGCAGCGCTCGCAGAAGCTCTCGAGTTCGCGGATGTTGGTGCCCGACACCTCTGCCATGTGCTTAAAGTGCTCATCGGTCAGGTGCCCGCCGTCGCCCCCGTAGGCCGCCAACAGTGAGTCGTCGCCTGCCTCGGGAGCGGCGACGATGGTGTTCTCGTAATAGCGCTGCAAGATCTTGTATTTCATCTCGTAGCTGGGCTCTGCGACCAGGCAGAGCATGCCGGCGTTGAAGCGGCTGGTCAGGCGCTCGTCCATGCTCAGGTCCTTGGGGGCGCGGTCTGCCGCGATGACGACCTTCTTGTTGTTGCGGATGAACTCGTCCATGAGCTGGAAAAAGTAGTCCACGCTCGCGCGCTTGCCGATGATGTTTTGGATGTCATCGATGATGAGCACGTCCACGCCGTGGTACGCCTGCATGATGGGGGCGTTGCTCTTCTTTTGGCGGTCGAACTCGGTCATCAGGTCGTCCAGATATGCCTGGGAGTTGGCATACTTGACCTTGATCTCGGGCGACTTCTCGGCGAGCTCGTTTTTGATGGCAAGCAGCAGGTGCGTCTTGCCCAGGCCCGATTTGCCGTAGATAAACAGTGATGTGCATGTGCCGCGCTCGTCCGCGAGGGCGGCAAACTTGAGTGCCGAGCGATAGGCATGGCTGTTCTCGGGGCCGTAGACAAAGTTCTCAAAGGTAAATTTTGAGTTCGCGGCGAGCGGGGCTCCATCCGTATTCTGCTCGGCCGGCACGGTCGGTGCTGGCATGGGTGAAGCGGGGGTCGCAGCTTGCGTGGATTTAGTCGGCGCTCCGCCCTTCATCTGGTTCATCATGCGACGAAAATCGTCGGCCGAGAGCGTGTTCTTGATTGCAATGCCCGAATCCGCGCCCGCCGCCGCGTCGTGAGCGATGGGCATGTGCGTGACGGGTGCGTTCGTTGACGTCGCTACCGCGGTCGGCAACGGCGCCATGGTTTCACGGGAAACATCGCTGTGCTGGTGCTCGATTGTCGGCACGTCGCCTGCGGAGGCCGGCACCGCCGGGGAAGCAGCGGGAGCCGTGGCGGGCGCTGTCGCGACAGCGGATTCCGTCGCGGCGCCTTGCGGTGCCACGATGTCGAGCGCAATCGGTGCAAAGGCGATTTCTTCCAGATAGGCCTCAATAGTCGGCTGATGCTTTTTGAGCTGCGCGATGGCAAAGCGCGAGGGGGCCTCGATCGTGAGCGTATCTTCGGTCAGGCTTATGGCGCGCGATTGCCCCAGCATGTTGATGAGGCGTGCATCTTGGCCGTCGCGCTGGCAAAAGGCGATGGCATCCCCCAGGATGATGCTTGCTTCCTCGTCCACTGTCTCTCCCGTTCTTTAGCTCTGAGCTCGCACGCGAGCGGCGCCGAGTTCGGTCAGATGGTATTTCTGGCCATGCTTGATGACCAAGCCGGCCTGCGCCAAGTCATTGAGCGTGCGTGACCAAGTGGGGGCCGAGTTTCCAAACGCCCTCGCAAGATCGGTCGCACCGCACGCTTGATTTTGCGCCAGATAGCCCAGCGCGGCGTTGCCGCGATCGCTTACGAACACGTCCGGTTGTGGCTGTGCATACTGATTTGCTGCATTAGGATACATCATTTGAGCTGCTGATTGTTGAGAACTCTGCATCGGCGGCATTTGCTGTTGAAAACTTTGATGCCACTGCTGGTAAGGCTGCGGAGGCATCTGCTGGGCCCAAGGGTTGTACTGCTGCTGCGGCATCTGCTGGTACGGCTGCTGATATCCCTGCTGGTACTGTTGCGGGAACTGCTGGCCATACCCCAGTGGCGGCATCTGCTGATATGGATATCCCTGTTGGTACGGCTGATAGCCCATTTGCTGGCCACCCGGCGCCCCCGTCGCCTGCTGCATTGCTGCTGCATCCTGATCAGCCAGCGGCATGGCCTCTGGCATGTTTGGCGGCATCGACATAGATGCCGCCTGGGGTTCTTGTGTGGGAAGCATTCCGGGCTGCTGCATCTGTCCCACGGGGGGCTGCATCTGCTGCGTTGCCACGGGCTGCTGCGCAAAAGCTCCCGGCAGGGGATATGTGGGCTGCTCCGTCTCGGGCCGCACGGCAGCGCCGCGTCCGCCGGCACGCTCGATTTCCTGCACGCGTTTAGGGTTCAGGCTTACCGTAACCACGGTGCCGTTGCCCATGTTGTCCTCGATGGATACGGCACCGCCGGCGTTTTCCAAATACTCCTGCACCATGGGAAACCCTGCTCCGGTTCCACGGATATAGCGCTTCATCTTGCTGTTTGCGCTGGTAACGCCAAAGTCGAAAGCACGTTCCTTGTCGTCGATGCCGGGTCCTTGGTCAGCAAAGCGGATGGTGTCTCCGCCGTCCAGAATCGAGATGATGGGCTCGGCAAAGTGTGCGTGGATAAAGTTTTCGACAATCTCGCGGATGACCATGAGCGAGATGTGGCCACCTTGTTCTTTCATGCACTGGTAGACGGTGTTGGTCGTCTCTTCCAAATACGTGCGGACATCTTGCGGATCAATGACGATCACACGCGGTGTCGACAGCATGTCGTCATAGACGGCGATGCGCGCGGCGTACATGGCTTTTGGCGCCTGCGTTGTCGTCTGTTCACCTTCGTCACGCTCTTCGCGCACACCGGTGATGTGCTCGTTGTCGGGTGCCGGGTCTCCGGAATCGACCATGGTGTAAAAGTCGTCAGACATGCCGCTCGCAATCTTCCAAAAGGTTTCGAACAAATAGTAGCTCACCGTGCAATGTTTCTCATCTTTCGACAACTTTTCAAAACCTGTTGAAAACTTTGGAAAACGGACGAAAAGTTCTCAACATTGCCAACATGACCTGTTGAAAACTCGATGAAATATCGTGAAAAGTTGCCATGCACCGCTAAATCGAGCTTGGCTTATGGGGGAACCGTGTGAACTGCGCAACCTTTTACCTTTGATTTCTTGACATTTGAACATTGATTTCCCTACAATCTTCAAGCTCACGTGTCTATATCTGCGTCCGCGTCCCCGCGGACACTCGAAATGCAGCAGGAGGAACTTAAGATGAAGCGTACGTATCAGCCTAATAAGCGTAAGCGTGCCAAGACCCATGGCTTCCGTGCCCGTATGGCCACTAAGGGTGGTCGTGCCGTGCTCGCCCGTCGTCGCGCCAAGGGCCGCAAGCGTCTCACTGTCTAGCAGCGATACACACATCTCGCATGAAGACTATTAAGTCTCGGCAAGATTTCGAGCATGTGTTCAGTCAGGGGCGTCGTTTCAATCACCCTCTGATTCGAATGACCATATGTGAATCGGTTGGCGAAGGCGACTCCGGAAGGGTCGCCTTCGTTGGTGCTAAGCGACTCGGTTGTGCCGTCGTGCGCAACCGATCCAAGCGTGTGATGCGCGAGGCCGCCCGCAGCTGCGGATTTCCCGTTGCGGGTTATGACATCATCTTGTTCGCAACTCCCAAGACGAGGGTTTCCTCGCCGCAGGAGATGGACAAGGCGTTGCGTTCGCTTATGAAGCGCGCCGGCGTTGCCGGGGAGGAGCGATGAGCAATCACGTTTTGCGACGTGTTGCCATCGCTCCTATTCGCATATATCAACAGGTTATTTCGCCCTTATTGCCTGACGCCTGCATTTATTACCCAACGTGCTCGCAATACGCCGTCCAGGCGATTGAGAAGCACGGTGTTTTGAGAGGCTGCTGGCTTGCCGTGAGGCGCATCGCTCGCTGCAATCCCCTGCACGTCGGCGGTTATGACCCTGTGCCCTAGCGGGCACTCGCTATCGGAGGAAAACTTACATGTGGGATTGGATCGTTAACATCCTTTTCGAGCTGCTCAAGCTCATCCAGACCTTTGCGGTCGACTGGGGCCTGTCCATCATCATCCTGGTGGTCATCATCCGTCTGCTGCTGACGCCGCTCATGCTCAAGTCGACCAAGTCGACGGCTCGCATGCAGGTGCTGCAGCCCAAGATGCTCGAGATCCAGGAGCGCTATGCCGACGATCCCCAGCGTCAGGCCGAGGAGATGCAGAAGTTCTACAGCGAGAACAAGTTCAACCCCATGGCTGGCTGTCTGCCGCTGCTGATTCAGATGCCTATCCTGTTCGCCCTGTTTACATTGCTGCGCAACCTGCCGCAGTACTTTAACGACGGCACGTTCTCGTTCTTCAACATCCTGCCCGACCTGACCACCACGCCGAGCGCTTCCTTTGCCGATGGCTTTATGGTTGCACTGCCTGCGCTGGTTTGCCTGATCCTGTTCGCCGTCCTGACCCTGATTCCGCAGCTCTATATGTCGCGCAACCAGACCGGCCAGCAGGCTCAGAGCATGCGTATGATGGCCGTTGTCATGACGGTCATGATGCTTTGGATGGGCTGGAGCCTTCCCGTTGGTGTTCTGCTGTACTACGACGTCTCGTCTGCTTGGCAGGTTATCCAGCAGATTTTTGTGACGCAGAAGGTCATCGACAAGGCGAAGGCCGATGAGGAGGAGCGTCTTAAGAACGCTCCGCTGCAGGTTGAGGTCACTCGTCGAGAGAAGAAGCCGCGCCCGCACAAGAAGAAGTAACGGGATATCAATCTTATTTAGGTACCTAACTTTTGGAGTACGTTATGTCTGAAGAGATCATCGAGGATATGCTTGAGGAGGTTGCCCCGCAGGTCGCGGGCGATTATCCCGAGATTGCACAGCGCTACAAGGCTGGTGAAGAGCTGACCGATGAGGAGCTCGACACCATTGCCGATGTTGCGATTTCCATCCTGCGTTCCATCCTTTCGCACTTCGATGCCGCCAACTCTCCTATCGATGAGTATGAGGGCGACGAGGGTGAGCTGATTTTGGATGTAACGGCTCCCGACCTTGCTGTTCTCATTGGCCGTCATGGTCGCACCCTTGATGCCCTTCAGGTTATGTTCTCTTTGCTGGTGAGCCGCAAACTTGGCTTTAGGTATCCGGTTGTAGTGGACGTAGAGGGATACAAGAGTCGCCGTCAGGACAAGGTTGCTTCCTTGGCTCAGTCTGCTGCCGAGCGTGCCATCCGCACGCATAAGAGTGTTTCGCTTCCGCCCATGAATGCCTACGAGCGTCGACTGGTTCACATTGCACTTCGTGGCAATGATGCCGTCGATACTCATTCTGAGGGTTCTGACCCTGATCGCCATGTGGTGATTGTTGCTCGATAATCTTCTCGAGCTTATGCTAAGGGGACGTGGTTTCCACGTCCCCTTTTTTTGTCAAAAGTTCTCGATACACTGATTTTTGTCAGAAAGGAGCTTTCGTTGTTAGTACTTACTGATCAGCAGGCTGACGAGATGTTGAGTCGCCTAACTTCCTATTGCAAAGAATATTCCTTGAGCGTAACTGATATTGAGCTGAGGAAATGTATCCAGCATTTGGATTTGGTTCTAGAAACAAATAAGACAACCAATCTCACCCGTATTCTTAACGTAGAAGATGCTGCCGTACTTCATATCCTCGACTCACTTGTTTTGCTCCCCTATATCAATAAGGCTCCTGAGGGAGCTTTGCTCGATATGGGAACAGGTGCGGGCTTCCCTGGTATTCCATTAACCATAACCACGCATCGTAAAGCTACTTATATTGACTCTGTTGGCAAGAAGGTTGATGCGGTTAATTCCTTTGTCCATGCTCTTGGATTGAAACATGCTCATGCGGTTCATGATCGTCTTGAAGAATATGCTCGAAGCCATAAGAAGCAGTTCTCCGTTGTAACCGCCCGCGCACTGGCCCCTCTACCGATTCTTGTTGAGTATGCGGCTCCGTACCTGAAGGATGGAGGGCTATTTGTTATCACCAAGGGCAATCCTTCGGATGAGGAGCTTGCTTCCGGCATGTCAGCAGCTAAGATTTGCGGCTTCACTTTGCTTCTGAATGAAGCTATCAATTTGCCTGAGGGCCTGGGCCACAGGGAGTTTATTGTTCTTAAGAAGAGTCATCCAGCATCCGTTTCATTGCCTCGTGCAAATGGCATGGCAAAGAAGAATCCGCTTGCCTAGATGTTTCACGTGAAACATAATGGATACTAACAACTTGCAGTGTTTCACGTGAAACATTGCGGTTGATATCGAATCGGAATGTTTCACGTGAAACATCCTCCGTTTGACAGCTTTAATACACACCAGGAGGGACCGTGGGATTTCGCGACGTTAAGCGCTCTAAGAGCGCAAAAGACACGCGTATCATTGCAATCATCAATCAAAAAGGCGGTGTCGGTAAGTCAACAACGGCTGTAAACCTTGCAGCAGCACTGGGTGAGCAGGGTCGTAAGACACTGATTGTCGATTTTGATCCGCAAGGAAACAGCACCAGTGGATTCGGAATTGAAAAAGAAGACCTTGATCACTGCATCTATGATGCATTGTTGAATGATGTGCCGGCAGAATCGCTTGTTCTTGATACAAATTGCAAAAAAGTATTCGTAATTCCGGCTACAATTCAGCTTGCAGGCGCGGAAATTGAACTCGTAAGCGCAATTGCTCGTGAAACCCGTCTCAAAGATTTGCTTGAGCCGATTCAGGACGAGTTTGATTTTATATTCATTGACTGCCCTCCTTCGCTCGGCCTGCTTACTATCAACGCTTTGACCGCAGCAGACAGCGTTTTGATTCCGATCCAGTGCGAGTATTACGCACTCGAGGGCGTTACGAAGCTGCTTGAGTCAATGAAGATGGTCAAATCTCGTCTGAACAAGGGCTTAGACACCTACGGTGTGCTTATGACCATGTATGACTCGCGTACTTCTCTATCGAATCAGGTTGTTGAGGAGGTTCAATCGTACTTTGGTGATAAGGCGTTTAAGACGTTGATCCCCCGTACGGTTAAAATCTCTGAAGCTCCGTCTTTTGGAGAACCGGTAATTACCTATGCACCTCAAAATAAGGGTGCAAAAGCATATATGAACCTTGCAAAAGAGGTGATCAAACGTGCCTAGTGTAAAGAAACGTGGCGGATTGGGACGTGGACTCAATGCTTTGGTCTCAGAGGCCGAGTATGAGACCGGTGGTTCAGCTGCGTCGGCTTCGAATGCCGCATCTGAAATAAAACTACCTATTGAGGATATCGTTCCCAACCCTAATCAGCCGCGAATTCACTTTAACGAAACTGAACTTCGTGAGTTGAGCGAGTCAATTCAAGAACATGGCGTCTTGCAGCCGCTTTTGGTTCGCAAGCATGGAAACGGCTATGAGATCATCGCTGGTGAGCGTCGTTACCAAGCGTCAAAGCTTGCTGGTCTTGAGGAGCTGCCTGTCATCATTAAAGATGTTAATGATGAAGAGATGCTTGCTCTTGCACTTATCGAAAACCTTCAGCGTTCTGATCTGAATCCTGTCGAAGAGGCTAAGGGCTATCGCCAGCTCATAGATGCCAGCGGTATGACCCAGGAGGCATTGTCAAAGGCTGTAAGCAAGTCACGCTCTGCAATTGCAAACTCGCTACGCCTTCTTGATCTTCCTGAAGTTGTTCAGCAGATGATATTTGAGGGCAAACTTACTGCTGGTCATGCACGTGCGATTCTTGCAGTTCCCTATGAGGATGCTCGAATTCGACTTGCTGAGAAGGTTGTTGCAGAGGGCCTTTCCGTAAGAGCGACAGAAAATCTTGCTCCGTTGTTTTCTGCCGGAGAGACACCTAAGACTCCGAGGCCTGCAACGCCTCAGTCTTTTAAAAAGGCTGCCCGCGTGCTTCGTCAGGTTTTTAATACCAACGTGCGTGTGAAGAGCTCGCGAGGAAAGAATAAGATTGAGATTGAGTTTAAAGACGAGGAAGAGCTCTCTCGTATTCTTGGTGAAATGATTCAGTTTGATCAAGGAGGCCAAGATGAGGAATAGGATTTTAACTGCGATTGCATTGGCGACGACTGTCGCGGTTGGTGCCTTTGCTGGCTATAAGATCGCGACAGACGATGAGCTTCGAGGTCGTTTGCTTCATAGCGCGCATGATATTGTCGATACATCCAAGAAGAAAATGGATGTTATGACAGAAGATGTTGCCATGCGCACTGCTCAGGTAACGAAGAATCCCAAGATTAATCAAGGTTGGGTTAGCAACCAATGGGAAAATGTAGGCTATTAGGTACCTAACAATTACTTAGCATATTTTGAGGGGTTCTTGTCTGATTCACGAGGCAAGGACCCCTTATTTTGGCCGTAAAAAATGGGACCAGTAGCAGTTGATTCAAAATTAAGGTCAATAAATGAAACGGCCTCGGTTGCATATCTTGCAACCGAGGCCGTTCGATGTTTCACATGAAACGTTTTGGGGTGTGACTCCCCTATGCGTACTTCTGAACTTTGAAGCGCTGCTTCAGCTGTCCGCAAGCGGCGTCAATATCGTTACCACGGGAGTTACGAATCGTGGTCTCGATGCCACGGGACTCAAGACGACGCTGAAGATCCTCAACCTTATGAATCGGCGACGGCTTGAGCGGGCTGCCCTCGATGTCGTTAAGCTGAATCAGGTTAACGTGGCACAGCGTTCCCTCGCAGAAGTCGCAGAGCGCCTGCATCTCTGGATTCGTATCGTTGACGCCTTCGATCATGGCATACTCATAGGTCGGGCGGCGGCCAGTCTTCTCGGTGTAAAGCTGAAGCGCCTCGTGAAGTCGAAGCAGCGTGTACTTCTTAACGCCGGGCATGAGCTTATTGCGCGTCGACTGGATGGCGGAATGCAGGGAAACGGCAAGCGTGAACTGCTCGGGGATGTCGGCAAATTTGCGAATACCTGGAATAACGCCGCTGGTAGAGACGGTGAGGTGGCGAGCGCCAATACCGATGCCATCGGGGTCGTTGAGGATTCGCAGCGCCTTGAGAACCTCATCGTAGTTGGCAAACGGCTCGCCCTGACCCATGAAGACAACGCTCGTGGCACGCTCGCCAAAGTCGTTAGATACATGAAGTACCTGGTCGACGATCTCTTGAGCGGTCAGAGAACGCTTGAGGCCGTTGAGACCGGTAGCGCAAAAGGCGCAGCCCATGCCGCAGCCTGCCTGGGTGGAAACGCAGACAGAAAGCTTGTTACGGCGGGGCATGCCGACAGTCTCGACGGAAACGCCGTCGTGGTACTCGAGCAGATACTTGCGAGAGCCATCTTTGGAAACCTGCTTGGTTAGTTCAGTCGGCGTGTCAAAGGCAAAAGCCTCTTTAAGCTGCTCGCGGAAAGCCTTGGGAAGGTTGGTCATATCGTCAAACGAACAAACGTTCTTCTCAAAGACCCATTCGATGAGCTGCTTCGCGCGGAAGGCGGGCTGGCCAAGTTCGGCCACAAGGTCGCGAATATCGTTTTGGCTCAAGTCGCGAATGTCCTGAGATTTAGTCCTGGGATTCATGGAAGCCTTTCGATTTTGGGGAAACGTAGAGGGTATCGCTACAATATGGTATCAGCTGCAGAAATTATAGAGGAGGAGTCTGCCCATGCCGGGTAAAAGCCTAGAGAACATGCACGTAGCGGTCTTGGCGGGCGGTCATTCCGCTGAGCGCGAGATCTCGCTCAATTCGGGAAAGAACGTCGTGGTTGCCTTGAAGGAGGCCGGCTACACTTCGGTGGAGCTGCTCGACACGGCTGCCGATGATTTTATGGTAACCATGGCGACCGGCGGCTTTGACGTGGCGTTTATCGCCATGCACGGTGTCGGCGGCGAGGATGGCGCCATGCAGGGCGCTATGGAGACCCTGGGTATCCCCTACACGGCCTCGGGCGTGCTTGCCAGCGCCTGCGGTGCCGACAAGGAGGTCTCTAAGCTCCTGTACGCCAAGGCGGGCATTCCCGTTGCCCCCGGCCTTGCGCTCGAGGTGGGCGATGAAGTCGATATCGATCATATCGTCGAGGTTTGTGGCGAGCGCTGCTTTGTGAAGCCGGCCGTCAACGGTTCCAGCTATGGCATTTCCCTGGTCCATGAGCCCTCCGAGCTGCCCGCGGCAATCGCCAAGGCGTTTGAGTACGGCGACAAAGTGCTGGTCGAGAAGTGCATCGAGGGTACCGAGATCACCGTCGGCGTATACGGCGAAGATGACGTGCGCGCTCTGCCGATTGTCGAGATTCGCAAGCCCGAGGACTGCGAGTTCTACGATCTGGACGTGAAATATGTCGACCCTACGGACATCCATCGCATTCCGGCGCAGATTTCACCCGAGAACTACGCTCGTGCCCAGGAGCTTGCCTGTGCCGCTCACAAGGCGCTCGGTTGCCTGGGCATCTCGCGCAGCGATTTTATCGTGAGCGAGGACGGCCCCGTTATCCTCGAGACCAATACCATTCCCGGCATGACCGATACGTCGCTGTATCCGGATGAGATCCGCCACACCGACGACATGACGTTCCCGCAGGTCTGTGACAGTCTGATCCGTATGGGTCTTCGTCGAGCGGGCATTGCATGCTAATCGAGGACGCGGTTTCGTCAGGAACGCCGCAGTTTGTCATCGACTCCTATGCCACGCTTGCCGAACGCGCCAAAACGCAGTCCTTCGGCCTTATCGAGGAAGATGTAATTGTCCTTGATACCGAGACCACGGGTCTTTCGGTGCAGGACAACGAGCTGATCGAGATCTCGGCGGCCCGTCTTTCGGGCCGCGAGGTTATCGACCGCTTCGATACCTTCGTGCATCCCAAGCAGCTGATTCCTGCCGAGATTACCGAGCTCACGAGCATTACAAATGCCGATGTGGCAGATGCCCCGTCGGCCGTTGAGGCCGTCGCTGCTCTCGCCGATTTTGTCGGTGGTTGCCCGGTGATCGCACATAACGCCACGTTCGACCGCTCGTTTATCGAGTCGGTCAAAGGCGGCGTCAACGTGAGCGATATTTGGATCGATTCGCTGGCGCTGTCGCGCATCGCGCTTCCGCGCCTGGCCTCGCACAAGCTGTCTTTTATGGCCGATCTGTTTGGCTGTGACTCGGTATCACACCGTGCCAATGCCGATGTCGACGCCCTGTGTGGCGTATGGCGCGTGTTGCTCGTGGCGCTCACCGACTTGCCCCAGGGCCTCATGGCGCGCCTAGCCGACATGCATCCGGACGTGCCTTGGTCCTATCGTCCTATCTTCTCATTCTTGGCAGGGCAGAACCCTGGTTCTATCTTCTCTCTCAGCGCCGCTCGTGCTGACGTTCTCAAGGCCGATCGCGCCGACGATCGGGTGGACGCCGACGAACTACCGGTCCTCAAGATGCCGAGTCGTGAGGAGATTGAGGCAGACTATGCGCCGGGTGGCCTGGTCAATCGCATGTATCCCACTTACGAGCCGCGTGATGAGCAGATCGCGATGGCGCTCGAGGTCCGCGATGCGCTGGTCACGGGCACTCATCGTGTAATTGAGGCGGGCACAGGCGTCGGCAAATCGATGGCCTATCTGGTGCCTTTTGCCGAGGCAGCACGCCGTAACAACATCACGGTTGGTATTGCGACCAAATCGAACAATCTAGCCGACCAGCTCATGTACCATGAGCTTCCAAAACTTGCCGAGCAACTGGAAGGTGGTCTGTCATTTTGCGCTCTCAAGGGGTATGACCACTATCCGTGCCTGCGCAAGCTTGAGCGCATGAGCCGCGGCCAGGTCGAGATTACCACCAAGCGCGATCCGGCGGACACGCTCACGGCGGTCGCGGTCATTATGGCGTACGTTTGCCAATCAGCCGATGGCGACCTCGACTCACTTGGCATTCGGTGGCGCAGCGTCAACCGCCCCGACTTTACGACGGCCTCGCGCGAGTGTGCTCGTCGCCTCTGCCCGTTTTTCCCTGATAAATGTTTGGTCCACGGCGCTCGCCGTCGTGCGGCGCATGCCGATGTGGTGGTCACCAACCATTCCCTGCTGTTCCGCAATGTTGCGGCCGAGGGCAGGATTTTGCCTCCGATTCGTCATTGGGTAATCGACGAGGCCCATTCTATCGAGCGCGAGGCGCGCCGTCAGTGGGCGCGCGTGGTGTCGGCGGACGAATCACGCGTTCTGTTTGAGCGCCTGGGTGGCTCGAGCACCGGTGCGCTAAGCCAGGTTTCCCGTGATTTGGCAACCTCCGAGGGCTCTACGCTCTATCTGGGCCTTACTGCCAAGGCGACGTCGACGGTTGCGCGCGCGAGCATGGCAATCGCCGACGTGTTCGATGACGTTCGCGAGCTCGGCCGCCGTGCCCGTGGGGGTTATGACAATGCCAATCTATGGATTGGCCCCGAGCTGCGCGAATCTGACGACTGGCATGATTTCTTACCGTCGGCCTACGCTGCCATCGATGCATTGGAACGAGCTGACAAGAGCGTCGACGCGCTGGTGCAAGCCGTCGCCGCCGACAAGCCCGAGGTTGTTGTCGACCTGGGTGATATTTCGCGCCGCCTGCACGAGCTGGCCGAGAACCTCAAACTCATCATTGACGGCACCGATGAACACTACGTGTATTCGCTGCAGGTCAATCGCAGGCTGCGTGCCGGCGGAGAGTCAATGACCGCAGAGCGCATCGACATTGGCGAGGCCTTGGCAACCGAGTGGCTGCCCGAGGTTCACACGGCTATCTTTGCCTCGGCGACCATGACGGTGTCCAAAAGCTTTGAACACTTTAACCACGCGGTCGGCCTCGATCGCATCGGTGCTTCAACATCCTCATCGTTGCACTTGGACTCGAGTTACGACTTCGATTCGAACATGGCTGTAGTCGTTGCGGGCGATATCCCCGATCCGCGCGATCGTGAGAGCTATCTTACGGCGCTCGAGCGCGTGCTGGTCGACGCCCATCTTGCCATGGGCGGATCGGTGCTCACACTGTTCACCAATCGGCGCGACATGGAAGACCTGTACGCCCGCGTTGAGCCCAAGATGGCCCGTGCGGGTCTGGAGCTCAACTGCCAGCAGCGCAACTCATCTCCTCGTCGCCTGCGCGACCGGTTTATCAACGAGCCGACCTCGTCGCTTTTTGCTCTTAAGGCCTTTTGGGAGGGATTCGACGCCAGCGGCGAGACGCTGCGCTGCGTCATCATTCCCAAGCTGCCGTTCTCGAGCCCCACGGACCCGCTCTCGTGCGAGCGCAACCTGCGCGAAGACCGCGCTTGGGCGCGCTATTCGCTGCCCGAGGCGGTGCTCGAGGTCAAGCAGGCGGCCGGCCGCCTTATCCGCTCGTCGACCGATTGCGGCGTGCTGATTCTGGCCGACCCGCGCCTGGTGACGAAGGGCTACGGAAAGAAGTTCTTAACGTCGCTGCCCACGAGCTCCTACCAGCGCATCGAATCTGCGCAGATCGGGCACTATCTGCAACTGTGGCGTGCACGCCACGAGCGGCGGCGCTAAAGCGGACAGACGAGGGTTTTTGCCATATCGCACAGACGCTTTGACAGGGCGGGGTCATCCAAGATGCGGATGGCTCCGCCCGCTGCAATTATCTGGCTCAGTAGCCAACGCTCGGAGCCGTAATGCACGGTTACCGTTGCCATGTCTGCCCCGCTGCGCTCGATTAGGGTGATGCCGGCCCAGTCCAGATACTCCGCCATATCGAATGGCATCAAGAGCTTTGCGCTACGCTGCGTCCGAGCAAGGGAATCGTGGAGGGATGTGACGTCCGGTGCATGAGGCACGACGGAGTCTTCCGTCAAGGCGAGTCCCTCGATTTTATCCATGCGATAGGTGCGCTGCTCATCGACCGCGATGTCCCAGGCAATCAGGTATGTTTGGTCGCCGTTTGCCGTAATGCGCAAGGGGTCGACCAGACGCTCACGTGGCCGTGCATCGTCCATCGAGCGATACGAGATGCGGCAGCGAACGCCGTCCTGAATGGCGCAGCTCAGCTGCTGCCAGTGCGACCCGTGGTTGACGGTGTCAAAGACGCGCTGGTTATAGCCGAGCTCTTCGGGTAGAAGGGCATGTCGAATCCGAGCTGCCGTATGCGGCTCGATCCCCAACGATTCAAGTTCATGGTTGAGCACAGCGCCCTCGGCGGCACTCAAGCGCAGCGGTAGCACACGCCCGGCGTCACCGGTGAGGACCACACGCTCGCCGCGGCATTCGCAGATGATGCGCGCGCCCGATTCTCGGTCCGCGAGTGTCGAGACGATCTCGAGAATCTCGTCGAGCGATACCCCCGTGATGTCAAAGCGACTGCAAATCTCGGTTCGTGTCATGCCGCTCTCGCCGGCGGCGTAGAGGGCCTCCATGATGTCGATGGCGCGCGAGAGTCTCTGCTCGCTGGTGAGTTTACGCACGGGCATACTCGTGCACCGTCCTTTCGATGAGGTGGTTCCACGCCTGCTTGAGCGATTTGGGGGCCATGGGCCTCATGCCGTCCATGGCGTGGGCCATGCAAAATGAGGCGGCGGCTTCAAGATCGCGCACGTCAACGGTCCAGGTCCATCCCACATCGGTGTGTGCGAGCTCACCTCGCCCGCGCGTGAGGCCGTTGATCATATCGATCTGCGTCTGAGGGGCGAACGAGAACGTGGCTGCAACGGGCGGTCGGTCGGCAAAATCGAATTCAAAGAACAGATAGTCGTTGAGATTGAAGTTCGCGGGGATGACGTAGGCCTTCGAAGGACGCCAAGCGCGTACGATACGGTCGCAGCGGAATGTCCTGATGCCGTCGGTGACGTTGTCGAGGCCGCAGAAGTACGCCACGCCCTCGCGCTCGAACATGCCGTAGACGCAGACGGTACGTTCTTTCTGCTCGCCGCGTCCGTTCTGATATAAAAATCGCAGCGCGCATCGCTCGGCAAAGGCGCTCCATACCGCATCGACGGTGGGAGAGCGGCGGATCGGTGTTTCGTCCGCCGTCGTCCTACCGGTGAGGTAGGCAATCTTTGATCGAATATCGGCAAGCGGTGCGGCAAAAGTGGATGAGCCGGCCGCTAGTGTCTGGTCGATGGCGTTGAGCAGGATATCGGCGTCGTCTGCGGTGATGAGGCCGCCTGCTGCAAAGGTGTGCTCGCGGTCAATTGTCCACGAGCTTTCCTCGGTCTCCTGCGCGCCGGCGGGGCGAACCTCCTTGATTAAGATGCCACGCTCGAGCAGTTTGTCACGATCGCGCCGAAACTTGCGCTTATCCGAGTCGATGTTGCCCGAGCCATATCCCAGGTCAGAATCCAAGACGATCTGCTCGGTCGTCAGCGGTTCGGGGGAGCTATTGAGCACAAAGAAAAGATTGAGGATGCGCTGAGCCGTTTTATCGAAACTGGGCTTCGAATTCCCCTTTTTAATTGTTGCGGTCGCGTCGCTTGCCGTCATAGAGTCCTCGCATGAGAAGGTGGTTTGCTGCCATGATTTTAGTCCGATATGGAGATTAGGCTATATCCTTGTCCGCTCGGGGCGTTAAGATGGCCCGAATTCGGTCGTTTGCGCTCGCTCGGGGTATACTTTCGACTATATACGGTTCTAATGTGCATGCATTGGGCCTATTTGTCGGATTATGGATGTGGAGCGCACATGGCGAACACCCAGAACTATATTAACCATCTGCTGCAGAACACCGGCATTACGCCGGCATGCAGCGAAGAAGAGCGCTTGGCTGCCGAGGATATCGCTCAGATCTTCCGCAACCACGGCTTTGATCCCGAGGTTCAGGAGTTCAATGCCCCGGCGCCCAGTAGATTGGCATTTGCCGTTACCGGTATTCTTGCGTTTGCCGGCGCCCTGCTGATGGGCATCGGCGGCGGTATCGGCTTGGTCGGCACCTTGCTGGCTATTGTCGGCGCCGTTCTTTACGTGCTCGAGCGCACGGGCCACCCCGTGGTTTCGCGTCTGGGCAAGACGGGCGTGAGCCAAAACGTCATCGCCTACCACAAGGCCTCGGGCCCGCTCGCGTCCCCGCGTAACCGCCCGGTGGTCGTTGTCGCACACTACGACTCTCCCCGTGCTGAGCTGCTCGCCCGCGAGCCTTATGCTTCGTATCGTGCGCTCATCGCCAAGCTGTTGCCCGTTGCCACGGTTGCCCCCGCTGCCGTTGCCATCCTGCGTATCCTGCTGCTCCCCGGCGCGCTCAAGGTTCTGCTGTGGATTGTCGCGATCCTCGCTTCCCTCGTTGCACTTGCCAACGCGGCAAACATCATCTCTAACCGCCATATTCTTCCCTATACGTCCGGCGCGGTATGCAACAAGTCTTCTGTCGCCGCTATGCTCGGCGTTATGGACAACGTTGCTCCCTTCCAGGGTGAAAACGAGTTTCCCGACGATGTTCCGTTCGATACCTATTTTGGGGAGCAAAAGCGTCGTGCCGAGGAAATGGCGCGTGCAGCGGCGGAGTATGCCGCGGCCCAGCAGCAAAACGACTACGGTAACACCATCGAGTACGAAGAGCCTACCTACGCCGAGGACGAGTTCGGTCAGCCGATTGCTCCCGACACTCAGACCGAGCCCGAACAGGGTGAGGCTTTCGACGAGCAGATCGAGGGCTTTGAGGGTGCGTCTGCCGACGAGACGCTGATTGGCGCCATCGTGCCCGAGGATCAGAACCAGGCTGTCCAGGCTGAAGAGTTCAATGACGAGGTTTCCGCTGCCGAGTCGGCGGAGGAGCCTGTCGCGGCCGAGCCCGAGCCCAAGCTCTATCGCAATGCCGCCGGCAACATCCGCTTTGGTTCGGATGCCATCCGTGCGCTCGGAATGCTTCCCGAGTCCTGCACGCTCGATTACGAGGAGGGCGAGGAGCCGACGTTTGAGCCCGAGCCTGCCCCCGTCGTGACTGCGCCTGCGCCCGCTGTCACCGTGGATGATGAGTCTGCCGCGGTTGCCGTTGCCGTTGCCGAGCCCGAGGCGGTGTCCGCGATCGATCCCGCGGCAGGACTAGACATTTTGGCTCCCGCCGCGCCGGCGCAAGACGTTGCGGACGAGTCTGACGACGATTACGTTGAACAGCCGAGGCGCGTGTCTTACGAGAGCGATACTGATTTCTCGGCCGAGATTCCCGCGGCAACGCCCCATGCCGACATTGCATCCGCGTTCTCGTCGATTGGCGCCAGCGCTTCCAACTTCTTTAAGGGTGCGCTTGCAAAGGGCAAGAAATTTGTCGACGATTTCGAGGAGAAGCGCGCTGCCGCACGCGAGGCTGCCGAGCAGGAGGCTATCGCTCAGCAGCAGGCAGCCGAGGCGGCACGTGAGCACGCGGCGCAAGAGTTCGAGCAGAACGAGGCTATGCAGTCCGCGCCCGTCGACGCCGCCGAAGCTACAACGTCCTTTGAGTCCCAGCAACCGGCGTCCGCGGATGTTGTTGAGGCGACGACGTCTTTCGAGGCTCAGGAGCACGTCGATAGCACCATGTCGTTTGATGCCGCGCAGTTCGATTCCACGATAACGTTTGAAAAGCAGGGCACCGCGATTGCCGAGCCCCTTCCTGTTTCCGATGAGCAGGGCGACGCGGCAGACGATGACGAGCCTATTGATGCTGCCGAAATCCAAGATGTCGCCGAGGACGAGCCCGTTGAGGCCAACTCTGACGAAGAGCAATACGCGGCAGCCGATCAAGGTGATTCGACCGAGGTCGAGCAGGAGGAAGTGCCTGCGGTTTCTGAGACTCCCGAGACGGATGAGTCGAGGCCTTACTCCACGCAGATTTTCACCATGCCGACCCCGAGTGGTTCCGGTGCCACGGTTGCCAATGTCGCTCCCACTCAGGACGAAACGGTCGATTCCCTTATGGCCCAGATTTCCTCCCAGGCATCGCCGCGTCCGCAGATGAATGTTCCCGATCCGGCGTCGGCACCGTCGCCTGCACCTTCCTCGTCTCCGCTGGCTTCGGTCCCCGATCCGTCGCTGCCGTCCATGAAGCAGGCAAACGTTGCGTCTCGCACGTCGCTGTTCGACCTTCCCGACCCCTCCGCACAGGTCAACGATCCCTTTGCTACTGCCCAGGGTCCCGAACCCACATCGGCACCCGTTGCGCCTCCTATGCCCGTTGCGTCGGGTGCGCAGCCGATCGAGACCATTTCGGCTCCCGCCCCGGCGGCACCCAAGTCTCGTAAGCGCGGCCTGGGTGGTCTGTTCGGCCGTAAAAAGAAAAACGAGCAGGACAGCATGAGTGACTGGCTGGGCGTCGAAGACGATTACGATGCCAAGAAGTCCGGTCGCGGTATCGGTTCGTGGGATAACTTCGAGGACGATAACGATGGCTGGAAGGGTGGCGCTACGTCTTCCGATGGCGCTTCTTCCGAAGATATGCTCTCGGCTGTCGCCTCTATGGGCGATGATGAGCTGCTCGGTCACGATATCTGGTTTGTGGCAACGGGCGCCTCGGATTGTGATGGCGCCGGCATGAAGGCCTTCTTGGCTTCGCATCGCGATAAGCTCCGCGGCGTATTCTTCATCAATCTTGAATCCGTCGGCGCCGGTAGGCTTTCGGTTGTGACGGTCGAGGGCGAACAACAACTGCTCAAGGGCGATCGCCGCATCATGAACCTGGTCAGCAAGGTCTGCAAGTCGTTCCATGTCGATTGTGGCGCGCTCGAGATGCCCTATGCCAAGACCGATGCCTATGCCGCGCTCGAGGCGAGCCGCCGAGCCCTCACCATCGCCGGCGTGGACGGCACGCGTCTGGCTTGCGCTCGTACCGAGGACGACCTGCCCCACAATGTCAACCCGACGAACATTGCTACGGTATCCGAGGTCGTGACCGAGGTTATCCGCCGTTCGTAGACGGAGCTCTAAGGAGTCAACGTGTTTTCGTATATTAAGCGCCATTGGCCTGTCTACGTGATTTTGACCTTGATTGCCATTGCGTTAGGATTTGGGGCTGCCTACATCGTGGGTGCGAAGGGCTCGACCCCCGCCTCCGCAATCAGCGAAGAGGTGGAGCAAGAACAGAGCACGGGTGCCGATGGGATTCCTGAGTCCGAGCAGGCAATCGTTGATGGTGGATCTTCGTCTGCAGAGTAGATACGGCGATTTAAATGATTGAAAGCGGGCGAGCCGGGGGACTGGCTCGCCCGCTTTTTCATCGTGCTAGCGGTTCTTTGGGATCGACCTAAGGCGAGCGAACCATAGGACTGCGGCACCCGAGGTCAGGAGCGCGGTGATGCAAGCGGCGATGGGAACTGATCCTGTTGCCGGTAGGTCCTGCGGTAGGGTACAGCGTTGAATGACACGGTCCTCGTCATGTGACTCAAGTTTATCGCCGCCGCCGTTGCGGCAAAGATCGACGCGCGCGCTGTTGGTGAGTGCGGTTTGGGGCGTATAAGCCGACGTTGCCTGCATGTGCACGACTGCGCCCCGAGCGTCTGTGCCAGGGATTGCTTTGGCATCGTCAAGGTCGTCGTGCTCATCTTTGAGATCATCGCGGGTCCAAGAATCCGCATCGCTTCGAGTCGTAAAGTCGGCAGCTACCGCACCGTATTCAATTCGAATGCCCGTTACGACGGTATTGGATGCAAGGTCGAGCTCTTCCGCCTCGAGTGTGGTGGATTCCGTGGTCGAGACATCCGCCTTCCAGAGGCGCCAGCCGTCGTAATCGACGAGGCGACAATCCTCACCAAGGCTCTCTTTTACTTCGTCGGACTCAAGCCAAGGATTTTCGTGCCCATCGTCAAGTGTCGCGTTCGCCGGTTCATCGACGTCTGTCGAGTCCAACGGCGTCGTGCGATACCACACGTTGCACAGACCGTTGAGGTCGCCGATGGCGACGGGGGTTTCGATTGAGATGAATCTCGCCGTGCCGTCTTTGGCGCACTCAAGATCATCGGTAATCGTAAACTCATCAACCCAAGTAGCGGAATCGTTTCGAGCATCGATGGTATAGGAGAAAAGCCCATCACTATTGGTTTGCGTCGTAGCGCGGTTTTTACCATCGCCGTTAGCCAACAGGCCCTTTTCGATAGGTTGGACAAGTTCCTGACGCTTGTCGACCTGCCCCTTGATCTCGATGGGCGCATCCTTCATCGCGACGGATTGGACTTCTCCCGTATCTTTTATTTCAAACGTTATCTCCTCGGCAAGGTCATAGGTCCGCGGAGACATCATTTCGCGCAACGAGTAGGTGCCGGGTGCAAGATGTTCGACGCGGTGCGGCTTGTCGGATGAGGTCCAGGAGTCTATTTCGGTTTTATCGGGACCATATAAGGTGAGCTGTGCGCCTTCCACTTCCTGCTCACCGCTTGCATCGACCTTGGAGATATCAACCTTGGTGTAATCGTCGGATACGTTAAGCCGTGCTTCTACAACGGGTGTTTTCTGGTCGGCATAAGTAAGGTCGACAATATGGGATGTCCGATCGAGTAAGAAGCCTGCCGGCGCTTGAGTCTCGACAACCTCGTAGCGTGCGGTGCCAGATCCCAGCGGGAGGTCGTCCGCGCGTGCTTCTCCAGTTTCATCCGTCGTGACGGTAGCGACAGTCTCACCGTCGAGCGCGGCAATGCTACCGTCGGGGCGCACGATATCACCCGAGGCACGGATCTCAAAGACGGCGCCCGCGAGGCTGCTGCCGTCTACGGCATCGGTTTTAACGATCCTGATATTTCCGGTCGCGGCGCGGTCATAATACGAGGCGATTGCAACGGGCGTTAGGTTCATGTCGGCGGGTATGTTTACCTCGATTTCTTCGCTGACAAGATAGGGCTCTTTGGCCGAGGTTTCGCGTACATAATAGGTGCCCGGCACGAGCGATTCTGGCAGTGTGACGGTCCCGGTCGCGTCAGTCGTAAAGGTGTCCATTACGTTATGTGCTGGATACCAGCAAGTTTGTGAGACAGGTTCGTGATTGCTGTCGAGGAGTTGGAAGGTGAATCCGGCTAGGGGAACAGAAGCGCCTGTTTGGGCATCGCGTTTTACAATCTGGAGATGCGTCGACAGAGCGTGGTTGTCCACGATATATTGAAGCTCGGCGCCGTCGGAAATCTGATTTGCCCCGACGGTCCATTCCCCTGCACGTTTAAAACCCTCGGGGACGGTTTCCGGAACCTCACGAACCGTGTAGCCGGCACGGTCGTATGGGACGGCTCCGTGGACACCGGCGGGTCGCTTGCCTGTGCCGAACCATGCTTCGGGCTGATCTTCGGTGGAGGCAAAGCCATAGATGTTTGTGGTCAGTGTGCCAACAACCTGCTGAGAGCTGTTGCTGACAACCTCAAAGACAACACCACCCGCCGGCTGCTCCAGGCCGGATTGGTCGCTATTGCCGTAATCCTTGAATTTGGAAATCTCAAGGTTAAACGCAATGGGGATATCGGAAACGCGAGATTCGATCTCGACCACGCCTGAATCGCCGAGCTGGTCGGCTCCAACGGTATAGGTCCAGCTGTCGTTGGATGGCAGGTAGCCCTCGGGGGCTTTTGATTCGTAGATGGTAAAGGTTCCTAAGGGGACATCGGCGAGGGTGGCCCGACCGCTTTCGTCGGTCGTGAGGATTTGTGCCCATCCAGGGGTTGATTGCGACACACACGTGAACTCTGCTCCTGCGAGCGAAGCTCCCACCTGGTGGCCGGCATTCGTCGCGGCATCGAGTTTTACGATACGCAGGTTGATGGTGCCGGGCTGTTCATCAATGGCGACCCGCCCGCCGTCATTCCCCGTGGTAAAGGCAATACGATCGTGCAGGGGGATATAACCAGCTGGCGCTGTTGTCTCAACTAGGTAGTATGTCGTGTTGGGTAGGAGTGTTGCCTGCGCTCGACCGTTGCTGTCCATCTGGACGGTGCCGACACGCGCGCCGCTGGCGCTCTCAAAAACATCGAATGTTGCCCCGTCAAACTGATAAGTATTGTTTCCGCTGGTAATGGCAGCGTTTGCAGACTGCTTTTGGAAGGAAACAGAGACTGCCGGCAGTACATAGAGCATGTCTTGACGTTTGCTGCCGCCCGATACGGTTCCTATATAGCGCCGCGCGCGGTGCGGAGCGGCTTTGATGCTTCCTGATTTTGCGCTGTCGTGGAGCCACCGCGCAGCCGCCACGACTTCATTGTCGGCGGTAAAGTGCCCGCTCTTGGTTTTGCCCTGAGCGGTTGTGTAGGAGTAGGTGCCGTCGACATGGGTAGTGCCGTTGAGCATCCATACGGCAAGCTGGGTGGCGGCGCGGGCGCGATCGGGTGAAAGATGGTAACCGCCAAACGACGTGGCGGTAGGATATCCGTGACAAACGATTGCCGCGAACTCGTCGTCGAGCCACACCCAGCCTTGATCAAAGTTGAGCCATGGGCCGCCCGGCTTGGTGGGGCCGGGGCGCTCCTGGTTCATGCAGTAGGCAATCGAGGCGTCTTGAGCTTCATACTTGCCGATGAAGAAGGGCCCACAATCATCGCTAATAGTGCGGAAGCCGAGCTGGTCGTAGCCATCGACGGCAAATGCGGCTCCCGGTGCCAGACAGCCGAAAAGCAGGAAGAGGAGCAGGAGCAGCGGACCTGTTGCGATTGCGCTGTGGACAGAGTGCGTGGGTGCGTTGGACATGGCTGCTCCTTATCCCTCGTGCGCCGCACGGGGAGGCTGCGACGCGTAGGATGAGGCTACCCCCGAGGTTCATGCGGGTAAGTACCGGAGCCTGACCAAAAGCTTGCCCAATTCCTGACAAATTGAGCTCAAATTCAACAATCAAGCAAAAGTGCAGGTAGAAGATAGGGAGAACAGGAGGTTAAAGGTCCTCGTCTCCACAATTGACGCGATTTTCAAACGAATCTTCACAGCTAAAACAAGCATCGCCACCCTTGTATCGAACAAGACAACCGCGTTATACTATCCCCCACATATGCGGGCATCGCCAAGTGGTAAGGCATCAGCTTCCCAAGCTGACACTCGCGGGTTCGAGTCCCGTTGCCCGCTCCAGTAAAAAGCACAAGCACGGCAGCGTTACGTTGCCGTGCTTTTTACTACCAAGCGCCGGGACTCGAACCCGCCAGGGTGCGAGCGTTAAGCAAACGCGAAGCGTTTGTAGCGAGCAGGCGAAGGCGCCGACGGGCGCCTGAAGCCGGTGCGTATTTGCGAAGCAAATACGCGGATGTCCCGTTGCCCGCTCCATCGAGTACGGGGGACCTCGGGAACGTCGGGTCCAACCCGCTGTGCCCGTGCGTGTGCGCGGACCGGGTCTGCCGACCGCAGCCGGTGCGTATTTGCGAAGCAAATGCGCAGACGTCCTCATGGTCGCTCCAATTCCAAAATGTTAGGTTAATGCCTACTGCCCATACTTGCACCTGCGCACGGTACAATGGTTGGGTTACGACCAACGTGCCAATAACCAAAAAGGAGCCGCTATGATCGATCGCTATACCCGCCCGGAGATGGGACACATCTTCTCCCTCGAGAACAAGTACGCCATTTGGCAGGAGATCGAGGTTCTGGCCTGCGAGGCCCAGGCGGAGCTCGGCAAGATCGGTATTTCCAAAGACGAGGCCCAGTGGATCCGCGACCATGCCAACTTTGAGAAGGCGAAGGTCGATGAGATCGAGGAAGTCACGCGCCACGACGTCATTGCCTTCCTGACCAACATGAAGGAATACATCGATGCCGATGTTCCCGAGGGCGACCCCAAGCCCAGCCGCTGGGTTCACTATGGCATGACCAGCTCGGATCTGGGCGACACGGCCCTGTGCTACCAGCTCACCCAGGCCTGCGACCTGATCATCGAGGACGTCAAGAAGCTCGGCGAGATTTGCAAGCGTCGCGCCTTTGAGGAGCGCAACACGCTCTGTGCCGGCCGCACTCATGGCATCCACGCCGAGCCGATGACCTTCGGCATGAAGTTTGGCTCTTGGGCCTGGGAGCTCAAGCGCGATCTGGATCGTCTTGAGGACGCCCGCAAGAATGTTGCCTTTGGTGCCATCTCGGGCGCTGTCGGCACGTACAGCTCCATCGAGCCGTTCGTCGAGGAGTATGTCTGCGAGCACCTGGGCCTGGTTCACGACCCGCTGTCCACGCAGGTTATCAGCCGCGACCATCACGCCTATCTCGCCGGCGTTCTCGCCACCACCGCAGCCACCTGCGAGCGCATCGCTACCGAGGTCCGCAATCTGCAGAAGACTGATACGCTCGAGGCCGAGGAGCCGTTCCGTAAGGGCCAAAAGGGCAGCTCAGCCATGCCGCACAAGCGCAACCCCATCACCATGGAGAAAGTCTGCGGTCTGTCGCGCGTCGTGAAGTCCAACGCCCAGGTTGCCTTCGATAACGTCGCCCTGTGGCACGAGCGTGACATTTCGCACTCCTCTGCCGAGCGCGTCGCCCAGGCCGATAGCTTCATCGCCCTCGACCACATGTTCCAGTGCCTCATCCGCGTTATCGACGGCCTGCAGCTGTACCCTGCCCGCATGATGGCCAACCTCAATAAGACCCGCGGCCTCATCTTCTCCTCCAAGGTGCTGCTCGCCCTCGTCGACACGGGCATCACCCGCGAGGACGCGTACGCCATTGTGCAGGAGAACGCCATGGCAACTTGGCACGAGGTACAGGATTGTGTCTCCGGCCCCACCTTTAAGGAGCGTCTCGAGGCCGACCCGCGCTGCACCGTCAGTCAGGAGAAGCTCGACGAGATCTTTGATCCGTGGGACTTCCTCACCCGTATCGACACGGTCTTTGATCGTCTGGAGCAGCTGAGCTTCGAGTAGGTTCGGGCATAACGTTAGCTTTTTAGGGCGCTTTGCTGGTAATGTGTGTTGCCGGCAAAGCGCCTCGTTGCATTTAGGGAAAGACGGGGATAATAGTCGTCTCGAATAACATTCTGAGAGGGGATCGCATGATTTCGTTTGATTACAAGCCTCAGGGCGTGTGTGCTCGCAATATTCACCTTGATCTTTCCGATGACGGCAACAAGGTGATGGGCGTTGAGTTTACCGGCGGCTGCGACGGCAATCTCAAGGCTATCTCCAAGCTGGTCGAGGGCGCTCCTGCCGATCGCGTAATCGAGGTTCTCGCCGGTAATACCTGCGGTATGAAAAAGACCTCCTGCGCCGACCAGCTTACACGCGCTATCGAGGCCGCTCGCACCGAGATCGCCTAATGGGTATCGCCGATCACATCAAGAACGGAATATCGCGTCGCGGCTTTGTACTCGGTGGGGCTGCCGCGGGCGCTGCCACGGTGCTTGCCGGATGCTCGAAAAAAACGGGCACCAGCGATGATGCCGCCGGCGAGCCGCAGGTTATCAAGGACGATTCCAAGATCATCTCGATTACGGATGAGTACGAGGCAGTCGACATCGATCTTGAGCCGGCGGCGTCGTGGACGCTGCCTCTGGGTACGCTGCTGTACTACTGCGACGGCGATTACGCCGCGGCGATGATGGCGCCCGCATCGGCGCTGCACGCCAACACACTCGGTGTGCTCAACCTGGGTGATGGCTCGCTTACCACATTAATCGAGGATCCTATCGAGGGCACGGGATATGCATTCTACGATGTCCGTGCCGGCGACGGCGTATTCGCGTGGGTTGAGATGAACTTTGCCAATTCATCGTGGAAGCTCTACGCTCAAAATCTGTCGGGCGCTTCGCTCTCTGGCGACGTGGTTGAGCTCGATCGAGGTGGCAAGGACTATGATCCGCCCCTGTTTACGGCGTTCGGGTCATCGGTCATCTGGTATAAAATGCCTTCGGCAGGCGGCAATAAAACGAGTAGTGATTCGTTTTGCTATCGTCGCTCGCTTGATGAATCCAAGGCCGAGGTAATTTGGAAATCGACGGGCCGCTTTGCATCGGCCCCGCGCGCGAGCGACGGCATTTTGACCATCTCGCCGCGTGTCCGCAACGACGAGGGCGTCTACTACGGCATAACGGCAATCGATCTGACCGACGGCAACAACACCAAGCGTGCCCAGTTGGTCCTCCCTTCGTCAGTTTCGCCTTTCGAGGCCGTATATATGGGCGATACCTTCGTGTTTTCTATCGAGGCGGCCTATAGTGGCGTGGGCAGCCTGGGCAATATGGGCACGTATATCGGTAATGAGGGAGGGCCGTACCTCTTCCTGTCACGCGAGCCGCTCGCATGTGCGGCTGGCAAGAAGAATAAATACCTTGTTAAGGTACAGGCGTCGCATTTCCTGATCGACACCTCTGCCAAGACCTATGGCTCGCTGCTGTCGCCCGACCGCGCTTTGGAGTATGGCGATTATCCAGCTACGGCGGGAAAATCGGACTCATTCCTTACGTACGCCACGGTGCGCAACAGCCAGGGTATACCAGAGACGGTCACTGCACGCCTATTCTCTCTTTAAGCTTAGAGGGGTTAAAAAGGCGCCAACAGGGGAATAAACGCGTTGTAATTGTGAGTACCGCCCGCCGAGCTGCCGCGTCATAGCGGCATCTGGCGGGCTCAGGTGCGTTAAAATGGGCTTGTTCTTAGCTAATTGAGACAGGGGGGCCGTGTTATGGCTTCAGATGCAAAAAAGATTCTGCTGGTCGAGGATGAGAAGGCAATCCGTGACGCCGTCGCTGCCTATCTCGAGCGCGAAGGCTACTGGGTTGTGGGCGTCGGCGATGGCCAGTCCGCGATCGAGGAGTTCGAGAAGCATCAGTTCGACCTGGTCGTGCTCGACCTTATGCTCCCCAAGATCCCCGGCGAGCGCGTTTGCCGCACCATTCGCGATACCTCGGATGTCCCCATCATCATGCTGACGGCTAAGGGCGAGATCGAGGACCGTATTATCGGTCTTGAGCTCGGCGCCGACGACTATCTGATTAAGCCGTTCTCGCCGCGCGAGCTCGTCGCCCGCGTTCGCGCTCTGTTCCGCCGTGCCCATCAGGCCGACGAGCCCGCCGTCGAGGTACTCGACTTCGGCGATCTGGTCATCGATATCTCGGGCCACAAGATCTTGGTCGAGGGCAAGGAAGTCGATCTGACGGCTTCCGAGTTCAAGCTGCTCACCACGCTTGCCCGCCATCCCGGCCGTGTGTATAACCGCATGGAGCTGGTCGAGAAAGTGCTCGGGTATGACTTTGAGGGCTATGAGCGCACCATCGATAGCCACGTGAAGAATCTTCGCGCCAAGCTGGGCGATGATCCCAAGAAGCCCAAGTGGCTCTACACCGTCCATGGTGTCGGCTATCGCTTCGAGGCTCCGGCCAAGACCGATAAGTCGGACGAGAAATAGGGAAATCACATATGACACCTGCGCGCTTTGAAATCGGACAAAAGCACAAGCAGGAGAGCGAGGCGGGTTCCAAGGCTAGTTGGAACACGCCTCGTTCCGATTCACGGCCAACGATGAGCTATCCCTCGCGCATGGCACTTGCTTTTGCTCTGACATCGCTCATGACGGTATTGGTGCTGGTGGGCGTTGTCTCTGTTGTGTGGGGCACGGTCTTTTCGGATTACACACGCTCCAATATTGTCGAAATCGCCAATTCCGCTGCCGAAAAGTTGGCAACGTCATATGAGGAAAACGGTTCTTGGACTGCGGGGGAGCTGCGTACGGTCGCGACATCGAGTTTGGTGTCCGACGATCTTGGTATGCAGGTCGTCAATAAAAAGGGCGTCATCGTCTACGACGACTCGTGGCCCTCGGCAAGCGCTACTGCCGATGTACGCGAAAATCAGGCGACGACCGACGGTACGAGCGGAAAGAAGGCATCGCACAGTCCAGTCTCGTCTGCTCCCACCGATTCCAATAGTGTTGCCAATGTTGAGATCGTGACGTCCTCCGGCGAGCACGTGGGTCAGGTCAAATTGTGGGCGATTGGCTCCGATGCCCTGCTCACCAGGGCAGACTCAGCATTCAGAGAGAAGACCTTTAACGCCATGGCCCTTGCCGCGGTTGTGGCCGTCTGCATCTCGGTCGTTATCGGAGCGCTCATGTCGCGCATGCTCACCAAACCGATTCATCGCATCACCAGTACCGCAAAGCAAATCCGTGACGGCGACCTGTCGGCTCGCACGGGGCTGCGCGGTGATGACGAGATCGATCAGCTGGGAGAGACCTTCGACGAGATGGCCACCTCGCTCGAAAAGGATATGAAGCACGAGAAGCGCCTAACCTCTGATGTTGCCCACGAGCTGCGTACGCCGCTCATGGCCATGCTTGCAACGGTCGAGGCCATGCAGGACGGCGTGTATCCCACCGACGACGAGCATCTGGAGACGGTCGCTTCCGAGACTCGTCGTCTGGCCCGTCTGGTTCAGCAGATGCTCGACCTGTCGCGCATGGAAAACAGTACCGCGCCGCTCAACCTGGAGCCGGTGGATATGGTGCCGTTTGTGCGTTCGATTGTGAATGGCCAGGAGCGCCTGTTTGCCGACCGTGACCTGCGTTTGCGCTTTGCAGATGAGACGCAGGGCCACGATGACGTTGTCGAGGCAGATCCCGACATGATCACGCAATGCGTTATCAACCTCTTGAGTAACGCCATGCGCTACACCCCCGAGGGCGGTTGGGTCGTGGTGTCGGTGCTCAGTGACCGCAAACATGTCAGTATTGCCGTTTCGGATACCGGTATCGGTATTGCCAAGGACGATCTGTCGCGCATCTTCGGGCGGTTTTGGCGCGCCGATGCCAGCCGCGCCCGCGAAGCTGGCGGCCTGGGCGTTGGCCTCGCCGTGACCAAGCAGATCGTCGAGCGTCACCACGGCTACATATCCGTGGAGTCGGAGCTTGGAAAGGGTACGACTTTTACAATTCATCTGCCTCGCGAGCACACGGCGGACGCGGCATCTACTACAATGGAGCACTAGCTTTTCGCTATTCGGTGAAGGAGGGCCGCGTCCCTGCCGCTCCGAGTTTGCGAAAACATGCGGGAAAGAACCCGCATTTCTGTCGTATTTAGGTAAGGAGTGACTCACGTGACAACGATGGAGCGTCGTCCGGATTCCCGTGGCAAGGTTCGTGATATCTATGATGCCGGTGAAAACCTGCTGATGGTCGCCACCGACCGCATTTCTGCGTTCGACTTCATTCTTCCCGACGAGATTCCGTTTAAGGGAGAGGTGCTCAACCGCATCTCGGCATTCTGGTTCGATAAGTTTGCCGACATCGTCCCCAACCATCTCGTCTCCATCGATCCGGCGGATTTCCCCGAGGAGTTTGCCGAGTATCGTGACTACCTCGCAGGCCGCGCCATGCTGGTCAAGAAGGCCCAGACGATTCCTATCGAGTGCATCGTCCGCGGTTATCTGACCGGTTCGGGCAAGAAGACCTATGACGAGAACGGCACCGTTTGCGGCATCCAGCTGCCCGAGGGTCTAACTGAGGCCTCCAAGCTTCCCGAGCCGCTGTTCACGCCGTCCACGAAGGCCGAGATCGGCGACCACGACGAGAACATTTCGTTCGAGCGTTGCTGCGAGATCGTGGGTGAGGACATCGCCACGCAGATTCGCGACCTGTCCCTCAAGATTTACAAGGCCGCTGCCGAGTATGCCGCGACTCGAGGCATCATCATCGCCGACACCAAGTTCGAGTTCGGTGTCATCGATGGCAAGGTTACGCTGATCGACGAGTGCCTCACGCCCGACTCCAGCCGTTTCTGGCCCGCCGCCAGCTACGAGGAGGGCAAGATTCAGCCCAGCTACGACAAGCAATTCGTCCGCAATTGGCTCAAAGCCAACTGGGATATGACGGGGGAGACCCCGCACCTGCCCGCCGAGGTCATCGATGGCACGTCCGAGCGCTATCGCGAGGCCTTCCAGATCATCACGGGCTCCCAGTTTACAAGCATGAAGGAGAACGCATAAGTGAGTACCCGTAGCGCCACGAACAAGCGCACGCAATCCCACGAAGTTACCGGGGTTGCGCGCAAGTCCGCCGCATCTGCTAAACCCGCCCGCCAGGCAGCGAGCTCCGTTCGAGTCGTGCCGGCTTCGTCTAAAGCTCGCCGCAAAGAGCTCGAGAAGGGTGAAAACCTCGAGGGCCTCTCTAAAGAGGAGAAGCGCGCCCGCAAGGCTAAGCAGCGCGCCAAGGAGGATCGCATCTACACGGTGTCGAATATCCTTCTCAAGCAGGATGAGGACTACACCAAGCGCCGTCGTATCTGGTGGGCCGTGCTCGCCATCGGCATGGTACTCGTCGTGGCAATTTGGGCTTCGCTCTACTTCGCTCCCGGCGGCACGGTGTCCAGTCCCGTCCAGATGGTCGGCATCGTTTTGTCCTATGTCATCATTCTGGGTGACTTTATCTATGACTTCGTTCGTATCCGTCCCCTACGCAACATGTACCGCACGCAGGCCGAGGGCATGTCCGAGAACAAGCTCAACGCTCTTATCGAGCGCGCGGCTGCCGAGGAGGACAAGAAGGACTCCAAGAAGAAGTAGCGTTTGTATTCATACATATCGCTAAGATATAAGGCGCGTCGTTTTAGCGGCGCGCCTTTTTACTGTTCTATAGATAGATGGAGTGGCACATGATTCGAGCTGCCCTGACGGTCGAAGAAGCTCTGGAGGGCATGAAGGCCCTGGAGCCCAAGATTAAAAACTATGCGCGCCTGGTTGTCCGCAAGGGCGTAAACGTCAAGCCCGGCCAGGAGGTTGTCGTTCAGTCTCCGGTCGAGTGCGCGCCCTTTGCCCGCGTGGTGGTCGCGGAGGCTTATGCCGCCGGCGCTGGCCACGTGACGGTCATTTGGGCCGATGATGCCGTGACGAGGCTCACGTACGAGCATGTCGATAAAAGCTATTTTGAGCAGACACCCGAGTGGAAGCGCATGCAGCTGGATTCCTTGGCCCAGGATGGTGCCTGCTTTATCTTTATCGAGGGTGCGGATCCCGCGGCTCTCAAGGGTATCGATCCCGCCAAGCCCGCTGCAGCTTCTAAGGCAAGGAACACGCAGTGCAAGGTCTTCCGCCGTGGACTGGACTACAACATCAACCCGTGGTGTATCGCCGGCGCTCCGGTCGTGGCTTGGGCGCACGAGGTGTTCCCGGGAGACGCCGATGAAGTTGCAATCTATAAGCTGTGGAATGCGATTCTGCACACCGCTCGTGCCGATGGCCAGGACCCGGAGAGCGACTGGGAGCTTCATGACGCGGCGTTCGAAAAGAACTTGCGCTTCCTGAATGACAATCGTTTTGACTGCCTGCATTACACCACGGCAAATGGAACCGATCTGACGATTGGCATGACGAAGGGTCACGAGTGGGCCGGCGGCAAGGGTAAGACGCCCGATGGACATCCCTTCTTCCCCAACATCCCCACCGAGGAGGTCTTCACCTCGCCTGATCGTATGCGTGCCGACGGTATCGTGTATTCGGCTATGCCGCTCATTCACCACGGTAACAAGGTTGACGATTTTTGGATTAAGTTCGAGGCCGGTCGCGTAGTGGACTACGATGCCCGTGTGGGCAAGGCGACGCTTGCGAGCATTATTGACACCGATGAAGGTGCCGCTCATCTGGGCGAGGTCGCGCTCATTTCCAAGAACACTCCGATCCGCGAAAGCGGCGTTCTGTTCTATGACACGCTCTATGACGAGAACGCTAGCTGCCATCTCGCGCTAGGTGTCGGTTTCCCCGAATGCATCGAGGGTGGGTACGACATGTCCAAGGAAGAGCTCCTGGAGCATGGCGTTAACGTCTCGAGCACGCACGTCGATTTTATGATCGGCACGGACGACATCGATATTACGGGCATTACGCCTGATGGACGTGAAGTTGTGATTTTCCAGAACGGCCAATGGAGTTGGGAATAGCCCCAGACCGTGGTACAATGCCACCCGCGGGCCGTTAGCTCAGCTGGCAGAGCAGGGGACTTTTAATCCCAAGGTCCAGGGTTCGAACCCCTGACGGCCCACCATAGAATAGAAAAGCGACTGGCGGATGCCGGCCGCTTTTTTGTTGCCGCGCCACGGGTTCGAACCCGAAAGGGCGCGGAGCGCCGCAGCGGCCGCCTGCGGAGCAGGCTGAACCCCTGACGGCCCGCCCAAAGGAAGGAAAACGAAATGAAAACAGATAGATACGGAATTAGCGGCAGCACATTAAAGATAATAGCAGCCATCTCGATGGTTCTCGATCATGTAAGCAGGATCGTCCTGACCAATGGAATCATGACTCACGCATCGTACAATCAGATATCAGACGAACAATGGGCGATTCTAAGCGAGGCTTCGGATGTGCTTCATGTTCTTGGCAGAATTGCATTTCCCTTATTTTGCTTTTTGATAGTTGAGGGATTTTTGCACACTCATGACATAAAGAAGTACCTGCGAAATATGCTTGTCTTCGCAATCATTGCGGAGCCCATATACGATTTCGTTCAAACCGGGCAACTATTTGACCTTCGGCAACAAAATGTTATGTGTGAGCTCCTGCTTTCCTTGGTCTTTTTGATTATTCTGGAAAAGATACAAAGTCTTTCAAAATGGAAGAGGCACATCGCAGAAATTGCTCTGATTGTTTTGACAGCACTGGCAGCTGAATACACTAAACTAGATGGCGGCGTGTATGGCATTCTGCTTGTGGCTGCATTCTATTTATTCCACGACAGCAAGGCCAAGATGTTCTTTGCTGCAGTATGCGCAGTGCTCCTTTCGTCATGCCATATAGTTGGCGGCGGATTTGAGTTTGCTACAGCTAATGTATTTAATCCTAATGTTGCTGCCGCGGTCGTTTCGTTGCTGCTTATCAATCTTTATAATGGCAAGCGAGGGCTGAAGCTGAAATACTTCTTCTACATTTTCTATCCGGCACATCTTGCTCTGCTTTATGGTGTCTCACTTATTGTTTTGAACTGTCTTTAATAACTCTCAAACAAGTCTCTGAAAGCAGAAACAAACTGACCCTAAGACTGCTTGTGAATTTCCGGAAGACCTGAGAGATGCGAGGATAGACAACGAGGGCTGCAGAAAGATGCTTCTCAGTTCTCTGGCGGATCGCACGTATCTGTATGAGGATCACTCCCGCACACTCATTAATAACAGTGGTAAACACGGCAGATCCTCAAAACATGAGGCTGCGAAGGTCGAACGATGCTTCGAAAGCATGAATGGCACCGAGAAAACGAGTTCGGAAGCATCCTCTGGATGCTCCACCATAGAATAGAAAGCGATCGACTCCGGTTGGTCGCTTTTTTGTTGCCGCGGCACGGGTTCGAACCCGAACTTCTCTATATATAAGAACGCTTGGCGAACAAAATCTGCCTTTTACCGACGGGAAACAAATAGCTGATGCTTTTGGAGTAAAGTGGCGCTCCAGAGATGACCGATGCCTTAACACCTTTAAACCAGCTGGTCATCGCCAATATCAGAAGCTGCTGCTTCGAATATGGCCTCAGTGAAGTAACTGAGGGTTCTATTCATTTGTGAACAAAATATGGAGTGCGTGATTCCCGCCCGCGGGGCCCCTCCGGTCTGGCAATATATCTCCTTGCCGCGCGGCCCGGTCGGACCG
>CATYJU010000017.1 GCA_958407995.1 uncultured Collinsella sp.
GCTGCGGGAACGGCCTATCCGCTCAATGTGTTCGGCTGAGATCAGAAATCAACCGAGAAAACTATAGTCGCCCCCACCACTCGGTTTGCACCTAGAGACTCGGCCGTCCGCTTTGCCTCCTCTAAACGCTCTCCCGATAGCAATGGCATTCCGGCAAGCAATCCCGTGAGCTTGCCTCGATACATCATTATTCCGAACACCAGCAGCAGGCATGACTCAACCATTGGAACCACAACGCCCGACATCGCCATCACTCCAGTCCATTCCTTGTCATCGAATCCTTGCGGCGGCTCAACGCATCTGGCGTCAAATGCAGTCTCGTGTCAAACGGTCTGCTCGTAAGCTCAATTACTTTGCATGAGCTCGAACGCGCCGGTTTAAACGGCATACAGTTTAGCCTCGATGGCCTACGCGATTCTCACGAACATATGCGGGGGCTCCCGGGGCTTTACGACCGGGTGCTCGACGCCATCGATATCGCGCTGAACGAAGCCTCACTGCACTTTTCAATTGCCTTTTGTCCGGCATCGTTCAATGTCGACGATTTCAAGCCAGATTATACGATGCTTCGAGACAAGCTGAAATCGTCGGGTAGAACTGACCGAATTGACGTTCGGGTTCAGTCACTCATGCTCCTCGGTAGAGCCCGAAGAAACCGCACGATTCGCCCTTCTAATAATCAATACCGTCGGCTAGTCAACACGATCAACGATCTTCGATACGATCCGGACTATCGAGGCTACTTCATGTTTGAGTGGGGCGACCCTATCGACCACTTGGCCAGATTCCCTCAACTGCAAATGCAATTTGACCAAGTGGCCATCCACGCCAATGGCGATATCGTCGCATCCCCCTATATACCTCTCATCATCGGAAACGTTCGCAAACACAGTCTTCAGGAATACTACGATGCCGGAATGGCAACCGTTTGGGATAAGCCCGTTGTTACCGCGTTGGCCAATCGCATGCACTCGATTGACGAGATGGAAGAGATCTCATCGTTGATTGCAGACATCAATATGGACGGCGACCTCTATATCGACCTAATCGACGATGATCTAGGCGACCTGAGAGTCCTGTCCCAATTCTAAGGAGATATTCCCATGTACGAGACCCCAGAAGTAGAGAAGATGAATTCCAAAACCGGCCCCGTTCCCGTTGTGGTCAACTTTGCAGCCGTCGTGGATAACGTAGTCGCAGCCGTCTATGATGCCGTCGTTGCGGCCTACGCATTCTGGTACTCGGCAGACAACGACGGCACCGGGGCGAGTGCAGCACAGAACTAGTCGCCGGCTCATCGAGCAATCACCTCGCCTATCACTGCATGCGATTGACTGCGCAGCCCCAGCCAACGCCCAAAGCGCCTTGAAGAGCTGCTTGTAACATTCGTTCATTCAACAGCGAGATCTCTTCACCATTCTCGGCCGGCCCGACAGGGCGACACATCAGTCGGGCCGGCCAGACTTATACAACGCGGCGACTCCGCTCACGCCACACTCCCCGAAACTCGCACTGTCATCACACGGGCAATCAACACTGAATCCTGTTGTGCGATATGGGCAAACGGTCACGTGCGCGATTAAAACGAATTCACTTAGCAGACTTCAAGAATGCTTTCGCACCGCAGGATGGCCATACGCGGAGCGCGGCACGCATAAGCCAAAAGCGGCATTAAAAGCCATCCCCTTCCCTGCTGAATGCGCGTCCTAGCCCATCAACCGGTCGGACCATCGCGAAGATGGTCCGTGCTTCCATGCTGCGATGCGATATCAAGCATCACGAATAGTCCCCGCCCAACGGGGTTCTCCCCTCCGCAGGCGTTTCGGAACCCGCCCCCATCCCGAATTCCCACGCAGCGGCCGCGTTCACCGCCGACACGGGGACCCCTAGCTCCCCCGCGACGCGGCAGACCCTCGGCTGCCCCTCGTAAAGGATGCAGAAGACGCGGTCGAGGTCCGGCGGTTCGCCCATGGCGAGCTCCGGCACCTTCGTCACACGGCCGCCCAGCCACTCAATCTCTGTCATCGCGCGCATGGTCCAAGCCCCTTCCGACACGGGATTGTCAGCTCAACCCGACCCTTACCCATACGGACGAACATAACTCGCCAGGGGAAGCCCCTGAAGGCCGTGCGCCACAACATGAGGCCAAATCCGCCCCCGGCTGGACAGGCCAACAACGAAGGAGCACACGGAACCGGCGCGGCGTTACAACCGTCCCGGCAAGCGTGTCACTTGGCCAAGTCATGATGCCGACAAACCAGGAAATGCTCCAACGGAGCGCCGAACGAGCGTAGCAATATAAAGCCGTGCAACACGCGTTGGACGACCAGAACAACCCAAACAAAGGCCTGCCGGTCCCACCTTCAAGCCCAATAGCAAAATGTGCATCAGCGGATTTGCAGCGATACAAGTCTCAACCGTCACCATCACACCGCAGCGCGCCTAGTCCCACTCATCCTACTGCAAATGTCCCAGAACGAGAAAACGACCAGCTTAACATGCCACCCTTTATATCCGCACGCGCGTAATTCAACTCATAAGGACCGGCTATCCCTTGTCTGTGACACAATCTCAAACGCACAGAACAGAATCATCAGTCCAATCATCGCATAAGAGGCAGCCGAACCTTCAAGCACTATTCCACAAAGAACAATCTCCGCGCCGCCAATAAGAACTGTTATCAGGCGCTCTGCCTTTTTGCTCTCGCCGCTCGCATAAAAAGGCGGCAAAGCGCACAAGATCACATATAGCCCGGGAAGGGAATACAGGATCGATAGTCCAAGTCCCCCATCAACCGCAGTGCTTTGCGTAAGAATCAACTGAACCCAAACGGCAATTATCACTGAGCAGGTTGTCGATAAAAGAAGACTAGAAATATAGCACGCAACAAAGTCCCGTCGCATTCGAACGGAGAAATCCGCGAACTCTCTTCGCCGCGTGGAGACAATAAGGTACACAGAAATTGCAATAGAACCGATCAGGGAAAACAGCGGAACAACCAGCAATTCAAGCTTATTACCCCATCGATCAACCACGCCCCCACTCCAATGAGCGGGGATTGTATCGGGGAGGACTGACCAAGCCGCCCATAGAATCAGAAATGGAAGAATAGAGAGGACGAAAGATGATAACACTGCAGTAATTTTTTTTGAGGCTCTCATCGATTCCGCATCTCCTTGCGCGCTCACATTCCACTCCGCCTTAAATCAAGTATAAATACACAGTCTTTCAAGACAGCTATTCAACATTGGTGGTCACCGCTATGGACAATGTAAACCACCTAAACGAACTCTCAATACAGTCCCAGCTTAGCACCCTTGAAAAACTGGTCGCGGACGCGGAACAATCTACCGACGCAAGACGCGATTTCGAAGCTCAGCCTCGTGCCGTATTCCAGAAATATGGAATTACAGACCTCCAAATCAAAGCGGGAAATCGAAAAGTCTCTGTACGAACTGGTGGAGTCAACCGAAAAGGAGGCGCGTGTCCCCGTTGCACGCGCAGTATATCGTCGTATCCAGCTCCCACCGTCCAAGTGCCTTGGACGGTGGGAGTTCCGCATCCCCGGGAAAGGAAAAGCGCGGCCCATCCGGACCGCGCCCGCGCCCTCCTCCCATTTCACCCCGCGACGTAGACCGTCCGGCCCGTCTCGCAGTCGATGGTCTCGGCATCCCCGAACCCGACCCGGACGGCAGCCCATCCGCCGGCGGCTGCCGACGCATCGGCCTCGGACCTCGCGGCGGCGATGAGTCGCTCGAGCTCGGTCGAGCCCGCCGGCGCGGTCCCCACCTCGAACGCGCCGCCGTCGCCGCCCGACTCGTACTCGACGACGACCGTCGAGCCGAGCGCCTCCTCGAGGGTCTCGGTCAGGCCGCCCATGCTCTCGAGGGCCTGCCCGGCGACCGTGGCCAGCGGGTAGCGGGCCATCCCGGATGCCGCCGAGCGGGCGGCCATGCGGAGCAAGCCGGCGGCCTCGAGCGCCTCGAGGAGCGCCGCGGGGACCGCAGCGTCGATGGCGATGTTGCCGCGCCCGCGGCACCACTCGGCCGCCGCCGGCACGTTCGCCGTGAGCACGCCCCGCTCGACCATGTAGCCGTCGGAGCGCGGGTCCGTGGCGTCGAGAATGAGGACGGCCAGGCCGCCGCCCACGTACTCATCGGCCACGAGGGCGAGGCGGACCGCCTCGCCCATGGAGTCGAACTCGACCGTGACCATGCGGCTACCTCCTCCTGACGGCGCTGAGCGGCTTCGGGGAGAAGTGCTCGTCGCGCTCGACGGCGGCGAACCCCATCTGGCGGTTCAGCTCGGCCATCTCCTTGATGCTGAAGTAGCCGAGCTCGTCGTCGTAGCCCTCGACGGGGCCGAAAGCCTCGTCCGTGCCGTCGAACTCGAGCAGCCACCAGTCCCATCCGTTCACGCACGAGAAGTAGTGGGCGTAGACCGTGGGGTCCTCCGCCCCGTCCTGCTCGTAGAGCCTCGGCGCCGTCTTGGCGATTTCCTCGGTCATCAGCTGCTGCATGTCTTCCTCCGTTCCGGGCACCCTGCCCTCAACATCTCGCCCCTGCGGGCAAAGCCGAATGGCGACGCCGCGCGTCGTCGTCGGCTTTGCTCCCTGCAAAGCCGCACCGGAGTGAAGACGGGTCAAGGGAGGTCCATGACGACCTCCACCAACCGGAGCGGAGCGGAGGTTTGTGCGGGGTCTCATGGGTCCCCTTGACGCGGCGTAGCGGAGGTGCCACCCGGCCGCGGAGCCGTGGCCGATTCACGGCGGACGCCGGCAGCCCACGCCCAACATCGATACCATTTGAACCGCTATTCACTTTTCGAGAGGAGCCATATGGAACTCGAGGATATCGTCTACGAGCTCGCCTGCCTTCATGAGTCGATGCACTTTTGCTACGAGGACCGATCCGGCAAGGAGGACCCGGTCTTCGCGCATTACTGCATGGCGCTGGGGAGGATTGTCAGGGACCTCGAAGAGGCCGAGCGGCGCATCCGGACCGAAACGGCCAGCGCCGAATCCCGTCAATAGAAAACGCCCCTGCAATTTTGAACTGCCGGGGCGTTTTTTAGAGCTCGATCTCCGCGATTATTTTTTTCATCTCGAGGGCCCATCCGAGCTGTTCCTCGATGTACCCCGGCCATGCGTCCTGGTGGCCCTTGATGGGGTGGCCCGCCTTGTAGAAGCGCAGCCCCGATGCCTTTTTCGCATCGAAGGTCACCGCCGTCAGCCCGAGGTGATCCTCGAAGACCCCGCTGTTGGCGATGGCGCGGTGCCCGATCTCCTTGTCGTCGTCCACGTACAGCTCGATGCCCGTGCGGCCCTTTTGCGTATCGATGAGCAGGGCGAGATGGTATGCCGAGACCCCCAGGCGAAGCGTCGACCAATGGTCCTTGCTGGGCTTCTGCGGGCTGAACTCCTTGAGGAACTCCGGATGGCCGCCCGCCACATCGCGGTAGGCCGTCCAGTACGCCAGCTTGACCTTCTCGGTCTCGCTGAGCCCCTCGGAGAGCTTCACGGTCTTGGTCCACTCGTTCGGCTGCTCGACCACGCCGAAGCGCGGGGCGGGCAGGGAGTCCCCGATCTTCCAGAGCTCGACCTCGACCAGGAAGAACCCGAAGTCGCTGTCGGTGTGCTGGTTGAGCCACTCGATGGCCTGGCGGTGCTCGTCGCGGGCGTGCGCCACGACCCAGATGACGACCTCGGCGCCCTTGCCGGCGGCATACGTGATCACCTTGCCGAGATGGTCGTGGTTGGTGTCCTCGAGCTGGTTCTCGATGATCACCTTGCGGCCCGTACCGGACTCCTGCGCGTAGATATCCACGTTGAACGAGCCGACCGACGACTCCGTCTCTATGAGCTCGAGCTCGATTCCGACCGCCGTCCCGAGGGTTGCGAGATTCTGCTCCTCGGCCAGCCACTTGGTGAAGTCGTGGGCCTCATGCGGCCACACCTCGCGCAAGGGGACCTTCTTGATGGTGTCCAGGTTATAGGTCTTCATCCGCCGCCCTCTCGACTGATAATCCAGTGCCGTTGTAAAGCCTCTCGCCGTCAAACGACCGCAGCAGGAGCCCGCGACGTTCGTCGACGTCCTTCAACTCGCACGGATACACGAATAGCAAAATGTTTTGCCGGTACTTGTAGTCAGCGTAGACATCCGGATCGCCCGATCGCGTGGGTATGGACGCGATATCGTCCGCCATACGCTCACTTGACCCCACGTATATTCCGAGATAGTCGCTGAAGTTCTTGTCGTGGTCATGTTTGCGGTATGTCGCGATGAGATAGCAGCCGGGCATATCGTAGCCGTTGAACGCAGCCTCAGAGGCTTTGCCCTGCTGGCAGATGAACTCGTGCAGGGGCATCACCGTCGACGCGCCTTCAAATATTGATTGCCTAGCGGCATCGATCTTCTTGCGAGCCTCCGCAGCGGCCCTTGAGTCCTGGAACGCCTTCGTGGCATCCCCCAACGCGCCGGCTGCCGCGCCGACACCTTCCGCCGCAGCACCAAACCCCTTGCCGATGCCGTCGGCAACAACGCGTGCGCCGTTGGTTGCCCCGTCGGCAGCGCTTTTCACGGCGCCATCGACATCGAAACCGAGCTGCTTTGCCCCATCGACAACCCCGGCGGCGGCAGCCAAAACCCCCGCTGCAAGATTCACCGTGTCTTTTACGGTTTTCAAATTGACGGCCATATCGAGCTTCCCCTTCTATTCCGCCTTGCCAAATCGGTTCATGACCTCAAGCAACTCGCCCGTCGTGACGATTTTCGCCTGCGTGTTGCCGTTGAAAACCGCGTCGAGCTTGCTTCGGCCCACGTTATCACCTATCGCAAGGTACTTCGTGCTCTGCGCGGGCTTGCCATCGGTCGCCTTCATCCCGCATTCCTTAAGTGCGGCAAGGATCTCATCGCGGGCGTAGCCCGGGGTAAAGCCAGACACCTTCACCTTGAGCCCGACCGGATCGGTGATTTCGCCCGGATCGCCCCTGCAACCCGCCTCCTCGGCCTTTGCCAAAACCTCTTCGACGGTCTCTTGCGAACCATTCACCAACCCCAAGCCCGTGAAAACACGCTTGCGGCCATGATGGGAGGAGGCATTCGGAGCCCAAACGGCAGGCTCGAGCACACCGAACTCGCCGACCAGCCCACGGAAAACCCCAAGGCACGCCTCGGCGTCGCTCACGGCATCGTGGTGGCTATCAAGATGCACGCCGTAATGCTCGCAGAGGCCGACGAGCGCTCCGGGCAGACCCTTCCGCTTCGCCACCAGCATCGTATCGATCACTTCGATCTCGGGCATTTCGATGTCGTAGGCAGCCAGACTCTTCTTGATGTGGTGGATGTCGGCGCCGTTGGCGTTATGCGCGACCAGGATGTAGTCTTGCAGTAAATCCGCCAGACCGGCATCCTCCCAGAAGCGGGCAAAGGTCGGCATGTCGTCCAGTGAGTCCCAATCGATTTCCAGATGGGACCTGCTCCACCAACCAATCTCGCTCTCAGGATTGATCAACCGGCAAACCGGGTCGCCCACGCAGTTTCCCTCAAGATCCGTGAGGATGTAAGCGACCTGGCATATCCTCTGCTGGGGATTCGCCGTCTCGCTGTCCCAGAAGATATATCCCCTTTTCGCCATACGGCTTCCTTTCCCTTATAACAGACTGTTATCCCATTCGAGTGCCTGGGCTATCGTCCCGACGCGGGAGAAGAACAGCGCGTAGAAGGGGTCGTTTTTGAGATAGTAAACGCAGGCCGCCTCGTACTTGTCGCCCTTCTCCTTGGTCGTTGCCGACCCATTGACGATAGGATCAAGGGCATCGTAGACGGTCTTCATATAGCGACTCCTTTGTTGTTATTCAGACGTCACCATTTTAAAGAAATAGCGAATGCGCGCTCGCTCCATTTAACGTTTAATCGGCGAAGAGCATCTTGGTCAATTTACGCGTGCCGCTCTGGCCAGCCATAAAAAAGACCCAGCGAACTGGGTCCAATAATCCATATCGCTAAGCGACTATCAACCTGATGCTGAATGCACAGTTTTCTTTAGACACGAAAACAGTGCCTCCACATGCTTAACCTTAGCGCCGATACTCAGATAGTGTTTTCGAAGCTCATTGCCAGTATATTCTGATGAAAGAATAGTCATACGCTTATTGATGCGTCGATCGTCTAGCAATTCGAAAAGCATGTCCACCTCTGTCGGAGAATCCGAATAGCCCAAGTACGCTATCAACAGATTCTGCGCCCCACGATATGCGTCCAAGGTCCTGTCCTTGCTATTAGGACCGTATAGGTTGGCGCTATCCCAAGCGGACACCATCTTCTTTGCACTTGCAAAAAGGTATTTATCTCCACAACAGATAGCGGTAGCAGCCGCCTCTATAGCAGCAGAATCTTGGTCATTTTCAACCACCCACAGCCACTTTTCGCCTACCGTCATGGATCGTCGATTCTCCTTTTGCGGTTCAGTCATATCCGCAAGCAGTCGCGCCACACCATCTTCGATCAGCTTGGGAGCATCTTCCACCTTCCCCTTTTGAACGATAGGGGGATTGCTATGTTGACCTATCAATTGCATATACTCCTCAGCACTAATAACCGTCTTGATATCGAGGATGGGGGTGGGAGATGAATCAACGTTCATATTGTTCACCACGTTCATCATGTCCTTCTCGTTTGAGATCATTACGGTGCCGCCGCCGTCGGCGGTACGCTCGGTTGCGCAGCTCGCGCCGGCGGCGTGCGCGGCGCAACCGCGCGTACCGCCGACGGGCAACGCATCCGCCAGTGCCTCGGCAATCGTCTTAGAGCACATCGGTGCCCTCCTCCATAGAGGCCAGGTACATGATTAAATCGGCCTTGTCCACGCGCCAGACACCGGCAATCTTCACGCCACCGGCAGCTTTAAGAATCTGTATAGACTTGGTCTTGCAAACGTTCAACAGTTTGGCGATATCACGCGAGGTGACATATGCGGACGGCAGCGCGTGCAAATCACGACACCACGCTTTACGAGAGATGGCATTCATCTTTTTGAAGTCCCTGTCTTCCATATATAACCCTTTCGTTCATGGAGTACACATAGAACACAATAGTTGACCTGCGGAATGGTATTAAATATTATTTTTAATAGAACGTGGTTTAGAGAATTCCAGCAGTTAAAGGAGCACATATGGCAACCGCAAAAGTAAAAGTTCCCACAAACATCAACAGCCCAACTCCATGGACGCTTCCGATGGCAAAACTGATCAGCGTTAACATCGGCGGATCAGAAAGTCCTGCGTTCCTATGCAAGGCAGGCAAAAAAGCCTATGGCTTACCGGATGGCTTTGCGACAGGAGCTTTGCTCAATTTGAACACGAATGATCTCGGCGAGGTCAAACGATTTATTGAGGCATACGGTCTTCCGGTGTCGCCTTATGCCAATCAGTTCGAACTTGTCGAAAAGCGGTTTGCATCAAATGACAAATTCTCAGACAACCCGGTGGGTGACGGGCTTGATTGTTGGAGAGACTCATTGAATGCCTCAGCAAGAAGTTCCACTATTGAAGACACTTTAGAATTTTCTTTGTTTAACCATTTCAAAGGAAAAGACTGTTCGGCCGGCACCGAAATCGCAAACCTGATGAAAGGCGTCCGAAAGAAGGACGAACAGATTATCTTAGCCAATGATCTGGTCACAACCCTCACCATCATGCAAGTTGCCGCCCTTCTATTTGCGTGTAAAGCTGCCTTTAACTCAAAGGCATACGATGCAACGATCACCCTACTAAGTAAGCTGCCGAGTAGCAAATGCATCATGGCTAGATTTGGCCAGCTTTTTATTGCCTGCGAAATGCCGACCAAGATTTATCTAAATACCAGCGAAGAAGAGCTGCCTCCGGATATTCTTGGGGCGAGAATTGCGGCATCTCGGTACCTTGAAGCCCTCGAAGAGCCACTTGCCGCTTTTTTGGACCTCTCAATCTCGCCGTATCCGGAGGAGACTCATCTCATCCAGAATCCAATACTCCGAAAAATGACCAGTATCAGCTCAGAACCCAGAAAGCAGCTCGTGGGAAGTTTAACCAGAGCATTTAGTATCCAACTTTTAGAGTATCTTCAAAGCGATCAGCCTTGGCGCACCTGCGATCTCTGCAAACATCCCTACAAAATTCGTCAGCAAACGATGCATGCGCTGACAAGCGCGGAGGCTGCCCAGAAAGAACTCTCAAAGCCAAGGCGAGAGACGAATAAGCAAAGCTCCTTTTGTACGAAGACTCACGAGGAGCGTGAGCGTCGCAAAGCGCGGTCGGCGAAGCGTGAACAACACATGATTGATCGAAAGGTGCGCGAGCTCGACTTAAACAAAGGCCGAAAGGTGTAACAGTAATTACGTGATGAGTTTGTGGAGTCGGCGAGAATCGTAAATGACCAAAAACGGCTTTTATTGCACATATCGTTGCACAGCCCATTGCACACGGCAGCCATAAAAAAGAAAGCAGGCCAGAGGGAAAAACACTCTGACCTGCTTTTTCTTTCATGGAGCCAGTGACAGGAATCGAACCTGCAACCCACTGATTACAAATCAGTTGCGCTACCGTTGCGCCACACTGGCACACTTGGCGCTCTCGCGCGAAGCCAATTAAGAATAAAGGAATTACGGACGGGGCGCAACAGACCCTTCGACCGACCACATCTCAAAACCCTTCGTCAGAACGAATAGTTTTAATTACAATGGAATAGATAAAACTATTCGTTCTGACGAAGGGTTTCTCGATGCTTACCACCAAGGAAGCCGCCGAGCTACTCGGCATCACTCCGCGCAGGGTGCAGGAGCTCATAAAAAACGGAGCACTTGAGGCCCGCAAGGCTTCTGGCGTATGGCTCATCGACAAAGACAGCGTCGACACGCGACTCCGCTCCGTGACCAAAACGGGGGGACGTCCCCGCCGCGGCTACGGTAAGAGCGAGATCGCGTTCACCCTCATGAACCGCACGTATGAAGTCGCTCAGCTGGTCTACAACACATCGCGAAAAGACTTCACCCACATCGGTGCCGACGTCGATTACGCCCACGCCCCTATTGGGGTATTTGGCCCTAATAGCCCCGTATCGCTCGACTCTTTCCGCACTTGGTGGCGCGGCCGCGGTATCCCGCTCGCACGCATTGGGCTAGCCTCCCTGCTTGCAGAAGCCGCAGTCGATGTTCCCGATGAACTCGTACAGCGAAATCTTGGCCTCTCCTTATCCGACCAGTATTGGATAAGGCCCCAAAGTTCCGGTCTCGCCTGGGAGGACATTAACTTCTTCAATAACGCCTTTGATGACGTCTCACTGTCCATTGCGCCCTTTGCCCCAGAGGGAAAAGCGGCTGCCGCAAAGCCCGATAACACGTCGGACGGCAATCTTCAAAAGTACTGGACATGCGAGGGCGGGCGTCGAATTCTGCATAAAGCAGGAGCGCATCTAAACCAGGAACCCTATAACGAGATGGTGGCGACTGCACTTCACCGTCGCATCCTGAACACTTACGATTATGTACCCTATTCGCTCGAAGGCGCGGGCACTTCCGCCTTGAGCACATGCAGTGTCTTCTTAACTGACGAAGAAGAATATGTCCCTGCGTTCTATGTAAACCAGCATGCAAATGCAGACGAGCGACTAACCGATTACGAACGGTATGTAGCAAACTGCGAGGAGCTTGGAGCGACAGATATAAAAGACGCCCTTGGCCGCATGATCGTATGCGATGACATCATTGCCAACTACGATCGTCATTGGCGCAACTTCGGCCTCGTGCGAAACGTCAACTCACTGGTCTGCAGACCAGCCCCCATCTTCGATTCGGGCTCATCACTCTGGTGCAACATATCACTAGAGGAGCTTAGGGCGGGAGAGCACAGTTTTACCAGTGCGCAATTTCATTCAAGCCCCGCCAAACAAATGTTGCTCGTCGAGGACATGAGCTGGTTTGACGGCGACAAACTCGAAGGCTTCGTTGACGAGGCAATCGAGATTCTGTCCAGAAACGACGCGCTCGCGGCAAGGCTGCCATATCTAAAAGAGGCGCTTACATGGCGCCTCCGTAGAATGATCGACATCGCTGAATGGAGTTAGCGAGACAGCGTCGCGCCGTCAGCTCACCTACCTCCCGCGAAGGGCCTTGAGCTTGGCCAGGGCATCGGGGCTCAGGCGACTGCCCAGAGTCATCTTGATTTGCGGGGCTTCCTCGGCCTCGTGAACGTCGTTGTCGATCTGTTTGATCTCGTCCACCAGCATGCGGCTCGAGATGCGCGTGACGCCCTTGCCCATGACGACGGCCTGGATTGTGCCGTCACTCGAAACCACGGAGCACGCGCGGCCTTCTTCGCGCGCCTCGATGCAGAGCTTCTGCACCACGGTATCGGCCGAAACACCCGTCGGCGAAAACTCAATGCGCACGCCGCGGGCCGGTAGGTTGGGGCGCTCGCTGGAAATATTGCCCGCGCCGTCAAATACAATCACGGCCTCGTAGCGGCCCTGGGCAAACGCAGCTACGTCATTAATGAGCGCCGTGCGCGCCATATCGTGAACGTCGCTGGAATACGGATCGTCGGAATGGTCGTAGACGAGCTTTTCGTAGCGCGGCGTGCAGTGAATCACGTTGTAACCGTCGACCACCAGCAGCTCGGGCTTATTGGAGTGCACCGTCGAGACCGGATCGGCGATGGCCTGCGCAAACGCATTGCCGCCCACGCCATAGGTCGCGGCCGAAACAATCGGCTTGGCCGAGCCCTCGCCAAAGCGCTTGGCCTTGGACTTGGCACGGTTCTTCTTGGACATGCGCTACTCCTCCCCCATGAGCTCGCCGGCATTGCGGCGCAGCCACTCAAAGCACAGCGCGGTGGTCGCCTGGGCAACGTTGAGACTCTCGGTCATGCCACGCTGGGGAAGCTTGGTCAAGAAGTCGCATTTCTCGAGCACCAGACGCGAGATGCCGTCGCCCTCGGAACCCATGACGAGCGCCACGCGGCCCTCGAAGGGAGCATCCCAGCAGCTGCCCTCGGCGTGCTCGGAAGCACCGCCCACCCAAAAGCCAGCGGCCTTGAGGTCATCGAGTGCACGGGCGATATTGGGCACCTGCGCGATGGGCAGATGCATGACGGCGCCGGCAGAAGTCTTGTAGCTGCCGACGGTTACACCGGCGGCGCGCTTGTTGGCAATGATGACGCCCGCCGCGCCCACGACCTCGGCGGAGCGCACGATGGCGCCAAAGTTGCCGTCGTCGGTCACATGGTCGAGCACGACGACGAGCGCCGGACCGTCGCCCGCACGGTCGAGGATATCGGCAACATCGGCATAGGGGAAGTTGCCAACCTCGAGCGCAATGCCCTGGTGAGCGCCATGGCTCGACAGCGCGTCGAGCTGCGCGCGCGGCACATACTTAATGCGGACACCTGCGGCGTTGAGGTCGTCGACCAGGTGCGACAAGGCGGCATCGCGCTCCCCGCCCTCAGCGATGAGCGCGCACTTGACGGGAAAGCCGGTACGCAGCGCCTCGGCGGCAGCACGGCGACCTTCGATAAACTCGCCCTTGGGAACCTGGACGTTATCGCGGCTACGCTCGCGCTGCGGGCGAGCAGCCTGTGAGCGCTCGCGCTGGCCCTTGGGAGCGGCAGCGCGGTCGTTGCGGCGAATCGGACGCGAGCCAGAAGCAGCCTGCTTGCCTCCACGCGGTGCACGCTTGCGATTGTCGGCCATAAAGCGACCTCCTAAATACAACTATCAAACGAAACAAATAGACCGACCGCCCGAGGTGCGGCAGATTGCCTTGAAAGAGGAGGGCATAGACCTTGAGGTCATGCCCGACGATTGAAAGGCAAGGTGCCGTGGCTCGGGCGGTCGGGTGCTTGGGAAACCCGCGGGGATTAGAGAGATTTGATACGGGTGCCGGCGGCGGTATCCTCAATGGTGAGGCCCAGGTCCTTGAGCTGGTCGCGGATGGCGTCGGCCAGATCCCAGTTCTTGGCGGCGCGGGCTTCGGCGCGGGCCTCGAGAATCTTGGCAGCGGCCTCGTCCACGTCGTCACCCGTATAGGCGACCAAACCGGCGGCAACGCCCAGCAGGCCCAGCGGCAGCTCGACCTTGGGCTCGGGGAGCTCAACGCCAAGCGTATCGAGCAGCTCGGCCAGCGTGTCGGCGGCGGCAAGCGCGGCGGCCTTGTCGGCAGCGTCGCCCGCCTGCTCCAGGTACTGGTTGCACTCGGTCACAAAGCCAAAGACGGCACCCATGGCACCAGCGGTGTTAAAGTCGTCGTCCATGCACTCCTTAAAGGTGGCACGGGTCTCGGCGGCCTTGGCGGCAAACGCCTCGGCGGCAGCCGCATCGGCATCGGCCGTCGCATGGTTCGCGGCCCAGCGCAGGTTCTCGACCGTACCGGCGATACGCGTGAGCGAGTTCTCGGCACCCTCCAGGCGCTCCCAAGAAAAGTCGAGCGGCGAGCGATAGCTCGTCTGCAGCATCAGCAGGCGCAGGGCGGCAGCGGAGTGCTGCTCGAGAACCTCGGCCAGCGTAAAGAAGTTGCCGAGCGACTTGGACATCTTCTCGCCATCTACCAGCAGCATGCCCGTGTGCATCCAAGTGTTGGAGAAGCCCTGGTGCCAGGCGCAGGTGGCCTGGGCGCACTCGTTCTCGTGATGCGGGAAGGCAAGGTCGGAGCCGCCGCCGTGGATGTCGATCGGAGTGCCCAGGTAGCGATGCACCATGGCGGCGCACTCGGTGTGCCAACCGGGACGGCCCTCGCCCCAGGGGCTCGGCCAGCTGGGCTCGCCGGGCTTAGCGGCCTTCCACAGGGCAAAGTCGAGTGGGTCGTTCTTGTCCTCGTTCTCCTCGATGCGCGCGCCAACCATAAGGTCGTCGATGTTGCGGCCCGAGACCCGACCATAGTTGGGATCGCTGCGCACGGCAAAGTACACATCGCCGTTATCGGCTGCGTAAGCGTGGCCCTGCTCGATAAGCGTCTTGATCATGGCGATCATGGGGCCGATCTCCTTGGTGGCGCGGGGGCGCACATCGGGATCGAGTACGTTGGCGGCGCGCATGACGCCGATGAACTTATCGGAGAACTCCGTCGCGACCTCGGCAGCCGTACGGCCCTGCTCGTTGGCGCGCTTGATGATCTTGTCATCGACATCGGTGAGGTTCTGGGCGAACGTGACCTCGTAGCCGCTCGCGATGAGCCAGCGACGAATCACATCGAAGCTGATGAACGTGCGGGCATTGCCGATGTGGATGTTGTCGTAGACCGTGGGGCCGCACACGTACATGCGGACCTTGCCGGACTCGATCGGCTGGAACTCTTCCTTTTTATGGGTAGCGCTGTTGTAGATACGCATTCGTTACTCCTTAACGGTTTTCTGTAGCAGGCAGACGGCCCAGGCGCCGATTCCCTCGCCCTGGCCTTCCCAACCGAGCTTTTCGGTCGTAGTGGCGGCGACGCCCACGTTTTCGACGTCAACGCCCAGGGCATGGGCAAGGTTGGCGCGCATGGCATCGCGGTGCGGGGTGATCTTGGGTTGCTGACAGGCAATGGTGCAGTCGGCATCGACAAACTCAAAGCCCAGCTCACGCGCATAGTCCATCACGCGAGCAAGCAGCACCATCGAATCGGCACCCTCGTAGGCGGGATCGGTGTCGGGAAATAGCTTGCCGATGTCTCCCCCGCGGCAGGCGCCCAGAATGGCGTCGGCTAAGGCGTGCGCGAGCACATCGGCATCCGAGTGACCCAGCAGGCCGCGCTCGTAGGGAATGTCGACCCCGCCGATGATACATCGACGCCCCTCCACCAAACGGTGAACGTCATAGCCATGGCCAATGCGCAGGTTACTGAACATGGGGAAGGTCCTCTCCCTCGGCCATGCGGCCAAGCAGAATCGCGGTTACGGGACGCAGGTCCTCGGGCACCGTCACCTTAAGGTTATCGCGCGGGCTCTGGACGCAGCGGACGCGCCCACCCATGCGCTCGACCAGCGACGAATCATCGGTACCGATAAAGCCCTCGGCAATCGCCGCGACATGGGCGCGCTTCATGGCGTCGACACTAAAGATCTGCGGCGTCTGCGCGGCCCAATACAGCTCGCGCGGCGGCGTCTCGACGATGTTGTCGCCATCGACGATCTTGAGCGTGTCGATCGCGGGCTGACCGCACACGACACCGTCGAGAGCACGGTCACTCACAAGTACGTCGATCGCATGGTCGATAGCCTCGGTGGTAATGAGCGGACGGGCGCCGTCGTGGATAGCGACATATTCGAAACCCGCCGGCACCGCGTGCACGCCGGCACGGGTGGAATCCTGACGGGTATCGCCGGCATCGGCAAAACTGATGGGCGTGTCATAGTCAAACGGGTCGATGGCCAGGCGGCGCATCTCGGCACGGCGCTCGGCAGGACATACCACCACAATGTGGCCGACCTTGTCGCTACGATCGAACGCGCGGATGGACCAGCTCATAAGCGGACGGCCTGCTACATTGACGAGCTGCTTGCCGCCGGGATTTCCAAAGCGCTGACCGCTGCCACCGGCAACGACCACGGCGCACACGGGCGCCATTATGCGTTCCCCTGTTTGGTGCCCTTCATGCGGTACAGTGAGTCCGCAAGAATGGCAGGGTTGTTGACGCCAAAGTCGCCCAGGCGCTCCGGGTCCTCGCTGATGTCATCCATGAGCTCCTGCAGCGAGCCATACTCGTCGACGATCTTCTCGGCCACGCCGTCGCGCACGACGGACACGCGCGAAAGCGTGCGCAGGCCCAGCGGAGTCATGACGGAGTCCTCGTCCAGGTCGTCGTAACCCAGAACCGCCGCCACATGCTGCGGGTCGGACAGGTCCTTAGGCGTCATGCGGGCAAGCTCGGCGCGAATCTTCTCGGCATTGGCCTCGGAGGAGTCACTCGCGTAGTCGCGGATCATCAGGTCGTATTCGGTATCCATACTGGAGCCGGCGAGCTGCTCGAGCTGCATCTGCACGAGCTTGCCCTGGTTGCCCAGCTTGACGATGCAATCCTTAAGCTCGGTCTTTGCCTGCTGCATGATCTCGAAGCTCGAGAAGATGCCGGTGATGTCGGCGAGCGTAACGTAGTCGTCGAGCTCGAGGGCCGTCAGGCGCAGCAGGGAGCGATCGAGCGACTGGCGGGTAGTCTGGAGCGTGGCGACGAGCTGGTTGACCGAGCTCATGATGGTGGTGACAGGCTGAATCTCGTAGCTCTTACCGTGGACATACACGTTGACGACAGCACGACGAGCCGAGACCGAGATCACGATGGCGTCGGTGAGCACCGACATGCGAGCGGCGGTGCGGTGACGCATGCCCGTCTCGCTCGTGGCAAGCGAGGGATCGGGATTGAGGTGGAAGTTGGCGCGCAGAATCTGGGTGAGGTCGCCGTCGATGACGATGGCACCGTCCATCTTGGAGAGCTCGAACAGACGGTTCGAGGTGAACGAAATGTTGAGCGGGAAGCCGTCGTTACCGGCAGCGAGCACGTTTTCGGTGTCGCCGACGCAGATAAGGGCACCCAGGTGACCGGCGATGATCATGTCGAGGGCGGTGCGGATCGGCTGACCAGGTGCCGTCAGGCGGATGGCCTGTTCCATACGCTTTTGCAGCTCGTTCTTATCCAAGGCATCGCTCCCATCGTATACGCTCCATAAACGTCAATAAGTTTCTCACGGTTTGCCCCTGTGACGCCCGCAAAATCCGATGCTTACAGAATGAGCGAACACAGCTTGGGTAGCTCATTTGGGACGGGATCTTTTGACCACCCATGTGGTAGCATCGGGTCTCATATAAATGAGGGAGTAGTCGTGTAATCGGGTTCGCCCGCAGAGAGGGAGCCAGACTATGGGACTCGCAGAGCTCGTGTTGCTCGCCGTTGGCCTTTCGATGGACGCCTTTGCCGTTTCCATCTGCAAGGGCCTTGGCATGAAGAAGATCAACCTTAAAGTCGCCGTGGTGCTCGGCCTGTTCTTTGGCGGCTTTCAGGCCGGCATGCCCGTAATCGGATGGGCGCTCGGCAGTCAATTCATGGGCTTCATCGGACCCATCGACCATTGGATCGCCTTTATCCTTTTGGCCTTCATCGGCGGCAAAATGCTATGGGAAGCCTTTACCGAAGACGAGGATGAAGGCGACGGCAAGGATGCCGAAAAGATTGACCTGGGCGAGTACCTGATCCTCGCCATCGCCACCTCGATTGACGCGCTCGCCGTGGGTATCTCGTTTGCGGCGCTCTCGGTCGACATCGTTCCAGCTGTATCGCTCATCGGCATCACGACCTTTGTCTTCTCCGTCGCCGGCGTAGCGATCGGCCACACCTTTGGCGCGCGCTACGAAAAACCCGCCACCATCGTGGGCGGCGTCGTGCTCATCCTCATCGGGCTTAAGATCTTGCTTGAGCATCTGGGGATCCTCGCACTGTAACGAATAACGGCCGCCCGGCATTACGCCAGGCGGCCGTTTTCATAGCCAGCCGTTTTAGAGTGGCTTAACCAAGGCGACCTTTACGCAGCGAGGCGCTTGAGGACGTCGATGAGCAGCTCGTAGAAGCGCTCGGCAGAAGCGAGCTCCATGCTCTCGTCCGGGGTGTGGACATCGGAGAGCGTCGGGCCCACGGCGATGGCGTCCAGGCCGTGCAGGGCCTCGGCAAACAGGCCGCACTCAAGGCCGGCGTGAATGGACTCGATGCGCAGCTCGGAGCCAAAGAGCTCGCGATAGCTCTCGACGAAGACGTCGCGGACCGGCGAATGCTCGGCATAGCTCCAGCCGGGATACTCGAACTCGAACTTGGCGTCGAAGCCCAGGACATCGGCCAGCGTCTGCAGGCGGTCCTTGAACTCGTTCTGCAGCGAGGTGATCGAGGAGCGCGGGGACAGCATGATCTTGACCTGGTCGTCAGAAGTGGCAACCACACCGATGTTGGAGGAAACCTCGACGGAGCCGTCGGTGGCGACGTTGCGGCGAATCACGCCGTTAGGGGCAAGACGCAGGGCGCGGATGAGGGCAAGCGCGGACTTCTGGTCCATGGCCTCGACCTCGGCGTCGTCGGCAATCTCGACGGTGCAGGTAAAGCCGGGGTCGAAGACCTCGAGCTCGGCAGTGACGTCGGCGATGATGCCCTTTGCAATCTGGGCCGCGGCCTCGGCGGCAGCGTGGTCGGCGTAGACCAGAACAGCCTTGCACTCACGGTTGATGGCGTTGTCCTTGGTGCCGCCGTTAAAGCTAACGATGGCGGGCTCGCCGGCAACCATCAGGCGGTCGATGATGCGGGCCATGATGAGGTTGCCGTTGCCGCGCTCCAGGTGGATATCGCTGCCGGAGTGACCGCCCAGCAGGCCGGAGATGTCGAGCGTGAGGGTGCTACCGGTCTTGTGCTCGCGCACGATCGGGCAGGTGTAGGTAACGACGACGCCGCCGGCGCAGCTGACGGTGGCAACGCCCTCTTCCTCGGAGTCAAGGTTAATCATGGTGCGGGCGCTAATCTGGGACTTGTCGAGCGTCTCGGCGCCGACCAGGCCAGTCTCCTCGTCGGTGGTGAATACGCACTCGAGGGCGGGGTGAACGATCGAATCGTCATCGAGAACAGTGAGCATCAGAGCGACGGCGATACCGTTGTCGGCACCCAAGGTGGTACCGTTGGCGGTGAGGACGCCGTCCTTGACGACCAGGTCGATACCATCGGTCATAAAGTCGTGCTCAACGGAGCCCAACTTGTCGCACACCATATCGATGTGGCCCTGCAGCATCACGGTCGGGGCATTCTCGGCACCGGCAGATGCGGGCTTGCGAATGATGACGTTGTAGACCTCGTCCTGATACACATCGAGGCCGCGCTCCTTGGCAAACGCGACCAGGAAATCGCTGATGCCCTTCTCATTGCCAGACCCACGGGGGATCGCGCTGACCTCCTCAAAGAAATGGAACAGCTGGGCGGGCTCATAGCCGGTGATCTTGTAGTCCATGGTGCCTCCTTGGCGCAACTGGTTAGACAGTAAGATATGCGACTTGTATATTCCCAGACTTTGCGTGCATAAACCAGTCGAAAACGCCGAGCGCCCTCGCATCATCGGCTAACGGTGGACCGTATAGCGTAACGGTCACAACTTCCGCAGCTCTACAAATCGAGGCGCCCTTTCCGGAGCGCCTCGATTGCGCGTATCAAATTGTCGCCACGCCCTACAGTGCGCCGGAACCGGCTTGCATCATGCCGCCGGGGCCCGAACTCACTCCGCCGCTCACGGGCGCGGCGCTGCCAGTGTGCGGTGCCGCCGGGGTGGTATCGCAACCGAGCGTACCTGCCGGACGCGGTGCCGGAATCTCGCCCGTGCCGTGGCTAAAGACAAACTTGCCATCGGCCACGTCGCACAGGACGGTATCGCCCTCGCCCCACTCGCCGGCCAGCAGCTCCTCGGACAACGGGTCCTCGATGAGCTTTTGGATGGCACGACGCAGAGGACGCGCGCCATTGGTGAGGTCGGTACCCTCCGCCACAATCTTGTCGTAGGCCGCATCGGTAAGCTTGATGTTCATGCCGTTTGCGATCAGGCGCTGGCGCAGATCGTCCACCAGCAGGTGCGCGATCTTGGTGAGATTCTCGCCCGAGAGCTTCTGGAACACCACAATGTCGTCGATACGGTTGAGCAGCTCGGGGCGGAACAGGCGCTTGAGCTCGCCCATCGCGCGGCCGCGGATCTCACTCGACGTGAGACCCTGCTCGCCGGTAGTGCCAAAGCCAACGCTCGCATCCTGCGCAATCTCGCGAGCGCCCACGTTGGACGTCATGATGATCACGGTGTTGCGGAAGTCGACCGTCTTGCCCTGGCTATCGGTCAGGCGGCCCTCCTCCAGCACCTGCAGCAAGATGTTGAAGATATCGGGGTGCGCCTTCTCGATCTCGTCGAACAGCACGACCGAGTACGGGTGGCGACGAACGGCCTTGGTGAGCTGGCCGCCCTCGTCGTGACCGACGTAACCCGGAGGGCTACCGATGAGCTTGGAGACCTCGAACTCGCTACCGAACTCGGACATGTCGAAGCTGATGAGTGCATCCTTGCTGCCAAAGAGGTACTCGGCGAGCGTCTTGGCGAGCTCGGTCTTGCCCGTGCCGGTGGGACCCAGGAAGATAAAGCTGCCGCCGGGGCGACGCGGGTCCTTGAGCGGCGAACGGCTGCGGCGCACGGCCTTGGCAACTGCCTCGACAGCCTCATCCTGACCGATGATGCGCGTCTTGAGCACGCTTTCGGCTTGCAGCAGGCGACGGCTCTCGCTCTCGGTAAGCGAGGACACCGGCACGCCCGAAGTCACGGACACGATATCGGCGATCTGACTCACATCGATGGTGAGCGGGCTGGCGTCGAGCTCGGCGGTCCAGGCGGCCTTGGCCTCGGCGAGTTCAATCTCGGCGGCCTTCTGCTGCTCGGTGATCTCGGCGGCCTTGTTCATGTCGTCGCTCTCGGTGGCCTCCTGCGCGGCGGCCTTAAGCTCCTCCACGCGATGCTCGGCCTCACGCACCGGCTCGGGCGCGCGATTCGCGGCGATGCGAGCGCGGGCACCGGCCTCGTCGATGAGGTCGATGGCCTTATCGGGCAGGAAGCGATCCTGGATGTAGCGGTTGGAGAGGTTCGCGGCGGCCTCGATGGCACCCTGCGTGTAACGCACGTGGTGGTGCTCCTCGTAGCGCGGCTTGAGCGCAGTCAGAATCTTGACGGTGTCCTCGACACTCGGTTCCTCGACATCGATGGTCTGGAAGCGACGCTCGAAGGCCGGGTCCTTGGTGAGGTACTTGCGGAACTCCTCGGCCGTGGTGGCACCGATAATCTGGAAAGCGCCGCGCGCGAGCACCGGCTTGAGCATGGAGCTCGCGTCGATGGAGCCCTCGGCGGAACCGGCACCGATGATGGTGTGCATCTCGTCGATAAACAAGATGACGTCGTCGGCTTCGGTCGCCTCCTGGATCACGTTCTTGAGGCGCTCCTCAAACTCACCGCGATACTTGGCACCCGCAACGAGACCCGGCAGATCGAGCGTCCAGATATTCTGGTTCATAAGATTCTCGGGCACATTGCCAGCAGCAATCTGCTGCGCCAGGCCCTCGACGATAGCCGTCTTGCCCACGCCGGGATCGCCCAGGATAAGCGGATTGTTCTTGGTGCGGCGCGAAAGGATCTCCATCATGCGCTGGACTTCCTTTTCGCGGCCAATCACGGGATCGAGCTCGCCGTCGCGCGCCTTTTGCGTGAGGTTGGTGGCGAACTGCTTGAGCGTGTCGGTGCCGCTCCCCTTTTGCTGAGAGGCATCCGAGCCGCTAAAGAACGGCAGGCCCGCACCGGGACGACCAGCACCGGCGCCGGCGAGCGGACGCTTCTTGTCCTGGTCCTTGGCGGTGAGTTTCTCGATAGCCTTTTTGATGGAGGCGGACGACACACCCAGGCGCATGAGGATGTCCATGGCCATGCCGTTGCCCTCTTCGACGATGCCGATCAGCAGGTGCTCGGTCGACACGTAGGTCTGGTTGTTCTCGCGTGCCACACGGAAAGAACGCTCCATCACGCTGATGACGAGCGGCGTAAAGGCGAGCTTGGCGGCCTCGGTCTCCTCGCTGGGCTCGGGCACCGTGGTCTGGACCTCCTTGAGGGTATCCATGATGTCGTCGTAGGAGATATCGAGCGAGCGCAGTGCCTCGGCGGCAATACCCTCGTCCTCCTTAGCGAGCGCGAGCAGCAGGTGCTCGGTGCCCACCTTATTTGAATGAAGATCGAGCGCCTCCTGCTTGGCCATGGACATGACCTTGCGCGCGCGATCGGTAAAACGGTCTAACATGCTAGTTCCTCTTAGACGAGCTAGTTTTTCAAACGCAAAGCGCCACTCGTGGCGGCGCTTTGGTCTCTTTACCCATATGGAGTATATGTTAACCGTTGGGACCTTTCCCACCCGTAGCCGCGCGACAACGTCTACAAAAAAGGAATCGCTCCGGTCCGTTTGACAGTTTGGTTTTGAGCTGCTGTCTAGCAGGCAGGCTCGGCGTCCATGCCCTCGGCAACGTCATTGGCTACATCGGCAGCGGGAGCACCCGGCATGTGAACGAGCTCCATGTGCGGCTCGGCAAAGACCGTGCCCATCGGGAAGGCGCGACGGAAGACGAAGCGGGAAATCGGACCGGCTACCAAAAGGTTCCACGGCAGCGCCATCACAAAATTATGCGGGATGTTGATCATCCAGATCGCGGGCACGGAATACAGGTTCGCAAGGATGCCGCCGGGCATGTGCGTCAGACCCTCACAGGCACCGTACAGCGACATGATGATGACCATGGGAACGACCATGCAGGAGCTGACGGCGAGCGTCATGGCAAGTGGCGAGCTCTTGCCCGGCGTGACCAAGTACTTAAAGGCGAAACCCTTGGCGAGCGGGCTGGCGACGAACCAGTCGCAGCACATGGCAAAAATGTAGGCAACGGGGAAGCCGAGCCACGCAGTGGCAACGACCTCGCCGTTGATGGCCCCGTGCTGCAGGGCAACGTTGTAGATGCTCATCCAGAGCACCATGCAAAAGCACATGATAAAGGTGAACAGCAGGCTCTCTCGTTTGTTGATAGGCATAAAGGGCAGATTCCTCTCTGTGTTGTACCGCGGCGCCACGCAACAAAAACGGGCGGGCAAGATGGAGCTGTTGGAACTTCATCTCGCCCGCCCGTGGTACGCGCGTCTGCGACTACTTATGTGGTGGAACCAGCCTAGCACGAAACGCATGCGCTTCGTAAGCGTTGAGTTTATGAAGATGCAGGGCACCGATAATCCCCCGACCCCATAAGTTGCGGTGGAATACGGACTGTTTTGACCCTTTAAGCAGCAATTCAGTCCCTATTTCACCGCAACTCATTTGGTGCAAAGTAACCTGTCCCCCTTGTACCAATTAGCTGGTGTGGCGCCAGCGAGGGTCGGTGAGCGTACGCGCCACACCCAGTCCAACGGGCAGAAACGCTACGATGAGCACTGCGCGCACAAACCAGCCGAGCATATTGACCGTGTCGAAGGTGCACATGTAATACATCGAGCGATACAGATACAAGCCCGGCACCATAATGACAATCGAAGGCACCGTGAGGGCGATGCGCGGGTAGGTGAGCTTGACTTCAGCCAAGCTTGCGAGCAGCCCCGATACCAGCGCGCCGATAAACGCTGCTGCCTCGGGAGGCATTCCCGTGCTGAGGCCCAGGAAGGGAATCATCGTCGGCGCATCGACAAGGGTCAGACGCAGGGTATTGGACACGGCGCCGATCAACCCAGCTGCCGCGGCCATCTTTACCGGGCTGTTGAACATCACCGAGAAGCCGAATACGCCAACGAAGCTCATCACCACGCGCAGGAGCGTAAGGGCAAGCGGCGAAAGGCCCAGTGGGGCAAAGTCGTCCGGCGCCAGGCCAACACACTCGGCAACCATCCAACCTACGAGGGTCGCCATCACAATAATCGATACGGCATATGAAAGGCGCTCGATACCGCTTCGCATGTCGAGCTTAGCGATGTCGAGGCCTGCCGTAATGAGTGGAAAGCCGGGAATCACAAAGAGCATGGCGCCGATATAGCCTTCTTGGTGCGACATTGCCCCCGGTATGACCTGGCCAAGGCCGAGCAATGCCAGCAGATACGAAACGCAAGCGAGCGCAACGCCGGTCGTCAGCGCGCTGAACTGACCAAGGCCTTGCTTGAGAATATGGGAGCGGGCAAAGTTGCCGACACCCGCGCCCACGAACGCGCAGGCCATCTCGATAGGGCCGCCGCCGAGCAAAAAAACGAAGGCGCCACAGGCGCAGGCCGCCGCAAGGCCCTGTTGCCAAGGCGCGTAATCAGGTTTTGAACTCTCAACGGTCTTGAGCATCTCGTGATACTCGTGCACCGTGAAGCGACGACCATAGGTCTCGATTTCCTTGAGGAAACTCTCCATCATCCAAATGCGATGGGTATTGACGCCCGTTGTGGGCAAGCTGACGACCTCATTAAAGCAGTGACCATCTTCGATGCAGGTGCACTCAAACGACAGAAGACTTAAGTCAACGTGGATGGTGACACCGAGTACGGCGGCAACACGATTCATGGTATCGCGCACGCGCCAGGCACCCGTTCCGCTTGCCAGCATAAGCATGCCGGTGCGGCAGATGATGGATGATTTATCGGTGAGCGGCGCATCGACGGCAAGCTCATCGCCTGCCGTCACGATCTGGTGCCAGTCAGTTTTCATATGGAGCGCGCCGGCACGAACGCCGTGGTGCATGGGGGCTCTCGAAAGCAGCGAGTTAAGGCGCGAAGGCTGTGAGGGCTCCGCCGATTCGCCCTCGTCCTCGTCGGGCTCTTCATCGACCAGATCAAAGGAATCAAGCGGCGCTGGCTCGCGACGGTCGATCAGCTCCTCGTCCTCATCATCAAAGTAGTTGAACTGATCGAGCATGTCCTCTTCGATTGCGCGCTCGCTCGCGTCGTCCATCCCGGTGCTCCCTTCCTATCGACTAACCCCCATCCTAGACAGCGACGGCTAAAGGAAACATAAAAGAGACGGCTGTCATGCGAACCATGCGCGCAATAGCCGTGGGTAGTCGTTTAAGAACGTCCCCAATGACTACCAGTAACTCGACAAGGACTGTCCCCAAGTGCCGGCAGAAAAGGAACGTCCCTAAGTGCCAACCAGGGCAACACCGCAGATAGAGGACGGACAGCGAAAGCCCGCCAGAGCGAGCAAGGTGCCTTCAAGAAAAATGGCGCCGCAGGTTGAGCATAAGTCAGCGAGCGGGTCGCATTTGTGACAAGGTGACGTGAAACGAAAGGGCGCTGACCTTCTGGTCGCGCCCTTGAAGTTGAACGTCAGATTGTCCAAATGCGGCCCGCGCAGCGTCGAGCCGTTACGCGGTTCGTAGAACCGCGTAACTAGTTAGTACATCTTTGCGCCGGCAGGGATGGAGGCGTCGAGCTGGATCAGGTTGAGGCGCTCCTCGCCCTCCTCCTCGTGGACAGCGCTGATCAGCATGCCGCAGCTGGGAATACCCATCATCTTGCGCGGAGGCAGGTTGGTGATGGCGAGCAAGGTCTTGCCGACCAGGTCCTCGGGCTCGTAATAAGCGTGAATACCGGAGAGGATGGTGCGGTCGGTACCGGTACCGTCGTCGAGCGTAAAGTTCAGCAGCTTCTTGGACTTCTTGACGGCCTCGCATGCCTTGACCTTCACAGCGCGGAAATCGCTCTTGGAGAAGGTATCAAAGTCGACGAACTCCTCGAACAGCGGCTCAACGGCGATCTTGGAGTAATCGAGCGTGGGCTTAAGCGACGTAACGAACGGGCTCGCGGCGTTGCCGGCCTCTGCAGCCTTGGCGGCAGCAGCACCGGACTGGAAACCCTTCTCGGGCTTCATGTGCGGGAACAGCAGGACGTCGCGGATAGAAGCCTGGTTGGTGAGCAGCATGACCACGCGGTCGATACCAATGCCAATGCCGCCCGCGGGAGGCATACCGTACTCGAGGGCGCGCACGTAGTCCTCGTCATACTCCATAGCCTCATCATCGCCGCCGGCCTTCTCGGCCATTTGGGCAGCAAAGCGCTCAGCCTGGTCGACCGGGTCGTTGAGCTCGGAAAATGCGTTGGCGTACTCGTGGCCGGCGATGACCAGCTCAAAGCGGTGGGTCAGACGCGGATCGTCCTCAAAACGCTTGGCAAGCGGGCTGACCTCGATGGGGTAATCGCACACGAACGTGGGGTTGACGATGGTGTCCTCGCCCAGCTCATCGTAAATCTCGGCGATGATCTTGCCAGCAGTCCACTCGGGCTTGATCTCCAGGCCCTTCTCGCGCGCGGCGGCAGCAAGCTCCTCGACCGGCGTGTCAATGGTGACCTGCTTGCCGAGCACGTCGGAGACGATGTCGGTCATGGGACGGCTGGCCCACTCACCAGAAAGGTCGATGGTCTGGCCCTGGTACTCGATGACCTCGGGGTTGCCGATGGCCTTGTTAGCCGCCTTAATGACACCCTGGGCGAGCGCCTTCATGCCCTCGAGGTCGGAGAAGGCACGGTAGGCCTCCATCGTGGTGAACTCGGGATTGTGGGTAAGGTCCATGCCCTCGTTACGGAAGATGCGGCCGATCTCGAACACGCGCTCAAAACCACCGACAATGCAGCGCTTGAGGTGCAGCTCGGTGGCAATACGCAGGTAGCACTCCTGATCGAGCGCGTTGAAGTGGGTAATGAACGGCTTGGCAGTAGCACCGCCCTGGATGGTCTGCAGGATGGGGGTCTCGACCTCCATGTAGCCGTCGGACTCCATAAAGCGACGGAAGGTGGAGAGAATCTGCGAACGTTTACGGAAGGTCTCGCGAACGTCGTCGTTGGCGATCAGGTCGACATAGCGCTGGCGATAGCGGGTCTCCTTGTCGGAAAGACCGTGGAACTTCTCGGGCAGCGGACGAACGGCTTTGGCAAGCAGGGTCGCGCTCTTAGGGGCAACGGAAAGCTGGCCGCGCTGGGTGCGCACGACCACGCCGGTCACGCCCAGGATGTCGCCCAGGTCGAGGGCCTTGAGCGTATTCCAGGCAGCCTCGTCCATGTCGTTGATGCGGCAGAACAGCTGAATCTCGGCAGTCGCATCGCGCACGACGATGAACATGATCTTGCCCTGACCGCGCTTGGCGACCACGCGGCCGGCGATCTTCACGACGTCCTCGGTGTCCTCGCCATCGGCAAGCTCGGCGTACTTAGCCTCGATATCGGCGACGTAGTCCTCAAGCTCAGAGTGCTCAGGATAGGGGTTCTGGCCCGCCTCGAACAGGGCGGCGCGCTTGGCCAGGCGGGTGGCGCGCTCGTCGTTGAGCGTCGATGCCTGATCGGCGGCGTTCTGGTTCTCTGCCATAAGTTAGCTCCTCAAACTAAAACGCTCCCCAGGATTCGGTCCCAGGGAGCGAAAACATACCTTTACGCGGGACCGTGGTCTAGCGTGCGATCTTGGCGATGGTGTAGACGCGAGTCTTGCCGGAAGGCGTAACGACCTCGACGGAGTCGCCCTCGCCGTGACCGATGATGGCGTGACCGACCGGAGACTCGTTGGAAATCTTGTGCTCGAGCGAGTTGGTCTCGGTGGTACCAACGAGCGTGACTTCCATGACCTCGCCGTTGGGATCAATCAGCGAAACGGTGGAACCGATGGAGACGGTCAGGTCGCCCGTGGTGGCAGCAACCTGAGCGTTGGCGAGGATGGCCTGGATCTCGGCAATACGAGCGGCGTTCTGGGCCTGCTTGTCCTTAGCGGCGTCGTACTCGGAGTTCTCCGAAAGGTCGCCGAACGCGCGGGCTTCCTTGATGTCCTCGACGATCTCCTTGGCGTAATCGCCCTCACGCCAAGCGAGCTCCTCGACGAGCTTCTGGCGGCCCTCAGCGGTCAGTACGATCTGGCTTGCGTCCATACGGATATCTCCCCAACTCTGATCAAACAATCAACTGTCAACAAAACGAAAAAGACCGGCTAGCCTGCGGGCAAGCCGGTCAGGTGCTCACCCCAAAGGGATGGGACTACTCTGCGTCCGCGTCGCTGTCCTCTGCCTGCTTCTTCTTGGCAGCAGCGAGCTTGGCCTCGAGCTCAGCGATCTCCTTGTCCTCCTCGGACTGCTCGACCACGACCTCCTCGGCCTGCTTGGTCTCGGCCTTATCGTCGCCCTCCATACCCTCGCGGATATTCTTGACGGTAGAGCCGAGAGACTTGCCGAGCTTCGGCAGGTTCTTGGGCCCGAAGATAATCAGGACAACGACGAGAATAATGATGAGCTCAGGAGCCCTCAGTCCAAACATGTAGACCTCCACAATACAGCGAGACAAGCTCGAATGAGTATACCGCGGGTATCGCGGTATCACAACACTAGCTAAAAAAAGGGACCGCAAGAAGCGGTCCCTCCTCATGCTCTGGTCGGGTTGACTGGATTTGAACCAGCGACCCCTGCGTCCCGAACGCAGTGCTCTACCAAACTGAGCCACAACCCGTTAGCTCGACTATAGTAACAAAGATTTTCGTCGTGTGCTAGAGAAATTTTTATTTCTTTGGCGCGTCGATTTGAACCGTGTTGGGAATAAGCTCAGTCGCGCAGACCCACCAGCCATTTTGCTGGGCAGCATCGGCAAGCCTTTCGGCCGTGGCAGCGGTGTCGCAAATGGCAAACGAGCAGGCACCCGATCCGCACACATCTACAGCAACGGTGCCGTCCTGTTTACGCAGCCAATCGAGAACCGTTTGAATCTGCGGCTCCATCTGTGCGGAAATGATACCCAGGTTGTTATGGATGAGCGCATATGCCGTCTCGGCATCACCAGCACGCAAGGCAGAAGCTATCGCGCCGAGCTTGTCCGCAGGCACCGGGGCCTCGTCAAAACGTCGATAGGCTTCAATTGTCGAAACGCTCGCCTCCCGCGGCTTAACCAGTACGACAGGCGTCGCGGGCAGCGCGGGGTACTCAGTTGCCAGCACGTCTCCCCCACCTACGTAGAACGCAGGACTCGCGTGCAAAAAGAACGGGACGTCAGCACCAATGCCCCGCGCAATATCGTCGAGCGCTGGGTCGGTGCGATCAATGCCCCAGAGCTCCGCCAAGGCGACAATGACCGCGGCCGCATCCGTCGAGGGGCCGCCCAAGCCGGCGCACAATGGAATGCGCTTCTCAATCGTCACGCAGATGTTTGCCTCGCGACCATAATGCTCGGCCATAGCAACCGCAGCCCGATACGCCGTATTCTTTTGCATGGGAAAATCTGATGCCGGAACCGTCTGGACAGTCAGCGCCTGCGCCGGCGTGACCGTCACGGTATCGGAAAGACCGACGGCTGCCATCAGGGAATCGACCCTGTGGTAGCCGCGGTCATCGCGCTCGGTATGAACCCCCAGGTAGAAGTTAATCTTTGCCGGCGCGGAAAGAGTCAGGGACCGATCGGTCACCGTTAGTGCTCCTCGAGCTGATTGCCGAGCGGGGTAAAGATATGCTCGCCGCTCTCAGGGTCGAACAGCTCGACCTGACCGGTGAGGACATCGATATACTGGTAGGACTGACGCGACTTGCGGCCGCGGCGCTCGTCGACCTCGACGATAAAGACGGCGGGGTGGACGCTCTTGATGGTGCCCATGCGCTCGACGACGCGGGTGCGGCCCATGTTGGCCTTAACCTTGACGCGATCGCCCACCATATCGGTCAGCTTCTCGTGGATGTCGTCGACGTGATTGACTTCCATCTCTTCCATGAACAGGGCCTCCAGAAGGTGCAATTCAAAAAGGGGATAATACCCCTAAGATAGACAAAACTCTAATACTATAGCACCCTGCTGCCGCCAAACGCAAGTAGCTAAAAAAGCCCGGTCTCGAATACGTACCAGACGACAACCTCGCATGACCAGTTGTTACGCGGTTTGGTAAAACCGCGTAACCTAAAGGTTGTCGGTGTCCAAGACGATGGTGAATGGGCCGTCGTTGACCAAGTCGACTTTCATATCGGCGCCAAAAATGCCGTGCGCCACGTGTTCGACATCTTGACGAACGAGCGTCAGGAAGTACTCGTAGAGCTCGTTGGCAACATCGGGTGCGCCGGCATCCGTAAACGACGGACGGCGACCGTGGCGGCAGTCGGCGAACAGCGTGAACTGCGACACCACGAGCACCTCGCCGTCGACATCGGCAAGCGCCAAGTTGGTCTTGCCGTTCTCGTCCTCGTTGATACGCAGCCCGCGGAGCTTGCCCCACAGCTTGTCGGCCTCGGCACGCGTATCGCCATGGCCCACACCCAGCAGCACCAGGTAGCCGCGTCCAATGCGGCCCACGCACTCGCCGTCGACCGTCACGCCGGCGTTGAGCACGCGCTGCACCACCGCACGCACGGTCTACTCCTCGCCCGTCAGCTTGGCGGACAGATGCTCGAGCGCGTGGAAACGATGGCTGATGGCGTTCTTCTCGTCAGCCGTCAGCTCGGCCATGGTCTTGCCCGGCGTGTCGACCGGCAGGAACAGCGGGTCATAGCCAAAGCCGTGATCGCCGCGGCCCTCGTGCGCGATAACGCCCTCGCAAGCGCCCTCGCCATAGGTGACCAAGCCGTCCGTGTCGATGAGCGCAACGACGCTCATAAAGCGTGCGGTGCGGTCCTCATCTGCCACGCCTTCCAGGTTAACGAGAAGCTTGGCGTTGTTGGCGGCATCGTCGCCGTGCACGCCCGCATAGCGCGCGCTATACACACCGGGATCACCGTCCAGCGCGTCGACGACCAAGCCCGAATCGTCGGCAATGGCCATAAGGCCCGTCTCCTCAACCGCGGCTTGGGCCTTGATGATGGCGTTCTCCAAAAACGTCGTGCCGTTTTCCTCGGGATCCTCAAAATCACCCAGCTGGCCGAGCGCCACAAAGCGCACCTCGGGCATGACCTTGCCCAAAATGGCCTCGATCTCGGTGAGCTTATGGGCGTTGCCCGTTGCCACGACGATGGTCGCCGCCGGGTCGAGGGTGTCGATGTCAATCTTCTCAAGTGCCATGACTGGCCTCCTTGTCTCTATAGCAAGCCGCGTGAGGGGCGTTTGGGCACTTGACCTCTCCCCTCTCAGGCGATCGGACCTTTCAACGCAGCATTTCAGCAGATAAAACCTACCAAAATAAACCTGTCCCTTTTGGCAGGTTAGGCGATGGCTTGGCGCTGAAGCTCGATGAGCTCGGCGATACCCTTGTCGCCCAGGTCGAGCAGGGCGTTGAGGCGTTTGCGGTCAAAGGGCGCCTGCTCGCCGGTGCCCTGGAGCTCGATCATCTCGCCGGTGTCGGTGGCGACGAGGTTCATGTCGACCTCGGCATGGCTGTCCTCGGAATAATCGAGGTCAAGCAGCGTATTGCCGTCGACAACGCCCATGGAGATGGCAGCCACCTGGCCGATAAGCGGGATGCGCTCGATCTTGCCCGCCTCGACCCACATGGCGAGGGCGTCGTGCAGCGCCACCCAGGCGCCGGTGATGCTCGCTGTACGCGTGCCGCCATCGGCCTGAATCACATCGCAGTCGACGGTGACGGTGTACTCGCCGAGCGCCTTCATGTTGACGACGGTACGCAGGCTGCGGCCAATGAGGCGCTCGATCTCCATGGAGCGACCCTTGCGGTTGGCGTGCTCGCGCTTGCAGCGCTTGCCGGTCGACGCCGGCAGCATGGCGTATTCCGCGGTCACCCAGCCGGCCTTAGCTCCCTTTCGCCAGCCCGGCACGCCCTCCTCGATAGTGGCGGCGCACAGCACGCGCGTGTCGCCGAACTCGGCCAAACACGAGCCGTGGGCGTGCTTCATGACACCACGGGTGAGCTTAACGGGGCGCAACTCGTTGGCGGCGCGACCGTTGGCGCGGTTGACCTGCATGTACTCCATAGAAATTTCCTTTCGGCAAAAGATGTGGCGAAGGCTTTGGCGGCTGCCTTACATCTATTTCAGCTCATCGATATCGATATGTTCGATGCTCTTGAGCGGCTGTCCAAAGATAAAGCTGCCCGCCACCGCAAACTCGGCAATGTTATCGGCCGTCGTGGCAAAACGATGCTGCGGCTCGGCGGCGTCGCCCGCCAGCTGCTCGCGGCGCGTGAGGATATCGGTCAGCTCGCGCGTGGTCTCCTCGGCGGAACTCACGACGCGCACCCCAGGCCCCAGCGCATGCCGGATAGGTCCCACCAACAGCGGAAAATGCGTACAGCCGAGCACCACGGTATCGATACCGTGGTCGCGCAGCGGCTCAACCGTGGCACCCACCAGCGCACGCACGGCAGGCGTATCGAAGATGTCCTCGTTCTCAAGCCACTGTTCCTGCAGATGTGCACCCGAGGCGAGCTCGTGTTCGACAACCTCGACAAAGCTCGAGGCAGGACAGCCGTATACATCGACGCCGGCATCCAGATCCTGAATGGCGCGCGTGTAGGCGCCCGAGCGAATAGTGAGGTTGGTGGCGAGCACGCCCACGCGACGCGTACGCGTGCAGTTGATTGCTGCACGGGCACCCGGCGCGATCACACCGATCACGGGAACGTCGAGCACCTGCTGGGCCAGACGCAAGGCCGCAGCGGTCGCCGTGTTGCAGGCGATGACCATAATCTTGACGTCGTGCTTCGAAAGCCAACGACCCGCCTGCAACGCAAACGAGCGCACCTCATCCTCGGTGCGCGTGCCGTAGGGGCAGCGTTTGGTGTCGCCAAAGTAGTAGACGGACTCGTGCGGCAGCGCCGTCGCGATGGCGCGCGCAACCGTCAGACCGCCCAAACCAGAATCGAACACGCCAATCGGGCGCGTGTCGCCTGCCGGATTCTCGATATCGGACATTACCTCACCAGTCTCTCTCGAAAAGACATGTCCAAGTGCGGCGGCGGCGCGCTACGAACGCGCCGCGACCAGCAGCTCTGCCGTCGCCGCCCAACCGTCGACAATTTTGCCACGCGTAACGAAAGCGTTCTCGCAAGCAGCCAGGAACTCGGGCGCGCCGGCGCTCGTCAGGCCATTCTCGACCAGGCAGAACGTGCCCACGTGATCGGCCATGTAGAAGTCGGACTCGGAGTCGCCGAGCGCGAGCGTCTCCTCGCGCTCGATCCCCAGGTGCTCGCAGAAGCGCGCAATGGCGACGCCTTTGTTGAGGCCCGCGGGGTTGATGTTGAATGCGCGACCGTCCTCGACGCGATCGAGCTCGAGCGTCGTCGGCTTGGACAGATGCGTCAGGTGACCGTTACAGGCCCACACCAGGCCGCAGCCGGCCTCGTCCAGGATGGCCTGGACCTCATTGTCGGGCACATCGCCGCGCATGCCGACGGTGACCTCGCGGTACTTGTAGCCGGTCGACATGTCGTTGTGATACTCGATCTTGTGCGGCCAGCGGGCAAGGATCTTCTCGCACACGCCGGTCTGCTCGATCACCTGGTGCGGAGTAAGGCCGCAGACGGGGTCGTAAGGCATGTCGCCGGTCAGATACTCCCAATCGTTGGCCTTGAGGTCGTACATAACCAGGCCGCCCATCTCACCAATGTAGGAGTTGAGGCCGAGCACGCGCGCGTCCTCGTGGATCATGGTACGGTTGCGGCCCGAGGTGGGAACCACCTGAATGCCAGCACGAGCGAGCGCCACGACGGCCTCGACGAGTTTGGTCGAGGGGTTGCCGTCGTTGTCGCGCAGCACGCACGAGCCGGGTGCAAGCATCGTGGCATCCAGGTCGGTAAAGACGTATTTGACCTTGGCCAAGCGCTCGCGCATCTCGCCCGAAAGCTCAGCGACGGTCGGCAGGGTATTGTGGGACATGGTTACTCCGTTTACGTAGAAGGGTTTGGACTTGGACGGCATGTTTTGATTGAGGGAACACGCTTATGGCGACAGCGCACTCAGGGCGCCGCCGCCATCATGGTTCATTAGTCAAACTGGGTAACATCGATCAGGCGATTGGCCAGCGAAAGGTCGCTCTCGATGGGCACGAACTCGTCGCCCACGTGCATGAGCTCCTCGTCACCCTTTGCCAGCAGCAAGACAATGGTGGGAGCATCGGGGTTGACGTACTCCTCGCGCGCCGCCTTGAACGCCGCATGCACAGCGGCTTCGCGGTCGAGGATGATCTTGTTCGGCGTATCGTCGGGAACATGCTCGGCAAGCTCGCGACAGACCTTCATCGGGTCCTCGTGAGCTGGATCCTCGTTCGTAAAGATCATCAGGTCGGAATACGGTGCGGCCTCGCGTGGCAATTGCTCGCGGCGCTCCTGCGCCTTGCCGCCGGCGGCGCCAAACAGCGCAATGACGGGGCTAGCGGGAAACGCGCGCTTGACCGACGAGAAAAGCGAACGGAACGAAAGCTGGTTGTGCGCATAGTCAACGACGCAGATCACGCGGCCGTCCTTCGACTCCACGACCTCCATGCGGCCCGGCACACGCAGTTTGGAGAGGCCCTTCTTGATAGCCTCGATACCGATGCCGATCTCGCGCGCAGCGGCGATAGCGACCAGCGCGTTTTCCACGTTAAAGTCGCCCGCGATACCCAGCAGGACCTTCTCCCCCGCCTCGGGCTCGTCGGCGCTCATGCCGTGCAAGTTGAACTCGATGTTAAAGCCGAGCATGCGGACATCGCTCGCCCACAGGCTTGCCTCGGGATGCTCGACGCCAACGGTCACCAAGCGCTCGGCCGTCGACGCTGCCTCCAGCACACGGTCAACCTCTTCGGTGCCCAGATTCACCACGGCGGTCTTTGCCTGGTCAAAGATCCTGAGTTTGCTCTCAAAATAATCCTCAAACGTGGGGTGTTCGATCGGCGAGATGTGGTCACGCCCGATGTTGAGGAAGCACGCCACGTCAAACGGCAGATTCTCGACGCGTTGGTACTTGAGCGCCTGGCTCGAGACCTCCATGACCATGGACTGGCGACCGGACTCACGGCAGTTGGCGATATGGCGCCAGACCTCGGGGGCCTCTGGCGTGGTATTGGTGCTCTCGTAGCACTCGATACCATCGTCGGTACTCACCGAGCCGATCATGCCGCAGGACTCGCCCGCCGCTTTGATAATCGACTGGAGCATAAAAGCGGCCGTGGTCTTTCCCTTGGTACCGGTGATGCCCACGATCTTGACGTCGTGGTCGGGACGGTCGTAGACCTCCGGCGGCAACAGGGCCATGGCCGTGCGAACGCTATCAACAACCAGCATCGCAGCACCGCTCTCCTGCGCCAGCGGCTCCAGAGACTCGACCAGCGACTCTTCGCACACAAATGCGACGGCGCCCGCATCGAGCGCCATGCCCAAAAACGCGGGCTTAAAGGCAGCGCCTTTGCAAAAGAACACGTCACCTGCCGAGACCGCGCGCGAATCAAACGAGCAGCCGGTCACGGCACGCTCGTCAACCTGCTCTGATGCGCGCAGCTCGCCGCACACATCGAGAAGCTTGGCAAGCGTATCGACCGTGGTCACGGTCGCGGAATCCGAATGGTGCATCTTTCACCTTTCTCAGCCATTTGGCAGGGACAGTTTTTATAGTAACTGAAACGCACCCACGCAAAAACGGCTCCCGGAGGAGCCGTTACGCGCAGGCGTTCGTAAGCCGAGGCTAGGCAGCCTGAACAGCGGGCTGGTCCTCGTCGATAAAGAAGCGCTTGTACCACACCAGGAACACGAGCGGCGTATAGATCTTGCGCTGGAAATCGCCCTTGCCCGCAAAGTGCAGATCGAGCAGGTGCATGAGCTCGTCGGTATCGAAGAACTCGCTTGCCCACGGCGCGGTGAAGTACTCCTTGACATAGTCGTACCACTTTTGCTCGCGCAGCCAGTAGACAATCGGCACCGGGAAGCCCACCTTGGGACGGGTGGCCCACTCATCGGGCAGCGACTTGTTGGCAGCGTGGCGGAGTACCTGTTTGTTGCCGTTCTCGTTGATGCGGTAGCGGTCGGGAATGTGCTCGGCGAACTCCATGACTTTGCGGTCCAGGAAGGGCACGCGCAGCTCCAGCGAGTGCGCCATGCACATCTTGTCGGCCTTGAGCAGAATGTCGCCCGGGAGCCACATGTTCATGTCCAGGTACTGCTTCTTGACCAGCTCGGGCTGACCCTTCACGCGCGCATAGATGGGAGCGGCAAGCTCGAAGGCGCCATCGCCGGTGTTGTACTCGGGCTTGAGCACGCCGTCGACCTCGCGCTCCGGCCATACCAGAGCCTGTCCCAGGAACGACTTCTCGGGGATCTCGGCACCCTTGACCAGGAAGTTATGTCCCTTGAAGTACGGCATATGCAACGCCAGGTTACCGAGCGCGCGACGGATGGGCAGCGGCACCATCTTTTTGTACTTGCGGACTGGGACCGTGTCCTCGTAGTAGGCGTAGCCGCCAAAGAGCTCGTCGGCGCCTTCGCCCGAAAGCACGACGGTGACGTCCTTGCGGGCCATCTCGGCCAAGAACCACAGCGGCACGGAAGACAGGTTGGACTGCGGCTCGTCCATGTGATACTGAATGTCCTCGAGCGCACCGAAGAACTCGTCGGCGGTAATCATCTTGCGGACATTCTCGACGCCGAGCTTGTCAGAAAGTTCCTTGGCGTAGTTGGTCTCGTTGAAGTTCTTGTAGTCAAAACCCACCGAGAAGGTCTTGTCGGGCATGAGGCAAGCGGCGATGTAGCTGGAGTCGACGCCGCCGGAGAGGAACGACGCGACCTTGACGTCGGCGATGCGATGGGCCTCGACGCTCTCGTGCACGACCTCGTCCAGCTCGTCGACGTACTCCTCGAACGGCTTCTCGACGGCAGAGTAATCGCAATCCCAATAGCGCTCGATGTTCATCTTGCCGGTCGGGATGTCTACGGTAAAGTAATGCGCCGGCGGCAGCTTGTAGACACCCTCGAAGAAGGTCTCCTCAGTCGCCGAATACTGCAGCGTCATGTACGGACGCAGGGCCTTTTTGTTGACCGCCTTGTGGAAGTGCGGGTAGTCCAGGAAGCTCTTGATCTCGGAACCAAAGAGCACGCCCGGAGCGCCGTCGCCCGCATCGGCCATGGGATAGTAGTAGAGCGGCTTGATGCCAAAGATATCGCGGGCGCCAAAAAGCTTGTTCTTCTTCTTGTCCCAGATGACGAAGGCGTACATACCGCGCAGGCGATCAAGTACTGCCTCGCCCCACTCCTCATAGCCGTGCAGGAGGCTCTCGGTGTCGGCGCCACAGTGGAACTTATAGCCCTTGGCCTCGAGCTCGGAACGGAGTTCTTGGAAGTTGTAGATCTCGCCGTTGAAGACGATAACGACGCTGCCGTCCTCATTGGCCATGGGCTGAGCGCCGGCCTCGGTCAGGTCGAGGATCGACAAGCGGCGGAAGCCCAGGGCAACGCGGCCGTCGATAAACTGACCGCCCATGTCGGGACCGCGATGGACGATGCGGTCCATCATCTTGGTGAGCACCTCGGATTGGTTATCCGTCCCACCGACAAAACCGACAAAACCGCACATATACTATCCCCTCTGCTGTTGCTGGGCATCAAATCGAATCAGTAGCTTTTGAGTATACCCGAGGGCGTAAAGAGGGGCGGAATGTTCAGGCAATCTCAACTGAATCAGCTCCGCTGTGACACGCGCCGGTTACCTTTAATGGATATGAGATGAATGAGGCGATTGTTTTGCTATACTCTCTCCGCACGGGCGATTGGCGCAACGGTTAGCGCAGGTGCTTTACACGCACAAGGCTGGGGGTTCGAATCCCTCATCGCCCACCACTGATTTGATAGGCTCCCAGCTATGGGGGCCTTTCATTTTTGGGCCCATCGCAGAGGGATTCGAACCCGAAAGGGTGCGGAGCTGAGGAAACGCGGAGCGTTTTCCAGCGCAGCACGCGAGGGCCGTAGGCCCGAAGCGAGAGCGGGCGGCGTCAGCCGCACGCGACATCCCTCATCGCCCACCACCGATTTGGAAACGGTCCTCGAAAGGGGACCGTTTTTTGTTTGGGCCCATTTCATGGGATTCGAACCCGCAAGGGTGCGGAGCTGAGGAAACGCGGAGCGTTTTCCAGCGCAGCACGCGAGGGCCGTAGGCCCGAAGCGAGAGCGGGCGGCGTCAACCGCACGCGACATCCCTCATCGCCCACCACTGATTTGATAGGCTCCCAGCTATGGGGGCCTTTCTTTTTTGGGCCCATCGCAGAGGGATTCGAACCCGCCAGCACGTCCGTCACAAAGGCCGTGGCCAAAAAATGGCAAAAATGAGTACTGTTACTAATTTTGTAGCAGCGATTTTTGGGTTTCGCTGGGTAAATCTAGCCCTGAATCAGCGATTTGAAGCCCTTGCTAGCTGTTTCCCCATTAACATAACTGAACATGTGTGGTCTAACTAATCCTAGATAGTCGGTTTCATATGAGATTCAGCTGGTAACAGTACTCATATTTGATGTTTTTTGACCAGCAGGTCTCCCCGCCTTAGCAAATCTAAGGCAAAACGGGCTCCAGACCGCTGAATCATGCCACATAGGGCACGTCCGCAGTCCGGAACGGTGGCGCGCGTAGACGTGGTGTAAGAGCGTCCTGAGGTCCGTCGCTGCAAGTC
>CATYJU010000018.1 GCA_958407995.1 uncultured Collinsella sp.
CTCCCGGGCACGCCCCGGCGATGGGAAGCGCCCGCAACGGAAATCCGCATGCGGGTTTATTGTACCCCGCCGTCAAGTGTAATTTCGGCAAATATAGGCGGGCGGTAAAGGTTTACCTTGGGTGACTGCCAAGGGCCAAAATGGCCCCTCCATCCCTGGGCGACCGGCTCTGGTGCGCCAAGGAGTGTCCCCAAGTGCCGGCAGAAAAGGAACGTCCCTATCTGCCGGCTAGAGGGCACCGAAGAGAATGGCGTAGGTAGTGGATTCGCCGAGCTTGAGCTCGTCGCCGGGATTGAGTTGGGCGGAACGGCCGGGTTCGACCTGAATGCAGACGCGCGTGGCCCCGTTTACCACCACGGTTCCGTTGGTGGACGACAAGTCCTCGACGTGCCAGATATTTTGAGCATCGCACCAGATATGGGCATGGCGGGCCGAGACATCGTCGCCGACGTCGGTAATATCGCCCTCACCAGTGGCCAGCGCGCCAATCTCAACACCCTGCTCACTCGGCTGAATCCAGCGCGGGGCGCTCACGACAAAACTGTTTTGTACGCGCAGCAAGCCCAAGGGGTGCGCCGGGGCGGGTTCGCGTTCGCCCGCGGTCATCGACATGCCAAGCGAACGCGGTGTGGAGGTGCCTCCGCCACAGGTCGCGTGCGCGTAGTCGATGGCATAGTTCACCGAGGACCGCACATCCGCCGAACAGCCGACGGCGACAAACAGCACCAGCACGGCCTCGGCGCGCTCGGCGGGCATGAGTTCCGCCGCCTGGGACAGGCGATCGAGCGCGTTGCGATAGAGATTCGTGTCCTGGTGGCACTCTTCGAGCGCGCGTACCATCGCTTCACCTGCAGGACCGCACACCATATTGATCACAGCCGTGGAGTCCATGGGATTGCGCTGGCGCAGAGCCAGTTGTGACATAATACGCGCAGCCGAGGTACCGTATTCGGCAAAGTAGCGCTGCTGAAGCGTGCCGACCGGTGCGCGAACGATGAAGCGGGAAACCCAAGAGCGATCGGCGGCTCGGCTCTGCGGGCTGCGGCCGTCGGCGAGCGGACGGGACGAAAGCACCAAGCCGCACAGCTCGATATGGCTCAGATGCGCCGCGCGCTTAAAGATGTCAAACATGGCCCCGCATGGGGTGAGCTCAACTTGAGATGCCATGACCTAGGCCTCCTTGGTCGTAGAAATAGAATCGGACGATACTTCGACAGGTCCGCCAAAAGTACGGGCAGCTGCGGCTCCACCGGCAAGCGGAGTCGCCATCTGGGCTTTTGTGCGTCGCGGTGCCGAAACGGGAAGTTCAAAGGCAAAGCCCATCGCAAGCAAAAACCACGTAAGCGTATAGGTTGCAACCAGAGCGGCAACAAGGCCGCCCATCACGGCGCGTTGGGAAAATACGCTACATGCAGCCACAACCAGCACCGGAACCTCGCAGGCAGAAAGCGCAAGCACACCCTGCAGGAAGCCCGAGCGCCGATCGCGCGCAAGTGCCCCCGCGGCAACGCCGGCTATGCCTGGCAGCGCCAACGCCAGTGCGGCAATAATACCCGGTAGCGACCCAGACCACACGAGCGATCCCAAAGTCGCCGTCACGCGAGCGCCCGACGCCAGCAGCGCGGCCGAAACCACGACCACAGCCCAAACCACGCCACAGACGACCGTCGCGCCGACCATCAGCGCGCGACGAACCGCGCGGCCAGACGCATCCATGGGGCACGGCGTGAGCGGCTCGCCGCGGAGCGAACGACCGACATTTTGCGCATAGTGGTCACAAAACGCCGAGAGCGCCGCCTCGACCGCCGCCGGCTCGGGACGATCTTTTTGATGACTGGACAGACAGGCCATCACCACGTCGAACAGCTGGGCATCGACAAACGCCAGCGCATCGCGTAGCTCTTCGGAATCCGGCTCAAGCCCTAGCTGCTGGGCCTGCTCGGCCGCGGCGAGCGCCACATCGGGCTCACGACGAAGCAGCTGAGTCAAATCACAACCGGGCGCATGGGCACCAATGGGATAGTCGGGCCGCGTGTCCATCTTGAGACGGTAGGGGCTCACGATGTCGCGCGTCTTTTTGCGCGAACCCGAGGTGCCCGAAGTGCTCGGCGCGGCTTCGTATGGCGCGACGCCGGCAATGAGCTCGTAAACCGTGCTTGCCGCGGCATAGACGTCAATCGCCGGCGACATACGCAAAGCGCGCAGGTCGGGAATATCGTCGGTGAGCATCTCGGGCGGGGCATAGGCAACCGTCGCGCGACGCAGCGTGGCATAGCGCTCGGTAAAGGATGCCTTGCCGCCGGTACCGGCCACGGCCGACGCAGGCTCAAGCGCCAGCGACGAGCCAAAGTCGATCAGGCACAGGTCAAAGGTGCCCTCGGCAAGCTGCCGGTCAAGCGGTAGACGCGCCGTACGCACCATAATATTAGCGGGCGAGATATCGCGATGGACAAAGCCCTCGCCCACCAGACTCATACGGCAGAGCAGATCGAACAGGTCGCGACCCAGACGCGCCGCCACAAGCGGCGACAGGCGTCCGGCATCGTCCACGGCAAGTCGCGAACGCAAGCGGGCGAGCGTCTCGCCCTCGACCCATTCCATGACAATTGCAGGCACACCGTCGACCTCGCCCCAGCCATAGAGGCGGGGAAAGCCCTTAAGGCCCGAAAGGGCGCGATGGCATTCGTATTCCTCGCGAAATGCCGCTTTGAACTTGGCGACCAGCGACTCATGGGCGGCATCGTCGTCAAACTCATCGCGCGTCGGCAAGATGAGCTGTTTGAGTGCTACGTCCTCGCCTTGGGCGTTGACAGCACGCGTCACGCGGCCGATACCGCCACGGCGCATGGTGGCATCGTCGGCAAACAGTATCGTAAAACGACGCAGATAGGCAGGCAGTTCGTCCTGACCGAGCGCAATGGCCGGCTCAAACCCGTCGACACGCGCCAGGCGCAGGCCGACCATGGGATCGCGACCGAGCGATTGTGGTGTGGTGGATGCAAGATCGGTCATCATAGGGCAAGCGCCGCCACGTTATTGTTGAAGTTACCGAGCGCGACGTCATCATCGCCGTAATGGCCGACCCATTGACATAGGTTGGTGTAACAGCCCCACAGATTGGCATACTGCTGATACCACCTTGACCGGGGCGAGAATGTCTGACGACCGAACTCGGCTCGAATGACAAACATCTCCCCGACCAGGCTGTCGCACGGCCTGGGATCTCCCGTAGAGTTATAGGTCGAGACCACGTCATTGGCACGAGAAACATAGCCGTCGAGCATGTTGTACTTGGTCACAAGCCAACTGTGAATGCTCTCTTCCTCAGCAGCGGAAAGGCCGCCGGAGTTTGCATCGTTGTCAGTGTTGCCGCCCGTCGAGCCGCCGTTTCCAGGCCCTCCGGTAGAGGAACCCGACCCAGAGCCGCCGCCCGAACTCGATGAATCCGAGCCGGAGCCAGAAGTATCCGAGCTACCGGGCTTTCCGGACTGCTGGGCGTCCTGCTCCTTTTGCTGCTCGACCTTATTCACCGTTGCCGCCACGCTATTGTTGGACAATCGATCGATGATCTTGGTGTTGGTGAGCACGATGGTTTTGCCATTGGCAAGCGTGACTTCGTTGTCCGGGGCCTCGGCGCCGTCCGCATCGTCGGTGCCAAACACAATATGCCCGACCACACTTGCCCAAGCATATCCAGTCGTGGTGCCCAGATCGCTTTTGGCCTCATGCCCCACGCGCGGTTCGCGTGCGGCATGCGCCTGCATCATGGACGGCACGGTCATGCCATAGGCAGAAACGCCAGCTATGACCAGCACCAGCGAGCACGATAGCAGTGCGTACGCCCGCGGCGCCAAGCCCAGTCGGCGTCGTATGCGCACCGCGGCGCCGCGCTTTGTCTGAGTGCCACCGGGCCGCATGCGTTCTCCTCCAACAAAAACACGCCGCTCGGGAGCGGCGCATTCATTCGAATCCATATTTGAGTGTATCAGCGAACCCAAAAGGTTGCGCAACGAATGAGCAAATTAAGGATGCGAGCGGAAGCATCCATGCGATAAGCGGATACGAAGCATCTTTGTTGCACAACAAACTCACAGTCGCACGGGGAAATTATGACTACCCCGTGCGACTGTGAGGAAAACATACGGCAGGAGCAGGCTCGCCACCTAAATCGCGCGACGGGCCTCGATGGCGCGGCCAAGCGTAAGCTCGTCGGCATACTCCAAGTCGCCGCCCACGGGAAGGCCGCTTGCCAGACGCGACACCTCGACGCCCAACGGCTTGATGGTGCGAGCAAGGTAGCTCGCCGTGGTCTCGCCCTCAATGTTGGGGTTGGTGGCGATAATGACCTCGTGGATGTCCTCGTGGCCCAAGCGCGCCAGCAGCTCGCGGATATGCAGCTGCTCGGGACCGATCTTGTCCATGGGGCTGATCACGCCGCCCAGCACATGGTACAGGCCATGGTAGCTGCCCGTACGCTCAATCGCCTGGACGTCGCGTGGCTCGCCCACCACGCAAATGCGAGTGGTATCGCGCATCGGGTCCTGGCAGATGGAACACTCGTCGGCCGTGGCGTAGTTAAAGCAACGGCTGCAAAAGTGGACCTCTTGCTTGACCTCCAGGATGGCCTCGGCCAGGCGGCGGGCCTCCTCGGCATCGGCCTCGAGCAGGTAATAGGCGATGCGCTGGGCCGACTTGGGACCAATGCCCGGCAGACGACCCAGCTCATCGAGCAGTTTTTGCAGACTGTGATTCGCACTCATATATATGCGTGTCTTAGAACGGCATGCCCGGGATGTTGAGGCCGCCGGTGATGGCGCCCATCTGCTTGTTGGCGAGCTCGTTGACGCCGCGGACGGCCTCGTTGACAGCAGCCATGATCATGTCCTGCAGCATATCGACGTCCTCGGGATCGAGCGCATCGGGATCGATAGTGAGGTTGACGAGCTCCATCTCGCCGTTAACGGTAACCTTGACCATACCGCCGCCGGCAGAGGCGTCAACGGTCTGGGACTTGAGGTTCTCCTGCGCGGCGGCAAGCTGCTCCTGCATCTTGCGAGCCTGCTTCATCATCTGCTGCATGTTCATACCGGCCATAATGGCTCCTTTACGTGCGGCCACGCAACGAGCTGCAAGGGCAGCCGGAGCGCGGCGGGGCTTTCAAACTCAAAAATCGTACCACGGCGCGCGGCCAGCGAGCGGGGCGGTCACGCTACCTCAGTCGATATACATGTCCTGGAGTGCAAGCCGCACCCAAAGATTATGCAAAGTTGAATAATTCGCATCTGCATAATATTGAAAGCTAAATCTTGTAGAGCCGGAATCCGATATTTAATGCGTACCACTAAATGGCTAAATGCCGAGCCACTACTCGAGGTGGCGCTCATGACGGCGGGGTATAATCTGATTGCCATAGATAGCAATTTGGAGGTGCCCCATGAATGCCCCCGACGCGCTCCAGAACATCCGCTCAAAACACCCCGTTGCATATGTGGTTCTCTACCTCTTTGTCGGCTGGGCATTGCTGGTTGTCATCACCCATGCCATAGCCTTTGGAGCAGAACTGCTGATAGCCAGCTCGGACCAGCCCGTCGTCAAATGGGAAGCGACCGATGAGTGCACCGACGGAACCCGAACCATTTACTACAACAGCCCGTCCCTCTACCAAGAGTTCAAGGTCAAGATAAAGGACTCCAAGATTGTCGATGCCGAACCGGGCTCTTTCTTGACAATCGGAGCAACCCTCAACGCCGAGCAAGTCGAGCACACGGACAGCTATGCGGCGTATCGTATCGACCTCAGCATCCTAGACCGACCGTCGCGTACCTGCCTGCTCGAATGCGAGATACGTGGCACCACACTACACATGTCCGAAATACAGATGCGCCCGGACATTGAGCCCTCTTCTTGAGCGGTATACCCGCCCGCACGGTTACTCCACCGGCTTGAAGATGGTGGCCTGGCCAAAGACGTTGCGGATGAGGGCTTTGGCCTCATCCTCGGTCTGCGGGATGCTCGGGGCTGCGCCCTGGTGGCCGAAGGGGCTGCCGGCACCAGGGTTGGACTCCCAGGGAGCTGCAGGAGCGTCCTCCTCTTTGGGGGCAGCTGCAGCGGGCTTGGGCGCGGACGCCGCACCCGGCACGTCGAACGGGGGCAAATCGTCCCCGCCGGCATCGGCAGCAAAGCCGCCGACCATGGCGTCGTCGTAGGGAACCTGCTCGGATTCCCACGGTGCAGCCTGTGCAGACGGCTGAGCCTTGGGAGCGGACGCGCGCTCGGGCGCACGGGGCGCGGGCTCGGTCGGGAGCTTGCCCGTGGCAGGAGCGCCGGCAGGGTTGTCGGAGCGCAGCCAGGGGGCCTTAGCCAGGTCGGATGACTTGGGCGCAGGCGCGGCAGCGGGCTTGGGTGCGGGGACCGGAGCAGCCGGTTTGGGCGCCGCGGGCTCAGGCGCCGACGGGGTCGGTACCATCACCGGCGTCGCTTGCTGCTGCGGCGCGCTGGCGCTCAAGGATACAGGGGCCGCCGAGGACACGGGTTGCGGGTCCGCAGATACCGCAGCCCGTGCAGATGGAGAATGCTCCTCATGTTGAGGAGCCGGCGTGCCACCTCCATCCAGGACGTAGTCGACGGTGCGACGACCGAATACCGCGCAGACCGTCGGCAGGACCACCGATTGCGTGTCGGCGCGACCGAGCATCTTGATGGCAAAGGTCGAGCCCGCGGGGAACGAGACCGTGAGCTTGGAGCCGTCGTCGGCCGTGGCGCGGGCGTTGAGCAAAAGGCCTGCATAGGAAGCCTGACGAGCCTTGACGCGCTCGACGACCTCGGCCCATTTGCGCTGGAGCTCGCCGGCGTCCTCGACCGCGGGGGTCTCGGCAGCACCGGCAGTGGCAACCTGGGCGGCGTTGTTGGGCCTGGACACCGGCACGGTCGATGCAGCGGGCGCGGGAGCCGGAGCCTCAACGGGTTGAGGTGCAGGCGTTACAGGTTTGGGCGCGGGAGCCGGAGCCGCGGACTTGGGCGCAGACTGGGCAGCCGGAACAGCAGCGCCGCGGTCCCAAGGCATGCCGCCCTGATGCGCGGACGTAGCAGCGGGGGCGGCGGTCGCCGCAGGAGTAGCAGCTCGGGCACCCGAAATCAGCGTCGGCTGCTGGACAGCAGGTGCGGATGCTGCAGGCGCACTCGCTTGAGCAGCTGCCACGCTCGCCGGAACGGCGGCGTTGGCAACCATGGCCTCCAAGCGAGCCACGCGCTCAGCCAAAGCCTCAATCGTTAAATCGGCCTCGGGACGCGCCAGGCGGGTGCAGGCGATCTCGAGCACCAGGCGCACGTCGCTCGCACCCCTCATCTCCAAGGCGGCATCGTCGAGCACCGTCAGCACGCGAGCCAAACGATCGGCAGGATGCTCGCCAAAGGCAGCGGCCTCGGCTGCAAGCGCCTCGGCCTGCTCGGCACCGCCCTCAAACAACTCGGCACGGGCACCGGCAACGCAAGCAACATACACGTCGCGTACGTGCGCCACCAGGTCGCGCGTCAGTTCCAGCAGATCGTTACCTTCCTCGACCTGCGCGCGAATAAGCCCATAGAGCTCGGCGACATCGCGATCGGCAATGGCGCGCGCAAACTCGCCCAGAATCTGGTCCGAAACTTCGCCCAAAAGCGAGCGGGCATCGTCCGCATGCACGGTGCCGTTGCCGAAGACGCTCAGCTGCTCCAGCGTGGAGAGCGCGTCGCGCATGCCGCCCTTGGCATGGCGCGCCACGATGGCAAGCGCCTCGTCGTCGTAGTCGAAGCCCTCCTGCTCGCACACGTATGCCAGGCGACGCTCGATATCCTCGTTACCGATGCGGTGGAAATCGAAGCGCTGGCAGCGCGAGAGGATGGTCTCCAGAATCTTTTGCGGGTCGGTAGTGCACAGCACAAAGATCACATGCGCCGGCGGCTCCTCGAGCGTCTTGAGCAGCGCGTTAAACGCCGCCGTCGTGAGCATGTGGACCTCGTCGATGATATAGATCTTGTACTTGCCGCGCACCGGGGCAAAGTTAACGGAGTTGATGATCTCCTCGCGCACGTTGTCTACGCCGGTACGGCTTGCGGCATCGAGCTCGTAGACATCGGGGTGGTTGCCCTCGGCAATGAGCTCACACTCCTCGCAGGTGCCGTCGGGCATGCAGCCGCTTGCACCCTCGGCGCGCGCCGCCTCGGCATTGCGGCACAGCAGCGCCTTGGCCAAAATGCGCGCCATAGTGGTCTTGCCCGTGCCGCGCGGTCCGCAGAACAGGTAGGCGTGGGACAGGCGCCCCTCGGTGATGGCGTGCTCGAGCGTCGAGACGATATGCTGCTGGCCCACCACGGAGTCGAAGGTGAGCGGGCGATACTTTCGGTACAACGATTCCATGGGTGCTCCCCCGGGTATACTGAGTCTTGTTGCCGCGGCGGCCATGCGGTCGCACGGCATACTGCATCCATAATAACCCGTACGGCGAGCCCGCCGCGATAGGAGTCCAAAGAGCATGGCAGACGCAGAGAGCAACCTCGTTCCCTCCGAAGCAGCCGACCAGGTCGAGGTCGCGCTCGAGACGCAGGCAGCAGCCGATGACGGCATCCTGTACCTCAACGAGTATCAGTACGAAAACGACCTCGTCACCGATTTCGCCCGCTTGGTTGCCTCGCCCAGGCGCCGCGGCTCCCTGTACGTCGCCGCCGCCATTGCCGCGCTGCTCGGTATTGGCATGCTGGTGGCCGGCGGCAGCTGGATCAAGTTCGGCGTCGTGCTGATCGTGTTCGGCGCCTTTTTGGCCTGGTGGAGCAAAAATCTGCACCATACGCTCGCGCGCGACTTTATCGAAGCCGTCGAGGCAGACGAGTCCATGGGCGGCCGTTACCGCCGCGTCGCCGCCAACGAGGACGGCCTGATGGTCTGGGGCAAGAGCGGCAAGTCGCAGTTCTTCCCGTTTGAGAAGCTCGACCACGTACTCGACGGCGAGCGCATCTTTGTGGCCATGTTCGCCGACCAGGGCGTGACGATCCCTAAGGACACCTTTGTTCGTGGTGATGCCGAGCAGTTTGGCTCCTTCCTCAAGGCGCGCATCAACAAAAAGCTGCGCATCGAGACCAAACGCAAGAAGATGAAGGCCGAGAAGGCCGCTGCCAAGGCCAAGCAGGAAAGCGAGCCCAAGAACGCAAAGGCCAAACAGCGCAAGCAGAAGAAGAACAAGAAGAAGCACTAAGGCCGAGCCAGACAGGCCACCTCGCCCCGCTACCTTCACCATGCGCCCGAGCGTGCTAAACTAGCAGCATCTATGCCACCGCGAACGGCTTGGCCCCGCGCCCGCCGCTCGCAAACGAACTTTAAACGCACGAGGGTTGGCCATGCCGCTTTTCTCGCAACATACCGCCCGGTTCTCGCCGGACGTTCCCTTGGAGGGCACCAGCTCTCGCGAGCTGCTCAAGCGGTTCCAGCCGCTCGAGACGCTTGCGACCGGCGGTTTTGGCTCCATCGAGATTTGCCGCGACACGCACCTGCGCCGCCGCGTCGCCATTAAGCGCATCCCCCTTATCAACGGCGCCGGCATGCCCGCCAGCGACATCATGGATGTCCTGCGCGAGGCACACACCGCCGCCATGCTTCAACATCCCAATATCGTGCAGGTTATCGACTTTACGCACGACACCGCCTATGCCTACCTGGTCATGGAGTATGTCGACGGCATGTCCCTAGCCGAGTTTTTGCATCGCGTGGACGGCCATTCGCTCACCTTTGACGAGGCCGCGGCAATTGCCGACGCGCTGGGCCAGGCACTCACTTTCGCCCATAGCAACGGCGTGCTCCACCTGGACATTAAGCCCGCCAACGTGCTCATCGACCACTCGGGCAATGTAAAGCTCACCGACTTTGGCATGGCGCGGCTGTCGTCTGCCGGCGGCTTTGGCGGCTCGCGCGGCGGCACCATCGGCTACATGCCACCCGAGCAGCTCGACATCGAAACTGGCACGGTTGACGAGCGCGCCGATGTCTTTGCCCTCGCCTGTGTGATCTACGAGGGCCTGTGCGGCAGCGCTCCCTTTATGGCCGCCACGCCCGGCGACTCGCTCGGCCGTATCATCGGCGGTGCCACCTATCCCAGCGAGCTCATCCCGCACTTTCCCCCGGGAGCCGAGGCTGCGCTCATGAGCGCCCTCTCCCCCATGCCGCAAGACCGCCCTAACAGCATCGAGGCATTTTGCGACCAGCTGCTCGCCGGCTTGGGCAGCGTACGCGAGGGCCGTCGCAGCCTAGAACAGATGGTGGGCGAGCTTTCGGACGACGAGTGCGCGGCAGACGGCATCGAGCCATCGGCCTATGAGGACGACACCATCGAGGTCGACCCCGCACTCGGCTGGGCCGGCACGCGCTGGAGCCACGCGCGCGATTACACGATGCGCGCCATCTCGGCGCTAACGTGTGGTGCCTTTAGCTTTCTGATCATGCAGACGGCTGGCGTCGCGGCGCTTCCCGGACTTATTGCCGCAGCCATCGCGATCGGGGCGGCCGCCGGCCTGGCCCCGCAGATTGGCTCGGCTATCTCGGCCGTGGGCTTTTTGGTACTTATGGCCAACGCCACCATGCAGGCGCAGGGCATCCTGTCGATGCTGCCCGTCGCGGTGCTCTTTGCCGCCGCCATGTCCGGTTGGTGGATCGCCTGGGGCCGCACCGAGGCCGCCGCGAGCGCCGCGCTCACCTGCGCCGTGGCACTTGGCTGTCTAACGGGCGACGTCCTCCTTGCCGCCGGGGTCGCCGCCGGCATCGCGGCCTTTTGGCTCGGCCCGGCAAGCGCCGCGGCCGCCACGGGGATGGGCGCGCTTTTTGGCCGCCTGGCTACGGTTGCGCTTTCCGCCGGAGGCGTGCTGGGGCTCGGCAATGTTGCCGCGGCGCTGGGAGACATGCTCTTCTGGGCTGCCGTCGTGCTCGTCGCGGCGACAGCCGCACTGACATCCCTGCTGCTCAACGCCCATGCCAAGCGTGCCGAGCAGGGCTCGAACCTAACTGCAATCGCTGCCATCGCCAGCTGCGGAATAGGCACCGCGGCGTCGCTCTGTCTTGCACACCATATGGAAATTGCCAGCCTTGCGGCCGCGGTCGTCGTCAAGGCGGCGGTTGCGGGAACCCTATCCTCTATAATCGTTGGGATATGCCTATATTTGCTCGGATACCAAAGAACCTATACGGAGAGTGATCTTTCGTGAACTTCCTGAACATCTTCGAGGACCACGTGGCCGGCATCTTCGGTGCCACCCGTGCCCCGTTCTCCTTTAAGAAGCTTGCCAAGCAGGCCGCTCGCGACATGGAGGATCAGACTCTGGTGATCAACGGCGTCAACACGGCGCCGGCACTCTATACCATCCTTATCGCCGCCGACGACGATCCCATGCTCGCCCCGTTCTACCCCGAGCTTTCGCGCGAGGTCCGCGAGTTTGTGAAGGCGCAGGCCGAAAAGCGCCGCTATGTCTTTGTCGGCGAGCCCCTCGTGCGCTTTATGATCGATCCGCAGCTGCGCGCCGGCAAGTTCTCGGTCTTTGCCGAGAACGTCGATGCCCCCACGCTCGGCCGCCTGTACGAAGAAGAGCGCGCCTATCAAAACGGCCTGGGCCAGAACAACTCCGCGGCAAGCCGTGCCGCCAGCGCCCCGCGCGCCGGCCAGCAGCAGTTTGCTGCCCCGCAGCAGCAGCAGCCGACGCCTCGCGCCGCCGCTCCCGACCCGCTTGCCGTGGCAGACCCCTTCGCGCCTAGCATCCCCGACCCCGCCGCTCCCATCCCGGTGCCGCAGACCGTCTCGCGTGACGCGCTTGCCGGCATGGGCGGAGCCGCCGCGACCGGTGCCGCCGTGGGCCTAGGCGCCGCAGCCGGCATCGCCTCCAACATGGCGAGCACTCGCGCCCCGCAGCGTCCGCTCGCCCAGCTCGTCGACGTCGTGAGCGGCGAGAGCCATAGCATCACCTCCGCACAGGTGACCATCGGTCGCGAGCGCTCAGTTTCCGACATTGCCCTGCGCGACCCCAACGTGTCGCGCCGCCACGCCCAGCTCACCTTTACGGGCTCGGATTGGTCGATCGAGGATCTCAATTCCACCAACGGCACGCTCGTCAACAACCGCCGCATTACGCGCTGCCCGCTGCGCAACGGCGATCTGCTGACGTTTGGCCTGAGTACCTTTGAATTTAGGGGATAGTCGCTTATGAACATCGATATCGTCCTTTTTGCAGGCCGCATCGTCCTGGTCGCCCTGCTCTATATCTTTCTGTTCGCCGTCATGAAGACCGGCGTGGGACTTGTGCGTGGACAGCGCCGCGACTCGGCTATCTGGACGATCGATGTGGACAAGGGTCCGCGCGGTATCCGCGGCATCCACGTAGACATGCTCGGCCCCGTCATCGTCGGTCGCTCGCCATCTTCGGACATCTGCATCAACGAACCGTTCGTCTCGGCCTCGCACGCGCGCTTTTCGCTGCAGGGCCCGGCGCTCATCATCGAGGACCTCAACTCACTTAACGGCACGCTCGTCAACGGCCGCCAACTCGTGGAGCCCGCGACGCTGCGTGAGGGCGACGAAGTCCAGATTGGCGACGTGGTCATGAAGGTGAACCGTCGATGATCGACGAGGAGAACAAGTCCGCAACTATGACCGAGGCACCGGCCGCCGCCACAGCTGCGCCGGCCCACGCTGCTCCGGCGGGCTCCGCACCCGTGGAGCCCGAGGACACCGTGTTCTCCCTGCCTCTTTCGCATGTAACGCATGATATTTCGGATCTCGCCGATAACGAGGACGAAGAGGATGCCGTAGCGGCGCCCATCGGCGCACATGCTGCGGAACAGCCCACAGCGCCCGAAGCAACCCCGGCGCCGGCTCACTTTGCAGAGCCCGTCGCCGCGGCAATCAACGAGAGCGCTGCGGTGTTTGCGGCACCCGAGCCCGCCGCGCCGGCGTTTCCCATGGCCCCGGCGTCCGAGGTTGCGCCCGCGTCTACGCCGGCGCCCGAGCCTATAGACGTCAGCCCGCAAGACGACGAGTCGACCGCCCGCGTGTCCGAGGAGCCCGACTCCCCGGACACCGGTGATTCCGAATCAAACCCCGTGACCGACACCGTCTCTCCCGGTGACACCGCCGAAATCGACGTTGCCGCCGTTGAGGCCAAGCTCAAAGACCCCGGCTCGACCATGAGCTTTGAGCCCCTGACCGAGGAGCGCATCGAGACCGACTCGACCTATGATGCCGGCACCACCACGCAACTTATGTGGGGCGCCCGCTCCGACGTTGGCTGCGTACGCCCGCACAATGAGGATTCCTACCTGGTGCAGTCGCCGCTCTTTTGCGTATGCGACGGCATGGGTGGTCACGCTGCCGGCGAGGTAGCCTCTTCTATCGCTGTCGAGACTATTGCCAAGACGGCCCCACAGTCCGCCGACGCAGCACGCCTGGCCGCAGCCGTCGAGGCAGCCAACGCCGCCGTAATCGAGGCGGCCCTGAACGGCCTGGGCAAGCCCGGCATGGGCTGCACAGCCACCTGCGCCTACATCGAAAACGACACGCTCGCCATCGCCCACGTGGGCGACTCTCGCGCCTATCTGCTCCACGAGGGCACGCTCATCCGCGTGACCCGCGACCACTCCTACGTGGAGGAGCTCGTGGACGCCGGCGAGATCACGGCAGACGAGGCTCGCGTCCACCCCAACCGTTCGGTCATCACCCGCGCACTGGGCTCGGACCCCGCCATGTATGCCGACCACTTCACTCTGCATATCGAGGAAGGCGACCGTCTGATCCTGTGCTCCGACGGCCTCTCGAGCATGATTCCCGATAGCGATATCGAGAACATCGCCACGCAGTCCTCAACCGCGCAAATCTGCGTCGACAACCTAGTGGACGCGGCGCTTGCCGCCGGCGGCCACGACAACGTGACCGTAGTAGTCGTTGACCTGGTTGACGATGGCGTTATGCGCGAGGCGCAACGCGTGCGTCGCCGCAACATTACTATCGCCGCCATCCTGGCCCTCGTCTTTGTGCTGGCAGCTGGCATCTGGGCCTACACGGGTGTCACCGGCTCATACTACCTGGGTACCTACCAGGGCAATGTCGCCGTCTGGCGCGGCCTGCCCGGCAAGCCGCTCGGACTCAAGCTCCACTGGCTCGAGAGCGAAACCAGCATTAAGCTGTCCGACCTGCCCGAAGACACGCAAAACCGCCTCAAGGCGGGCATTCCGCAAACAAGTGTCGACGATGCGCAGGACACGATATCCAAGTACCGCCACCAGATCGACGAGGAGCAGACCCGCCAGGTGATCGACGCGCAAACGATTCGCGACAACACCAATCAGGGATCGACCTCCGAATCAGATTCCGAGAAAACCGCCGAACAGTCAGCCGAGGCCGAAGCCTCCGATAAGAATTAGAAAGGGAGTGCCGCTTATGAGTCGCCGCAACACCGAACTGCTCTTGCTCATCGCCTCGGCGTTCCCCGTCATCCTGCTCTATGCGATGTACGTGCTCACCGCGGGTGCCACGATTTCCTTTGAGACGCTCGCCGTGCCGATCGGCCTGTTCGCCGCCTTCGCCGCGGCGCATATCGCCGTGCGCATCCTGGCGCCCGGCGCCGACCCCGCCATCCTGCCCATCGTCTTTGTGCTCTCGGGCATCGGCATCACATTCGTGACGCGCCTGGCCCCCGACCTCGCCATCTCGCAGCTCATCATCTTGTTTGTCTCGGTGGCGCTCATGGTGGGAACGCTCGCGCTGGTCAAGAACCTCGACGTGGTCATGCGCTACAAGTACACCTTTGGCATTATCGGCATCATCCTGCTGATGCTGCCGATCTTTATCGGCACCACGATCTCGGGCTCCAAGCTGTGGATTCGCATCGCGGGCTTCACCATCCAGCCCGGCGAGTTCGCCAAGGTCTTCATCGTCCTGTTCCTGGCAGGCTATCTGGCCGAGAACCGCGAGCTGCTCTCCATCTCCAACCGCAAGATCCTGGGCCTCAAGATTCCGCGCTTCCGCCTGCTGCTGCCGCTGTTTGCCGTGTGGGGCGTGTGCCTGCTCATCGTCGTCTTCGAACGCGACCTGGGCTCGGCCGTCCTGTTCTACACCATCTTTTTGCTGATGCTCTATGTTGCCACGGGACGCTTTTCGTACGTCATCATCGGCCTTGCGCTGCTGGCCGTTGGAGCCGTGGGCGCCTACAAGTTCCTGTCGCACGTGCAGGTGCGCTTTCAGGTCTGGGTCGATCCGTTTAAGGACGCCCAGGGCCAGGGCTACCAGATCGTACAGTCGCTTTACTCGCTGGCTGACGGCGGCCTGGTTGGCGTCGGCATCGGCAATGGCATGGCAAACAACATCCCCGTCGTCGAGTCCGACTTTATCTTCTCGGCCATCGGCGAGGAAATGGGCCTTTTGGGCGGCGGCGCCGTGCTCATCCTGTTTATGCTTTTTGCCGTGCGTGGCCTCACCACGGCAGCCCGCGCCAAGTCCGACCTTGCCGCCTTTAGCGCGGCCGGCCTTACGGCGGCCATCAGCTTCCAGGCATTCTTAATCGTTGGCGGCGTAACCCGCCTAATCCCGCTGACCGGCGTCACCCTACCCTTTATGAGCCAGGGCGGCTCCTCGCTGCTGGCGAGCTTTATCATCGTCGCGCTGCTGCTGCGCGCCGGCGACGAGGCAACCGGACGCGAAGCCGAGCTCACCGGCACCGGCACCATGGCCGCCATCACCGATGACCAGGTCGCATCCGCCGCTGCCCCGACCGGTACGCGTTTTGCCAGCACACCTTCCTACAGCCACGGCAACCACTCCGCGGGTTCTCGCATGCGTCGTCGTCTGCTCGACACGCCTGAGTCCGGCGTGCTCGGCCGCGTTGCACTTGCCAACCGTCTGACTCGTGCCGTGTTTGCCTTTACGGCGCTGTTCGCCATCCTTATCGGCAACCTCACCTATGTCCAGGTCATCAAGGCGAAAGACTATCAGGACATGCCGACCAACAACCACACCATCGCCCGCTCCAAGTACATCCAGCGTGGCTCCATCATCACGTCCGACGGCGTGACACTAGCCGAGTCGCTGCAGCAGGAGGACGGCACCTACGCCCGCTCCTACCCCAACGGCAACATGGCCGCGCACGTGGTGGGCTACGTGAGCCAGCAATACGGCACCGCCGGCATCGAGAGCGTCATGAACGATACGCTCACCGGCTCCAAGGATTACTCCAGCTGGAACAACGCCATCGCGTCGCTCGCGGGGCAGACCCAGCCGGGCAATACCGCCAAGCTCACCATCGACTCGCGTATCCAGACGGCTGCCGAGCAGGCGCTCAAAGGCTTTAAGGGCGCTGTGGTGGTCATGGATCCGCGCACCGGTGCGGTCCTTGCGTGCGCGAGCTCGCCCACCTACGACAACACCAACATCGATGCCCTGCTGCAGACGGGCGGCGGCGAGGACGGCTCCATGTACAATCGCGCCATGGACGCGCTGTACACGCCGGGCTCAACGTTTAAGGTCGTCACACTCTCCGCGGCGCTCGAAACCGGCACCGCCAGCCTTACCAGCACGTACCAGGCGCCCGGCTCCATGGACATTGGCAACGCGCCGGTCACCAACGATGCCAACGAGAGCTACGGCACCATCAGCCTGCAGCAGGCCTTCGCCGTGTCGTCCAACGTCGTCTTTGGCCAGGTGGCAAACGAGGTCGGTGCCAGCTCGCTCGTCCAGTTTGCCAACGCCTTTGGCTACGGCCAAAAGCTCGGTCAGGATCTGACCACCGCGGCTTCCATCATGGCCGACCCGTCGCTTATGACCGAGTGGGAGACCGCTTGGGCAGGCGCCGGCCAGCCCGTCGGTATGGACCACACGCCTGGCCCGCAGACCACCGTTATGCAGAATTGCGTGATCGCTGCCGCTATCGCCAACAGCGGCGTGGTCATGGACCCGTTCTTTGTGTCCCAGATACTCGCCCCGGACGGAACCGTGGTTAAGACCACACAGTCCCGCTCGCTGGGCCAGGCTGTCAGCTCTGCCACGGCCGACCAGGTTAAGCAGGCCATGCTCGCCGTCGTGCAGTCCGGTACCGGCACCGATGCCCAGATTCCGGGCGTCAAGGTTGCCGGCAAGACCGGTTCGGCCGAGACCGGCGGCACCAACGTCAACTCTATGTTTGTTGGCTTTGCACCTTACGATTCACCCACGGTTGCCATCTCGGTGGCCTTGGAGGATTACGACAAACACGACGTCGAGGCGGCCAAGATTGCCGGCATCGTCCTGACCGCGGCGCTCGCCGCACAGGGAGCGTGATGCCCATGATCAAAGCGGATACTTGGGGCACACCGCGGCCGATGAGCTAGTGACAACGCGCCACACGGCCCCAGCGGCCACACATTTGGTACTACACACATCGTTGAGCGAATAGTTATGTTAGGAGCAGGAATGGAACAGAGGGTCCTCGGGGGAAGATACCTCCTCAAGGATAAGGTGGGAACGGGCGGCATGGCGACCGTCTTCCGTGCACAGGATCAGGTCCTCGACCGCACGGTTGCCGTCAAGATCATGCTGCCGCAGTATGCCGGCGACGCCACCTTCGCCGCCCGCTTTAAGCAGGAGGCCCAGGCAGCTGCCGGCCTGTCCTCCCCCTATATCGTGGGCGTCTACGACTGGGGCAAGGACGGCGACACCTATTACATCGTCATGGAGTACCTGCGCGGTACCGACCTTAAGAGCGGCATCAAGAGCCACGGCGCCCTCGACCCCAAGAAGGTCGCCCAGATCGGCTCGCAGATCAGCTCCGCGCTTTCGGTCGCCCACAAGCACGAGATCATCCACCGCGACATTAAGCCGCAGAACATCATGGTGCTGCCCGACGGCAACATCAAGGTGATGGACTTTGGCATCGCGCGTGCCAAGAACAGCCACCTCACGCAAGACAACAACGTGCTGGGAACCGCCCACTACGTCAGCCCCGAGCAGACCCGCGGTCAGGACCTCGGCCCCACCTCGGATATCTACTCGCTGGGCGTCGTGATGTACGAGTGCGCCACCGGCCGCGTTCCCTTTGACGGTGACGACGCTATCTCGGTCGCACTCAAGCAGGTCAACGAGCTGCCAATTCCGCCGAGCCAGATCAACTCCGGTGTCGACGCCGACCTTGAGCGCATCATCCTCAAGTGCATGGAGAAGGACCCGGCAAACCGCTTCCAGACCGCCGACGAGCTGCGTCAGGTGCTCAACAGCTACCTGTCGGGCCGTGCCGTCAACGTCTCGGAGCCCACGCGCATCATCGGTGCCCCCGGTGAGCTGGGCGCCACCAAGACCCGTGAGCTGTCTGACTCCACGCGCGCTATGGTTCGCCCCGTATCGGGCGTAAGCGGACAGACCAACCCCCGCAGCGCCGTCTCGGGTTCCACCGGTTCCTACGAGGTCGATCAGCCCAAGTCCAACAAGAACAAGATTATCGCCGCCGTAGTCGCCGCAATCGCCGTGGTTGGCGTTGTGGTGGCCTTCGCCACCGGGCTCTTTGGGGGCGAGCAGGTTACGGTGCCCGATGTGCTTAACAAGGACCAGCAGACCGCTATCGAGCTGATCAAGGAGGCCGGCCTTGAGGTCGGAACTGTCGACCAGAGCTATAACGACGATGTCGACGAGGGCAAGGTTGCCGAGCAGACCCCCAACGGCAACACTAAGAAGCCCAAGGGCACCAAGGTGAACCTGGTGATCTCCAAGGGCCCCAAGCCCTCCGAGAAAGTTGAGGTTCCGCAGCTCGTCGGCCTAACCAAGGACCAGGCCGAGGCCGCGCTGGCAAGCGTGGGCCTGAAGGGCAACGCAACCGAGGAGGCCAACGAGGCCGACGAAGGCCAGGTCTTTGAGCAGGGCACTGATGCCGGCAAGGAAGTCGAGAAGGGCACGACCATCTCGTATAAGGTCTCCAGCGGTCCTGACACCACCTCCGTCCCCGATCTGACCGACATGACCGAGGCCCAGGCACGCAACGCTCTCGACATGGCCGGTTTTGGCGTCAACGTGAGCTACCAGGAGAACGATTCCGTCACCGAGGGCACCGTCATTAGCTGGAACCCCAGCGGCAAGCAGAAGCCCGGCGCCACGATCACCGTCGTCATCGCCAAAAAGTCCGGCAAGGCCAGCGTTCCGGGCAACCTGTACGGCAAGAGCATCTCCGCCGCCGTCACCGCGCTCAACAACGCCGGATTCTACAACATCGCATTCTGCGATCAGAACGGCAACCCCGTGAGTGGCAACGAAAACGCCACCGTGACGGGCGTCTCCCCCACTGGCAAGCAGTCCACCGACAGCACGATCACGTTGACGGTTTCGCTTTCTGGCTCCGATTCGGGCGACGATTCCGGCACGACTAACTAGTCGAGGACCCATCACCCGCAGCGGCTAGGGCCGCAAACATATTCGCTCAACGGCGCCCGCTTGCTCCCCCGCAAGCGGGCGCTTTATTTATCGACAGACCATGGCCCCTTAGCAACGCAAAGAGGCCCGCAAAAGCGAGCCTCCCAGGTGACAACAGAATATGTAATGCAGTAATTACTGGCCGCAGAACTTCACCATGATCTCGACCATGGACTCTTGCCTATGGACAAAATGTCCATAGGCAAGGAGATGAAAGAGTAAGGACAACGCCCTCTAAAAGAAGGCCGTATATGAAGATTGCATATCCCTTTTGCCTTCATATACTCAAGAAGCACCCCTCGAAGCGCTCCTGAGAGGCCCCCTTGGATGCAACCCAGGGGATCCAGATTCTGGTAGACATCGGCGCAGCAAAATCCTGCCGCGCAGGCACGAACGGACATCTTGACTCCTAACGCAATGCGGGGCGCCCCAAGACACCCCGCCACGACAAAAAACTAGTTCTCGTAGACCAGCGGGTGGCCCCAACTGCCCTCGATCTTGCAGGTCTCCGCCGCAAAACCGGCAGCGAAGTCCAAGCTCTCGCGAATCGCGGCCTCGCCGCACTCGCCGGCCTTCTTCTTGGAAAGATAGGTGACCAAAAACGCCGTCAGCAGTGAATCGCCGGCCGCCATAGCGTCTTTGAGCTCCTCGGGCGCCACGGGCTTGATGCCCTGCTCGTAGAAGTTTTCGCCGTCATAGGCGACGGAGCCCTTGCTCCCGCGCGATGCGCATACGATTTGAGGGCCAAGGGCCTTCACCCACTCGAGCTTCGCCTTGATATCCTCCAGGGAAGCGTCGCCCATGGACATAAAGGCGTACGTCACAAATGGCGCAATCTGCCCGAAGTGCTCGTCGGTGGAGTCATCGGAGAAGTCGAAGCTGATAGGCACGCCGGCAGCCTTGATCTTGGGGAGCTCGCGCTCGGTGAAGCAGTAGTTGCCGCTGTGCACCAAATCGAAGCCGCTGACGTACTCGGCGGCGAAGCGGTCTATCACGTAGCGCATGTCGCCACGTATGCCGCCTTCATTGGAGCCCAGGAAGATACGGTCCCCGGTCTCGTCAACGGTCACGCGAGCGGCGCCGTTGACGCCCAGGACCTGCTGGCAGCGAAGAAGCTCGACGCCCTCGTCCTCGAGCGATGCTATAACGTGCTCGGCCTCCTCATCTGATCCGAAGATTCCCATGTAGGCGCTGCGATCGACGCCGAGCTTCTTGGCGAAGACGGCGAAGTTAACTGCATTGCCGCCGGGATACATGGTCTTGATGTGCTCGTACTTATCGACAACGTTGTCTCCAAAGCCAAGCACGCTTATAGGATAGGCTGCCATGGTTATCTCCATTCAGGTAAACCGCCGTGGTTACGGCGAGCAGACGGGGCGCGAGGGATTCGCACGTCTCAACGCGCCTCGCGCCCCGTTTTAAAATCGCTAGTACTTCTCGATGCCCATGTAACGACGCACGTCCGGGTGATGGTCGAACACCTTGCCGCGAGCGGAGCGCAGCTCACAGTTCATCGCGTAGAACAGGATTGGATCAAGGAACGCGCGAACGCTCGCCGGTACTTGGTCCATGCCGTACTCCATGGCGTCGAGCACCATAAGAGTGTCGGTATGGGTCTCGAGGAATGCGAGGGCGCGCTCATCCATGGCTCGGCACTCACTAGAAGACATCTGCAGGAAGTAGAAGACTCCGGGCTCGGTCACCTCGAAGGGGCCGTGGAAGTACTCGCCGGAGTGGATATAGGCGCAGCTCTGCCACTGCATCTCCATAAGCGAGCAGATAGCGAAGCCATAGGCCTGGCTAAACACGGGACCGGACCCCAAGATATACAGGAACTTGTGGTCCTGGCACAGGGCGGCAAAACGGTCGCAGAGTTCGGCGTTGACCTTCTCGCGAGCTGCAGGCAGGATCTGGTCCATCTTGGCGATGCCTTCGTACATGTCGGCAAGGTCGGCATAACCTTCCTGCTGATCCAGGAGCTCGGAAGCGAGAGCCAAAGAGATGCCGGCGGGCACCTCCGCCTGCGGAACTCCCTCGCCCCACGGATATACCCAGCACGTCCACTCACCGTTATCGATGCCGGAACCCGCGTTGTCCGTCTGCACGATAACGGTCGCGCCCGCCGCCTTGGCGATCGAGCACGCATCGATTACCTCGGGGGTGTTGCCGGAGTGGCTGCAAGCGATGACAAGGGACTTTTCGCCCAGGCGCTTGGGACGCATGATATCGAACTCGCGGGCGGTATACGCCTCGCTGGCAAACGTAGTCGCCTCGCGCTTGAGCAGCTCGTGGGCGGGCAGCAGGTCGATGAGGGAGCCGCCGCAGGCAACCCAGAAGACGCTATCGAAACCGTCCTTTTCAGCGATTGCGTCGGCGATAAGATCATGTGCGTTCATTGTTATTCTTCCTTTCGATACGGCGGACGAATCCGCCAACGTTTACTGCGAGTCTTCTCGTCAAGCGTGTTGACTTCCCCACGCGAATGGGAGCTACGCGCTAGTCGACAAAATACCTCTCGAAGGCGTCCATGTTGTGCCGGTCCGCTGCTGCGGGATCATCGAAATACCTTCCATCGGTGATCTCCTGGCCAAGATAGCCCTCGAACCCATGCGCGTTGAGGACGCGTACGAAATCGTCCATACTGTGCTTTCCATCGCCCCAAACCAGATGGCCATATGGGTCGCCATCAATGAAGCGCATGTTCCTTATGGCACCATCGCCAAACTCGGCAAACCACTCTTCAAGGCTCTCGCCGGCGACTCCCATAGCGGTAGTGTCCACCATTGGAGTAAGGTGCGGGCTGGCTACTTGGTCAAGCATGCGCCTGACGTCCGCGAGTGTAACCACCAAGTTGCTCTCTTCCGGCCTCAGGCTCTCCATGCAGAGGGTCACGCCGTGCTCGCCGGCATAGTCCGCAAGAATCGCCAAGTGCTCGGCAGAGCGCTTCCAAGCCTCCTCGCGGTCCTCGTCCCAATCGCCCCAACCGGAGTTGATGGACATATACGGGGCGCCGAGCACCTCGGCGAGCTCGATGCCGTGCTTAAAGTAAGCGAGGCTCCGCTGCGCGTGGAGGGGCTTTCTGGCAGCGTACTGCCACGGATACACCACGTTCTCCGGACACAGGGAGCTCACGGAGAGTCCGCGGGACTCGATCTTGCGGCGAAGCTCGTCGGCCTCGAAATACCCCGTGTGGTCCAGCGTCACGTGCGGCTCGGCCGCCCAAAGCTCGATGGTTTTGAAGCCAAGGCGCTGCTGAGCATCAAGGAAGTAATCGAGCGACCACATGATGTAGTGAATGTTCATGCCGGCGACCTGCTCGCGACGCAGACGGGGTGTGGAAGCGCTTAAATCCATGCTGGGCACCTCCTACATCGGCAGTAGGCCGGAAATCACAGTCGCGACCAATCCGAACAGAACCATGAAGATAAAGAACTTCCAGATGGTCTTCCACCATTGCCCGAAGGAGATCTTCGCCACGGCAAGACCCGCGACGGTCATGCCCGCAACGGGGCTGATGGTGTTGACGGTCTGGTTCGCGAACTGCAGAGCGGTGACGGCAGCCTCGGGATTGAGGCCCATAAGCTCGGTCAGCGGGCCCATGACGGGCATGGTGAGTGCAGCGAGGCCGGAGCTGGAAGGAACCAGCAGCGAAAGCAGGCCGAGGACGATGTACATGAAGGTGGTATAGATGAAGGACGGAGCGCCCGCAAGGAGTCCGACGAGCCAGTTAAGAATAGAGTCGATGATCATTCCGCCCTCTGCGACGACCAGGATGCCGCGGGCGATGCCGATGATGCAGGCTGCGTAGGCGAAGTCGGCGATTCGCGGACGAACTCCTCCGCAATGGTCTTCTCGTCCAGGCCGCCGAGTATGCCGGCAAGAAGGCCCATGGCCAGGAACACCATGGAGATCTCGTCCATATACCAGCCCTGGGTAACGAGGCCCCACACGATAACGCCCATGCCGACCGCGAAATCAATGAGGACGAGCTTGTGGCGAAGCGTGAACTCCTCTTCGATAGAAGCATCGGTGACAGAGAACTCGATGCGCTTCTGCTTATCGTCCTCATAGGTGATGGAGGACTTGGGATCGAGCTTGACGCGGCGCGCGTAGCGCATGGCCCAGAAAATGCCCGCGGCGGTGAAGATGACCCACAGGATGGCGCGGAGCCAAAGCTGGGGATTTCCCTCGATGCCGATAACGCCCTGGGCGATCAGCACGTTGAAAGGATCAATAGTGGATGCGCAGTAACCAAGGTTGGGGCCGAGGAAGCAGATGATGAACGCGGTCATGGAGTCATACCCGATGCTCAGCATGATGGGGATGAAGATCGCGTAGAACGGCAGCGCCTCCTCGGACATGCCGAACGTGGTGCCGCAGATCGAGAGCAGGATCATGGAGATGGGGATGATCAAGATGTCCTTGTTCTTCAGCTTCTTGATCACGCGGCTCATGCCGGCGTTTAGGGCGTTGGTCTTGGTGACGATGGCGAACGATCCGCCGATCAGCAGGACGAACGCGACGACATCGGCCGCAGCCTGAATGCCCTTGGCGGGAGCCTGCAGGACGGCATCGATGCCCTGTCGCAGATCGACGGTCTCCCCCGTCTCCGAATCGGTGTAGACCTTGTCGACCTCTTGGTACGTTCCGGCTACGGCGACTTCTCGCTCGCCCGCGGCCGTCTGAATGGTCTGGCGGTCGAACTGACCCGATGGGACGATCCATGTGAGCACCGCGAAGAACACGATCAGCATGAACGCGATGGTGTACACATGGGGAAGCTGGAGATGGAATCTGCGCTTGGGCTTCTCCTGTTTGGCATCCGACATTCTTAACCTCCTGCCAGAGCAACGATGCTTGCCAAAAATCCTTCACGTATAGGCAAACATCTTAGGTTGTTCTATGTATAACCTGCATGAAGGCGTCGGTCAAGAAACATATTAGGTTGTTCTATAAGTGGTAACTTTTACGCGCTAAACGGACCTGCCGCGGCAATACGAGAACAGCGCTGTGTGAGACAGAGCCGCTAGATATCGAAGCTGTAGCGCGAACCCACGTAGTACTGTCTGCCATAGCAGAAGCGCTCTCCGTTGGAATCGAGAAAGCCCGCGTTCATGAAGAACAGCGGCTCCCCTACTGGGACCTTGAGCTCGCGGGCGGCATCAATTCCCGCACGGGCGATCTCCAGCCTGCAGGGATCGGACGAGCAGGGATACCTACCCGTACGCTCCCCCACGGCCTCGAATATCGAACAATTGGAGAGACCGATATCTTTGAGAAATTCGAATCCATCGACAGGATAGTAGTTGTTCTCGAACAGGACCGGCACGCCGTCTGCGGTACGCACGCGTGAGACCAAGATGAGGTCAGAGCCTTCATCCAAGCCAAAGAAAGAAGCGAGGTCGCGATCGGCGGCAACGGTCTTGCGGGCAACGACGCGAGCGCCCGCCTTCATGCCGTTTTCAGCGCATGCTTGGGTAAAACTCTGAACATCGTCCTTCTGATGCACCTTGCGAATTATCTTTGTCGCGGTCACAAACGTACCACGCCCCTGCCGCTTGGTGAGATACCCCTCGCCCACAAGCTCCTCTATTGCGCGGCGAACCGTGACCCTTCCCACGCCGTACATCTTAGAAAGCTCAAGTTCCGTTGGAATCTGCGAGTCAACGGGATATGTCCCCTGTTCGATATCGCTCTTAAGCAAATCGAGCACCTGTTGATACAGCGGGGCGGAAGAGCCCCCATCCAGATGCGCATCCACAAAAACTCTCCCTTTAAGGCGTTCGCGATCTCAACGACTCCATTCTACCGCACACGGAAAAATGAGGTTAAACACATAGGGGCCCTGCATGTTTGAGCGGATCGGGAATCTGGTCGCTGATTTCGTCCGCATTTGCTTGCGAAAAACCAAAACGCTCCTCGCGCTTGGCGAACACGGTGAGGCCCGCCGCCTTGCACGCAGCGATCGATGATGCTCGTGTGATGTTGGCTTCCTTCCTTTGCTTGCGAGACGCGTCACTCGTCCTGCTGAGCCGCGGGCCCATCGTTCGGCGTGGCCTGCCTGCGCGGGGCATGCCGGGAATTGATGTAGTCGTATGCGTAGGCGATCTCCGCGACGGGGACCTCCACGTGGTAATGGGCGGAAATGTCAGAGAAGCTCGTGCGGAATGCCTCGACGAAATCGTTGTGTTCATTGGCGAAGCGCTGCTCGTCTGCGTAGTTCTCGATGGGGCTTCTGGTCACGAGGCGCTCCACGAGACAACACAGGTGCACGTAGAGCCCCATGCTCACACGAGCGCCAATCACGTCTCCGGTGAGCTGCTGGAGCCGCTCTGCGGCACTCTCGATTTCGCCGAAGAGCTTGTTGGGGTTAAGGATTGTGATGGACTCGACCACGTTCCTGAGGGTCATGTTCTTGACGAGATTCTGGTGGAACGTGCGCAAGCTGTCAGCGTCGAGCAAGCGTGCGAAGGCGCGGTCTATCTGGGCCGTTCCTTCGCCGGCGATGAGTTCCTCGAGCGAAATGAACGGGACTCCGTCGGCGTGCGGATTGTCCGTGCCGATGACCGAGCGCACGTTGTACTGGGAGAAGGCGGCATCCTCAGATCCGTTATTGGCGAGCTGCCGCCAGTCAACGGCGACAAGCCGCGCGGGGGACTCGCCAGGCAGGCTCTGCGCCACGAGATCGCGGATCCGCGCAGCTGCGTCAAGTCCGCCTTCGGAGCAGAAGACAATCGCGTCCGGTCGGGCGTTGCGCGCCACGATGTGATAATTACAGGTGCAAGCTGCCGCAGCATCGTCGAGAACCTCTCGCACGGAGCGACCCGCGATAAGTCCGGCGCCAACCTCCACCGCAAGGCCGGTAGAGGCGTTGTTGATGATGCCGAGCGTCATGCCGGAGGTGGATTCCATACTCTTATAAATATCCTGGAGCGATCCCATGTCCACGAGGATGACGACCTCGTCTGCGTAGGAGAAGCGGTCGATGATTTGCTGAAGAGGAACAGCGACGTCCGTAACCTTCTGGTCGTAGGGCATGTCGATGGCCTCGAAGACCCTCGTGTCAAGAATCCGATTGGCGGCGTCGGCGATGCTCGTGGCGGTCGAGTAGCCATGACTGAGGACGATACCGACGCTCCGACGACGCTTAGACGGGTCGAGTGCGAGTGCCGCATGCGCAAGGACGAGCAGACACGTGAGATCGTCGAGTGCGATGCCGAGCGTGGCCTTGAGTTCATCAGCGATGCAGGCGCAGACAGTAACGGCAAAGCGGTTGCGCTGGGCCACGACGCCGCGCATGCCGGAAAGCTCGCTTGCATGGGAGCTCTTCCAACGCGAGAGGCTTGCGGGCGGCCACAGCTGGAGGCAGATGCCCTGGGCGATTAGATGCGAGCTCTTTCGGGACAAATCGATCGAGTAGAGTTCGTTCACGGAAGTGACGACGCTGTCGGCGATCTGCTCGTATGCGTCGGACTTCGAGCGGCCCGGGTTTTGCCCGAACGCCAGGTAGTCCTCGAGGTCGCGGGCTCGCTCCACCAGCTGAGCGCTGCACGCGCCCCCATCAAGCGTGCCTTCGCGATAGCTCTCGTATGGCTCCAGCATGGCGTCGAGTACATGCCGTGCGCGGTCGTCCGCCTGGCTTTGGATGCTCCGGGTGGTGTCGATGAGCTGCATGTCGTTCTCGCTGCGCTCGAGTGCGGAGCCGGCAAGGATTGCGGAGGGAAGCTGGTAGGTGCGAATCTCCAGGCTGTCACCCTTCGTGTCTAGATAGGCCTCGGCGCAACAGTTGGTGATGCAGTCGCGCAGGCCGCGTACGTTCTCCTCGAAGTTGGTGCCGGCGAGGGCTCGGAAGGCTCCGCGACTTATGAGGATGTCGCGTCCTATGCGTCGGCCCTCCTCCTTGAGGAAGTGGAGAGTCAGTTCCTCACGCTCCTCCTGGGTGCGCTCGCGCAGAGACGGCACCTGGGCGGACATGGGGATGCGACGCGTGAGGCTGCGGCACTCGGTACTGTCTGCCTCGTTTGAGGTGGCAAAGATAAGGCGCACAGCAGGGGCTGGCACAATGGCGCCCGCCTGTGCGGAGGCCCACTCCAAGAGCGCGTCCTGGGCAGCGGGTGAGAGGGCGTCGACGTCCTTGAGATAAACGATGCCGCCGCTCGCCCGATCTGCAGGCCCGCCATCTGCGCACAGGTCGTGAGTGAGCGCGCGGGCATCGCCTGCGTAATGCGAGCAGTCGATGCTCACAAGCTGGGCTTCCTGCTGCAGGACGCCGACGTTCTTGCCGTATTCGAGGGCAAGTTCGGCGAGTAGACCCTTGCCGGTTCCCGAGGCGCCACAGAGCAGGATGGGCAGGCCAGCTGGCGGGTACTTGAGCGCGGCGCAGAGCTGGCTGATGCAGGGCGCAAGGCTCAGCTCGTGACCGATTGCGCGGTCGAAGTCGAGTCGCTCGCCGTTTCCGAGCGTGGCGAAGAGCTGCTCGACCGAAGGGTAGGTGCTACGCTCAATGCGAGACTGGAAGAAGCGTTCGAGGGAGCGGCGGTGGAAGTAGCACACCGGTCGTGCCCCTGCTTTCACCACGAGGCCAGCGCGCACGAGCTCGTTGAGATGCTGACTTGCCAGGCTGCGCGAGATGGCGAGCGAGTCGGTTATAGATGCCGTGGTGAAGTGGTCGAGACGGTTCTGGATGCGCCCGCCCCGCGTGCTGCCAAGCTCGCGCGTGATGCGATCGAGGTAGGCAAGCAGGTCTTTCTGTGTCTCGGGGATGTTCATGCGGCTGGTCCTCCTTTCGTCCTACACCTTACGGGCGGGGTGGTGCTCGGGACGGGTTGGCGCCCGCGTTTTGTCACGGGCACGTGAACTTCGGCACTCCATGATACATCTGTAGTGACATATGGCAACTTCTCGACACCTGCGCTCGACACAGCGAGCGGCAACAGCGCTGTCCGCCGAGCGCCTCACGGGCGTATCCCAACCGTAGGAGTGCGCTTTGCCACCTTTGACTGCCTCCCTGTCGGCAAGCGGCTCGCCGTTCGCTCCGTCTCTGACCACATCGCTCGAATCGGCTCTGCCGCCGGCGCTGTGGTGGCCGTCGTGCCCGCAAAGGTCATCAAGCAGGCCGACGAGGTCACCGCGGGCAAGGTCTCCCTCGTCGACGCACTCAGGAATCTGTAGGCGAGGCCCCTAAGGCCGCCTCGCTGTCGGCAGCCCGGGGCCATGTGCCATCAGGGCACAGGACGAGTCCGGTCGCCGGAATGCGGCCGGACCCGTTGTTCGCGTGTTTTGCTGGGGGAGTCGCTGTGGCGACGAGGTTCACTGGCTTACTTTTCCTGTTCGCGCAGCCCCTTCGCCAAGGCTATGTTGGACAGTTTGAGTTCGCCATTCGTTACCGTAACAGCAAGCGAGTGGCCGAACTTCTCGCAGACGCGTGTCGTGAGTGCGGTACCGTCGAGGTAGAGGACGAGGATGTTGTCGTCAACGATGAGCTGCAGGTGGTAAGAACGCCCGGACTCGAGCCAGACTGGCCTCCAAAGCCCCTTATCCATTACGCGGAACCACTTGTAACAGGGGCTCTTGTCGAACGAGAGCCGATTCGCGTCGAGGTCGAAGCGGTATTCGTACGACTCGTCGGTCTCGAGATTCTTGTAGGCTCGAATTGAGAAGTCGCAAGCGTCCCTGAACGTCACGTCTGCCTCGAAGCAGAAGATCTCGCCTGCGTTTTCGGTGATTACGCACTCCGTTCGTTCGTGGTCTCCGCGAAGCTCGATATCCGGGACGGCATCAGGGCACTCGAACGCATCCTTTATGCTTTGGGGAGGGCGAACGCCGAGGGTGCCATTGGGGCGCTGGTACACCTCATGGGGCATAAACGAGCCACCCCAAAGCCAGTTGGCCCGGTCATCGTCGTTCTCGCGCGTGGGGACCCAGCCGGACAGAATCCTGCGCGATCCGTCGAAGGCGGTCCGTCCGGCGTAATACGCCCTCCCGTCGAAGGCGTCATCTCTCGGCTTCTCCCACGGACCGTAGAGATCGCGGCTCATGCGGTAGACGATCTTGTTCTCGTCGCTGTACTCAGAGTAGACCAGGTACCACCAATCGCCAATTTTAAAAATGTCTGGCATTTCGAACATGGTGTAGAGGCCGGGGGCCCAGAAGTCGCCCTTGAACTGCCAGTGCTCGAGGTCCTTCGACGTAAAGTGAACGAGCCTGCCAGTTTGGAGGGTTTTGGAGGGGTCGTCTCCCTTACGCGTGCCCAGTACGAGGAGGTATTCCTTCCGGTCGTCATCCCATATTACGAAAGGGTCGCGCCAGTTGCGCCCATCGTATCCTGGCTGAGGCGTGAGCTCTACTGCAACGCCCGTCTTTTTCCACGTCGCATAATCATCCGAGCAGGCCTTCGCCTGCATGAGCACCTGGGACGTTTTGCCTTCTCGCAGGTAGTTGCGGTTGAACCCGGTATAGAAAGCGCGTACCTCCCCTTTTGCCTCGTAAACGGTTCCGGCGTAGATGAACTGGTCTTGGTCGTCTTCTCCGCCGTGGGGGATCGCCGTTCCGTGTTCCTGGTACGTCACGAAGTCCTGGGTGGTCGCGAGCGACCACCCAAAGGGCTGTCCTTCGGCAAGCGGAGCGGGGTCGCGCGTGTCACGCTGGTGGTATAGATAGAACGTGCCGTCCTTGCCGAAGGGCATGACGTCTCCCACCCACACGTCCTTCGGTTGGTAGAACAGGTGCTGGTTATTGGTCGGGACTTTGCGCATGTCTCGTCCTCCTTACTGTCGCGTCTTTCCTATTCGTCTTCTTCGTCAACGTCCGGAGTAAGATCTCCGAGGTAGACGAGCTGCTCTTTGGCTTGGGTGACGACATGCCTCACCACATCGGGAGTAAGCTGTCCGGCGTGGAGCGAGAGCTCGAGGGCCACGGGAAGGTTTACGCCGGTCACTATGAACGCGCCTCGCGGAGCCGAGCAGGCTACGAGCTGGTTTACGCTGCCCTGAAGGATGTCGGTGAGAACGAGGGTCTCGTCATCTTCGGCGATGCCCTCGAATGCGCTGGCGAGCTTCTCCTCGAGCGGGGTTTCGTCTGTAAACGCGCAGACAACCCTGATGTCGTGCCCCGGTCCTATGATGGCCTTGAGCGTGTCTCCGAGTCCGGCTGCCAGGCCGTAGTGCGATGCAATGATGATGTGCCTCATAATGCGTCCTTTGTGGGTTGGTCTAGCCCTAGGCTAGGCAGCAAGAATGCCGAAAGCCGCGCACACCCACGAGATGATGAGGATGCCGAGGACAATCTTGTTGATGCTGACCTTGCGCTTGACGAGGGCGTAGACGATGGCTGTGGCTATTACGGGCAGCATGCCGACCATGATTTGGTCGAGGATGCCCGTCTGGACGTCGAGCGTGACGTCACCCATGGTGAACGTGAGACCACACGAGACCTTGATGACGGTGGGGATGAGCGCACCGACGACCATCATGCCAAGTGCCGACGTCGACTCGGTGAAAACGGACATCTTCTCGGCAAGGGTCGTGAAGAGCTTGTCGCCGAACTTATAGCCTATGCGCCAGTCAAAGAGCTTCCATACGAAGATGGCGATGGCGACGGCGAGCCAGAGAAGCACGCCGACGGGGTTTCCCGCCTGTCCCATGTAGGCGGCGATGGAGCCGAAGATGGTGGGAATGAGGATGGCGAAGATCGTATCGCCGACTCCTGAGAGGGAGCCCATGAGGCCAATCTTAAGGTCTTGGACCGCGTCGATGGCGTCATTGTGCCCCTTGTCCTCCAAGGCTAGGCCGGCGCCGAGGAGCAGGCCGCTTACCTGGGGAGTCGCATTGTAATAGCGATAGGTGCTCAGAAGTGACCTGCGGTAGCCCTCCTCGTCTCCTGCATAGATCTTGCGCAGGGCGGGTTCGGTTGCGAACATGACCGCCGGGGCACACTGGGACTCATAGTTATAGATGGACGCGCCGAGCATCCAGCGGCGGCCGCAACGGTCGAGATCGGAAACGGTGAGGACTGGCTGGTACGTTCCGTCTGCCAGGCGGGTTGGCGCTTCGTTTGCCTTGGTGGCGTTAACTTCGTTACTCATCTTCCAGACCTCCAGCGTCGAGGGCGTTTACGGACGGATTGCTGTGCGACTTGTAGTACTCGATGGCCGCGGCGGCACCGAGCAGGGCAATGGGGAGAATGCTTATCTGCAGGTAGGCGGCCAGAACAAAGCCAACGATGGCGTAGGCGATGAATTTCTTCATTGGCATGAAGGACAGAAGCATCGCAAGGCCGACGACGGGGAGGATACCGGCGGCGATGGAGAGGCCGGTCGTGAACCAGGAGGGCATGACGGAGAGGAAAGCGTTGACGGCATCGGCGCCAAAGAGCAGTACGGCAAACGTGGGGATGGCCGCCGTAAGGCCATAGAAGACCGGACCGAGGAAAAGTACGCTCTTCATCTGCGAGTACTTGCCCTCTTCGGCAAAGCGCTGCGAGGTACGCCCGAGGAAGCCGTTTGCCGTCTTGGCGATGACGTCGAGCTGAAGGCCGAGCATGCCGACTGCGATTCCGGCGGCAACGCCGACGCTCGCCTCCTGACCCGAGGTGATGGCAACGACGGCGCCAATGATGGCGGCAGTGGGATAGTCGGGGACGGAGGCTCCTCCCATGGCCGCCACGCCCAGGCTCATGAGTTGGACGATGGCGCCGACGGCGAGGCCGGTTACGGGGTCGCCGAGCGCAAGTCCGACGAACCATGCTGGCGTGACGGACATGTTCGTGAGAATTTGTCCCGCGTTCTTCTCGGCTCCGTAGATGAAGGCGATGAGTGTAACGACGGCTATCTGGATGATGGATGGTGTCATAAGTTCACTCCCTTGCTAAAGCGTGATGATGCTGGAGAGCTCTACGGGCTTGTCGGCCGGCACATAGCGAACGGTGATGTCGCAGCCGGTGCCAGCAATCGCTCGATATGCGGGCAGCTCGTCTTTGGTGACGTAGGCGCGACTGCTCACCTGGACGGCGTCTGACCCCTCTTCGGGAAAGACTGTGCCTCCGACCACGAGTGTGGGAACAACCTGGCCCGTCTGTATGACGTCGAGGATGGTCTGGGGGTCTCGCGCCACGATGAAGACCGTGTGGTCGTCGTACTTGCCCGCCCGATAGTTCGTGAGAGCCGTCTCCTTGTTGATAATGGAGAGGGCGACTCCCGAGGGCTTTGCCATCCGCATGGCGGCCTTCTTGGTCGGGTCGTTGGCGACGATGTCATCGATGACCATGAGACGCTGCGGACGGAACTCGGGTACCCACTGGGTTGCCACTATGCCGTGTAGCAGGCGGTTGTCGATGCGTGCTGCGATGATGCTCATGTGATGTTGGCTTCCTTCCTTTGCTTGCGTGACGCGTTTCGGCATGGCCTGTGCCGAAGCGCGTCATTCGTCCTGCCGGGCCGCGGACCCGTCGTTCAGCGTGGCCTGCCTGCGCGGGGCATGCCGGGAATTGATGTAGTCGTATGCGTAGGCGATCTCCGCGACGGGGACCTCCACGTGGTAATGGGCGGAAATGTCAGAGAAGCTCGTGCGGAATGCGATCGAGGTAGGCTCTGTGTCTCGGGGATGTTCATGCGGCTGGTCCTCCTTTCGCCACACACCTTACGGGCGGGGTGGTGCGCGGAACGGGTTGGCGCCAGTGTTTCGTCACGGGCGCGTGCGCTTCGGCACTCCATGCTACATCTGAGTGGCATATGGCGACTTCTCGACACTCGCGCTCGACACAGCGAGCGGAAATGGCGCTGCCTGCCGAGCGCCTCGCGGGCGCATCCCGACCGCAGAAGTGAGCGCGAAGGCTCGTCGAAGTGCTGGGTGGGGGACCGGCGGTCTGGATACGCGGTTTCGTTCGGCGAAGGCGGCGAGGCGAATGGCATGGCGAACGTACGGGTTTGACGTGAACGGGTTGCCCGTGGCGGCGTGGTATCGGGAGGAGACGGTCGAGCAGGTGCTCGCGCCGCTGCTCGCCCGTCTCGCGCGCTCGCATCAGGAGAAGGGGTCGCAGGCCCATCTCGGCAACCCGGTGCGCATACGCTATTGCGACCGGGACGGCCACGTGTCGCGAACGGATATCGTCCGCCAGGTGGACGTCGCGCCGCGAAATGCAGACTCGCCTCAATCGTCGGTAAGGGGTGCCGCGGGCGATACGATGGAATCCACGGACCGCACCGCGCCGCCGAGATTGCGACGCGAACGCAGGCGATGCGCCCGAAAAACTCCTCCGCGCATGTAGGGCGAAACGCCAGATTGGAGCTCCATGAACGATTTCTCCTTCTACTCCCCCACCCGCTTTGTCTTTGGGCGAAAAGCGACCGACAAGGTTGGGGGACTCTGTCCGCCTCCGGCTACCGCTGAGCGCTCATTGTCTACGGCAGGGGTTCCGCAGTTCGCTGCGGAACGCTCGTCCGCGTGAGGGCATCGCTCGATGCCGCGGGCGTGGAGCACATCGGGCTTGGAGGGGTGCGTCCAAACCCCGAAATAGGCTTGGCACGAGAAGGCGTCGAGCTCGCACGGGCAAACGACGCCGACATCATCCTGCCCGTGGGCGGCGGCTCCGTCATGGACTGCGCGAAGGCCATCGCACTGGGGCGGTATACGACGGCGACGTATGGGACTTCTTCCGCAAGCGCGCCGTTCCCGCCGACCGCATCGACGTCGCCTGCGTGGTGACCATCCCCGCATCCGGTTCCGAGGCCTCTAACTCCTGCGTTATCAGCAACGACGAGGAGCACCTCAAATGCAGCATTAACACGGACCTCAACCGCCCGGCCATCGCCTTCCTCGACCCGGAGCTGACCTTCAGCCTGCCCGCCTGCCAGACCGCCGCGGGAGTGACCGACATGATCGCCCATATCATGGAGCGACTCTTCTCCGGCGAGCCCGCCGTGGGCGTAACCGACAACATCGCCTGCGGGCTAGTGCGCGCCGCGAGGGAGGCGGCGCCCAAGGTGATGGAGAACCCCGATGACTACGACGCCCGCGCCGAGATCATGTGGGTGGGTACGCTCGCCCATAACGCCCTGCGCGACGGCGATTGGACCTGCCGCGGCCTTGAGCACGAGCTATCCGCACTGGACACCAAGATCACGCACGGCGCCGGCCTCGCCGTCATCTTCCCCGCCTGGATGCGCTACGTATGGCGAGAGCACCCTGAGCGCTTCCTGGAGTTCAGCGCCCAGGCCCTTGGCATCGAACCCATCGATTCGGACGCGGACGAGCTCGATGTGGAGGTAACCCCCGAGCAGGCAATCGAGTACGCGGTCGAAGCGACCATCGACGAGCTGCAGGATTTCTTCGTCTCGCTGGGAATGCCGCGCGCGCTATCGGAGTTCGGAGTCACCGAGGACGATATCGAAAAGATGATTCCGGGCCTCAAGATCAACCGCGGAGAGCTCTTCGGCAGCTTCAGGAAGCTCACGCTGGACAACGCGAGAAAGATTTACCGCAGCGCACTCTAGGAAACAGATGCCAGTCCCCCACGGGCGAGCAGCACGGCGGCCCCCGCAAACCAGAAACGGCGCCGCTCCCGCGACGCCGTCATATTCCCTGGTGCCCCCGGGCGGATTCGAAAACTCCCCCGCGGGGAAATTGGTGGCGCGGGTGTCGACGGCCCGCATCCGCCGGCGGCCCCCGCAAACCAGAAACGGCGCCGCTCCCGCGACGCCGTCATATTCCC
>CATYJU010000019.1 GCA_958407995.1 uncultured Collinsella sp.
TGCCCGCCGACGGCAGCCTGCGCGGTGTCGGTCACTGCATTCTGGGCTATGCCGAAGACACGCTACCCGAGCCCAAACCCCGCCGCGACAACGTGGTGTATGTCAGGTAGACAGTTCCGCCGTTCTGTCGAACGGCGGACCCGCTGAAAGGCCCCGTCCCATATTTGCTGCCCCACTCGCAACTTATCTTGCCGATGGAGTTGTCGTCGTTTCGTTCGTGTGGGTCGTTTTGGCGCCGTCGCCTTGTTCGTCCTCGTCCTTTTGAGCATCGGCAATGGTGGCAGCAGCTGCGACCATACCGCGCTGGGGCGCCACACCCGTCTGGTCTTGTGCGCCTACAGCAAGCTCCGTGCCAGCATGCGCAAGTTCAGGCGATTTGAACATCGCGCCCAGACTCGCGCCGTCGCCGGCATAACCAAGCGCCGCGAGCGCGATGACAATCACCGCAACAACAACTGCAATCGGCACATAACGGTGCCAGCCAGCAGGATTAAGTCCACTACGGCGGGCAGCACCGCGGCTAATGTAGCCAAGCGTTCCATCGTGCTTGAGCTTTGAGCCCACCACGCGCCTTCGTCCCCACAACGAGGACTCGGCCTGCATGGCCAAGCGAGCGCTTGCCGAAGGATAGCCATATTTTGTGCGCTTGAACGAGCCGTCGAACCCCGAGGCGCTTTTGCCCCACGTCCGCGAAGTCGTACGCCGGCCGACCGGCGCCGCACTTCGCTTTGTTCGGTTCGTTTTTGAAGTCTCCGCCATACTCCCCCGCACGCCGTAACACAATCGAAACAATGCTTCTTTGGACTGTATCACACGCGCCGCACGCGGTCACGGCGCCTCGCTCAGCGGTCGTTGTCCTTCAGCAGGCGCCATAAAGTCGTGCGGCTTATACCGAGCACCTCTGCCGCACGTGTCCTGTTGCCGTGAAGGTGCTGCAGGACCAACCGTGCGACATCGCGCTCGGTATCGGCCAGGGGACGCAAGATGTACAAATCGCTTTCGAGCGCCGGGGCGCCAAAGGTCGCGGTCTTGATAACGTCCTCCTGGGCAAGCACCTCTTTCGCCATGGCACGCTCCACCGTTCCAGCCCCCACTAATATATAGAGTCGTTCAGAGACTTCACGCAGCTGCAGGTAATTGCGGGGCCAACGGTACGCATCGAGCGTCTCTGCCGCGGCGGCGGACAACATGGGGGCACCCGTCTTAAACATATCTGCCAGATACCCCAGATAGCGCGCAACCTTTTCCGACGCGCCGCCCTGCTCGGCAATCGCCGGCGCCACACTCACGGCACAGGCCAGACGCTCGGTTACAAAAGCAGCCTGATCGCTTTCGCCGCCGCCCGGCATATCGTTTGCCGTCAACACCACATGGCAACGAGTTGCGAGCGCCGTGTCGATCATTGCGGACACGAGCTCGCGCAGACGTTGGGGGCCAACAGCATGCCAGCCGCCCATGCAAAGTGTCAGCCCCGTTTGGAATAGCGGCGATTCGGAACTTTTGAGCAGATGGCGCCAGCCGCGATCCGTAAGCTCATCAAGCGCAACGGACACAAAGGGCTGATCGGCATAGGGTCCATCCAGGTACAGGCGTCTTGCAATCTGATCCTGCCCCGCGCCCAGCTCGCCCTCGAGCATAAGGGGCACCCCACGCGCATAGCTCTCCCGTACGGGGGCAGCGACCGCCGCCGCGTCTTCGACGATGCCGTACGTGCTCGACGCGTAGCGAGCCTCGACTTCGTCGGCATTGAGCCACTCGATGCCCGCATGCGTCGCAGCGGCGCGCACCTCATGCGCCACGACCACCCAAAGCGCTCCGCGCTCCTTGGCCGTCGGGCGCACCGTCAAGCTCAACCGCACGCCCTCGTGGCCCATCACCAGGCGCGCCCCATCGCCCACGCGAGCGAGACGCTCGGAAACAAAAGCAGCGATATCCTGCTCGAGCGCCGCGTCACTCATAGTCGAGATCACAACGCCACCGCGCTCGTCGATTGCCAGCGCCGATGCTCCGGCTGCGGACAATGCCTCGATCAGAATCTGCAGCTTGGCATCGCTATCCATGATTTGCCCCTGTCCGCGGCGACATGCAACCGCCGACGGTCGCACAACCGAATGTTTCAAAATTGAACGATATTACTCACCAAACACTATAGGGCAAAAGTCGCCGGCCTGCGAGTATATGAATTGCCCCGCATCGCCATCCTGGCGGGGCGATAAGAGCTCTTCGGGACCTATCAACCTGCGGACAAGCCATACCCGCAAGAGCTCCTATCGCTCCACCGCAGGCATGCGCTCGCCAGCACGCAACACGCAAATCAGCTACTTCTCTACCAGATTCCCAGCACGTGCTGCATTCCCAAACTCATGCATGCAATTCCAATCCAGCAGCAAAAGCCCAACGCGATGGGTTTACCGCCCTTTTTGACCAGCTCGACGATATCGGTATTGAAGCCAATAGCCGCCATGGCCATCACAATAAAGAACTTCGACAGCTCCTTGATGGGCGCCGTAATGGACGCAGGAAGCTGAAGCACCGTGGTGATCACGCTCGCCAGCACAAAGAACAACACAAACATGGGAAACGCACGTTTAAGCGAGAACGTGCTTTTGGCGTCGCCGCCGGCCTTGCGCGCCAGATGCATCTGCCAGCATGCGAGAGCCAATGTAATGGGAATAATGGCCAGCGTCCTGGTGAGCTTAACCACTGTGGCGCTTTCGAGCACATTGGCGCCGGGATGCATGCTATCCCAGGCGCTCGCCGCAGCCGTTACCGACGAGGTGTCGTTGATGGCGGTGCCGGCAAACAGGCCAAAGCCCTCGTTGGTCAGCCCGAGCATGCCGCCGAGCGTCGGAAACACGAGCGCCGCGATAACGTTAAACAGGAAGATGACCGAAATAGCCTGGGCAATCTCGCGATCGTCGGCATCGATGACGGGCGCGGTCGCAGCGATGGCCGAACCGCCGCAAATCGACGAGCCCACACCCACAAGCGTCGCAATCTTGCCCGGCACGTTCATAACGCGGCAGAGCACGAAGGCGATGACAAGCGAGGTCGAGATCGTCGCCACGATAATCGGCAGCGACTGGGCGCCCTTGGACAGAATCTGGGAGAGGTTCATGCCAAAGCCAAGCAGGATAACCGCGTACTGCAAGACTTTTTTAGACGTATAGGTGACACCGGCGGCGAGCTGTTCGCGGCGATTCTTGGGAAAGACGAGCGCCAGGACCATGCCAAAGAGGATGGCAAATACCGGCCCGCCGACCACCTCAATCTGTTTGCCGAGCAACGTCGCGGGGATGGCGATAATCAGGCAGAACAAGACACCCTTCCAGCGCTCGCGTACGATATTTGCCAGTTGCATATGGGATTCCTTCTTTCTATTTCACGTTTGCGACGGCTTATGATACGGCAACATTGGGCACAGCTCTGCGCAAACAAAGACTAAGAAGCCGCAATAGTTCTTAGGCAACAGCCGAATTACCCACCGCGGAGAGCTGATTCGCGGCATAATTAACAGCTGATATATGAGTGTGATAGAACGGTTGTGAGGCACTATGGAAGAATCGATGCACGTCGGCGAGCAGGAAACGAGCCTACAGGACCAGTCCTACCACACCATTCGACGCAAAATCGTCTACCTGGACTACAAGCCGGGCGAAAAGCTAGGCGTCAAGCAGCTTTGCGACGACCTGGATATGGGGCGCACCCCTGTGCGCGAGGCACTGGTACGTCTGGCGCAAGAGAGCCTGGTGCGCACCGTGCCCCAAAGCGGCACCTATGTCTCGCCCATCAACCTCACCTTTGCCGAGAGCGCCTGCTACATTCGCGAACACCTAGAAAAACAGGTGATTGTGGAGTGCTGCGCCCGTGCCACCTCGGCAGGCATCGAGCAGCTCGACCGAGCCATCGCGCTGCAGGAAAAGGCCATGGCCGAAGAGGATCGCATCGGATTCTTTTTAAGCGACAACCTCATGCACCGCATGATCTTTAGCATCGCGTGCCGCAGCACCGTGTGGTCGTGGCTCGAGGCGACCAATGCCGACCTGGAGCGCTTCCGCTGGCTGCGCGCCGCCACGCAGAGGCTCGACAATCAGGAGATTGTTAACGAGCACAAGCAAATCCGCCGCGCCATCGCCGGCCGCGACCCCATCGAGGCGAGCTTTTTGGTCAGCAAGCACCTGCATATGATGTTCCGCAACCAGACCGAGGTCCTGGACCAATATCCCAAGTACTTCGAGACCAGCAAGCTCCGCTAACCTGCCAAAACCACCACAAAGGGGACAGGCACCTTTGTGGTGGTTTCTCCGCACAAAAAGGCCCGGCTCCGTCTAATGCGGAGCCGGGCCTTGGCTGTTAGAACGGCGGAACCAACTACTCTACTGTGACGCTCTTAGCGAGGTTGCGAGGCTGGTCAACGTCGCAACCGCGCAAAATGGCCACCTCGCGGGCGAGCAGCTGCAGCGGAACGCTCGCCGTGATGGGGCTGAACACGTCACGGACGGACGGCACGCGAATGATGCAGTCGGCAATCTTGTTGATTTCCTCGTCGCCCTCAGTAGCAACGACGATGACCTTGGCGCCGCGCGCCTTGCACTCCATGAGGTTCGACACCGTCTTATCGTACGTTGCGCTCTTGGTTGCCACCGCGATGACAGGGAAACCCGGATCGATCAGCGCGATGGGGCCGTGCTTCATCTCGCCGGCAGCATATGCCTCGGCGTGCAGGTAGCTGACCTCCTTGAGCTTGAGCGCACCCTCGTAGGAAATGGCGGCGCCCATGCCGCGACCCACGAACAGTGCAGACTGCGCGTCCTTGCAGACAAGCGCGGCCTCGGGCACGGCCTCGGTCTGCGTATCCAGGATCCACTGGATCTGCTCGGCCGTATCGGAAAGCTCGCGGAACAGCATGCGCGTCTGCTTGGTGGTCAAGCGGTACTTGACCTGCGCCAGCAGCAAGGCCAAAAGCGTGAGGCTCACGACCTGACCGATGAAGCTCTTAGTCGAGGCGACTGCAATCTCCTTGTTGGCCTTGGTGTAGATGACGCCGTCGCTTTCGCGCGCCACCGGGCTGCCCACCACGTTGGTGATGCCAAAGACCTTGGCGCCCTTGATGCGCGCATCGCGAATGGCGGCAAGGGTGTCGGCCGTCTCGCCCGATTGGGACACGGCCACGACGAGCGTCGTCGGCGTGATGATGGGGTTGCGGTAGCGGAACTCGCTAGCCGCCTCAACCTCGGTAGGAATACGAGCCCAGCCCTCAATAAGGTTCTTGGCGATGAGTCCGGCGTGGTAGCTGGTGCCGCAGGCAATCACATATACGCGGTCGATATCGTTGAGTTCCTCGAGCGAAAGGCCCAGCTCGTCGATATCGAGCTCACCGGCAGGGGTCATGCGGCCCACCAGCGTGTCGCGCACCACGCGCGGCTGCTCGTGAATCTCCTTGAGCATAAAGTCGGGATAACCGCCCTTTTCGGCCATGTCCAGGTCCCAGTCGATATGGGTGATCTTGGGCTCAATCACATTGCCGGCCTCGTCGGTATACTCGACGCCTGCGGGCGTGAGCTTGGCAAACTGACCATCTTCGAGCACCACTACATCGCGGGTGGCATCGATAAGCGCGATCACATCGGAGGCAACGTAGGAGCCGGTCTCGCCCACGCCGACCACAATCGGGGAGTCCTTGCGGGCAACGGCGATCACGCCAGGTTCGTCGGCGCACACGGCGGCCAGGCCATAGGCGCCCACCACGTGGGTGCAGGCCTCGCGCACGGAAGCCATCAGGTCGCGCGTCTCGGCATAGGCCTCTTCGATCAAGTGCGCGAAAACTTCGGTATCGGTCTCGCTCTTAAAGTGATGGCCGCGGCCCTCCAGCTCTTCGCGCAGCTCGGCGAAGTTCTCGATGATGCCGTTGTGGACGATGGCGATGCGACCATCGCAGCTGGTGTGGGGATGGGCGTTGACAACGGAAGGCTTGCCGTGAGTGGCCCAGCGGGTATGGCCGATACCGCAGGTAGCGTCGCTGTCGATATTGGAAAGCTCGCTCTCCAGGCCCGCAACCTTACCCACGCGGCGGATGACGTCGAGGTGAGCCGCGGCGCCCTCGCCCACCTCGAGCGCGACGCCCGAGGAGTCATAACCGCGATATTCCATACGCTTAAGGCCCGTGACCAGAATGTTCTTTGCAATATCAGAGCCGGTGTAGCCGACAATTCCGCACATAGGATAAATCCCTTCGCTCGCGTGACTGCAAAACGCCCACGCACGACGGGCGCTGAGACGTATAACGTCCGAGTATTGTACTCACACAAACGCAAGCTGATATACCAGAAGTGGTATCTCAACTTAGATACCACCCGATGCACACACGTCCAAACCACCACGAAGGGGACAGGCACCTTTGTGGTGGTTTGGGCGGCGGCGTTTCCCCAGATAAAACCTGCCAAAATAAACCTGTCCCTAATTGGCAGGTTTTGGCACCCCGGGGGCGGGCGATGCTACAATCAGGCTTGTACTTGAAACGCATCAAAGGGGCCGCTATGGCAAAGGTTAAAATCAGCGACGTCGCGCGCGAGGCCGGGGTTTCGTTGGGCACGGTTTCCAACGCGCTCAACCATCCCGAAAAGCTGCGCCCCGAGACCCTCAAACTCATCAACGAGACCATCAATCGTCTGGGCTACCTACCCAACCAAAGCGCCCGTCAGCTGGCCGGCGGCACCACCAAGTCCTTTGGCCTGGTCCTCCCCCGCCTCGACCACGGCTTCTCGCTCCAAATTGCTAGCGGCGCCCACAACGAGGCCCGCAAGCACGGCTACGATCTGCTCATCGCCAATGCCGACAACGACGATATTCTCGAGGATCATTACCTGCGCTACTTTATGGGCACGCAGATGTCCGGCGTCATGGTTCAGCCCATGGCATCCCCTGACTGGCACCCGGCCATGGCCAAGATGCCCGTACCCATCGTTCACCTGGACATCCACTGCTCCGAGCCCGGCTACTACGTGGCTGCCGACAACGAGGCGCAGGGGCGCATTATCGCCGAGCTCGCCATTACCCGCGGCGCGCGCCACATCGTCGTCGTGGGTCGAGCAGCATTTATGCAGCTCACCCTGCGCGTCCTTGGCATTCACAAGGCACTGGCAATGCGCCCTGACATTAAGATCGAAGTCATCGACGCCGGTGAATGGAACACTGCAGCCGACGGTTACGGCATCGGCGCACAGATTGCCGAGCGCCCGACCGACGAGCGCCCCGATTTTGTCGTCGGTCTGACCGATGTGTTGGCCTCGGGCGTCATCTCGGCGCTGGTCGACAAGGGCGTTCCCGTCCCCGGGCAGGTCCGCGTGGCCGGCTGCGACGGCAATCCGCTTGCCTGGAGCGGAGCGGTCCCGCTCACCACCGTGGCACCCCCGGGCTACGAAATCGGCCGCAAGGGCGTCCAGTTGCTGATGGAGCAAATCGAAAAAAAGGCGCCGGCAAAAACCAAGCACATCCGAATCGGATCTGCCGCGCGCACCGTCACCGCGATCACCGCCACCGAGGATATCAACCGCCAGGAAATCGTGCGCCCGTTTTTGCTGGAACGCGCGAGCACCCAAGCAAGCACCCAAACCGATGCTACCGCCATCAACCTCGGCGCATACCTGTAATCGCTTATTCGCCGAGCCTTTAGGTGCGGCAGGATTCTCTATCTATGTCCACACATAACTTCCCATTTCGTGTAAGTTCGCCTCCATATAACTTCCCATTTCGTGTAATGCGACGTTATCAGGCCAATGCTCAAAACAAAAAGGGCCCGACAAGCAAACACTTGTCGGGCCCTTTGCTCTACCGTTCGTTAGAACGGCGGAACAAACAGAAAAGCGGCCGTTCGCACAACGCAAACGACCGCTTTTAAAACGTAATTGAAATAGCTTGTGTGCCAGCGCTAGCGCACGGCCTTAACCGCCGCCGTCAGATCGAACAGCGTGTCGAGCACGGCGTCGCAACCGTCCACCACGCCCTGCGGCAGCGGGACGATATCGGGCACGGCAAAGACATGGCAGCCGGCAGTAATGCCCGAAACACAGCCGTTGCGCGAATCCTCGACCACGGCACATTCCTCGGGAGCAAAGCCCGCGCGCTCGCAGGCGAGCAGATACATCTCGGGGTCGGGCTTGCCGTGCACGACGTCCTCGCCACACGTTACCGTTTCGAACTTGTCAAAGAGGCCAACCATCTTAAGGTTGCGCTCGGCCGTAACGAGGCGCGACGACGTCGCTAGACCCACGTGATAGCCCGCAGCCAGCAGCTCGTCTAGGCACTCGGCGGCGCCGGCCTTAAGTTCCAGTTCGGTCTTGACCATCTCGTCGCGAATCTCCTTGTGGCGGACATAGACCGCCTCGGTGGTTTCGTGGCTGCCGTAATGCTTATCGAGGATGTCCATGACATCGGGCAGCGTGCGACCGATAAACTGATGGATCAGCGCATCATCAATCGCGAGCCCCAGCTCAGCGGCGCCTGCCTTCCAGGCCTTAATCCCCAAACGCTCGGTGTCGACCAGCGTTCCGTCCATGTCAAAAATAACAGCCTTGATCATATCGGCCCCTCACCGGATTGTGTTACTACCACTCTACCGCACTTACAAACTTGTATATAACGTATATAGCATATTGCACTTTCGTTACATAGATAGAAGACTTATGGCAAGTAACGCATTAGGATTATAGTTTTCGACCGAGTACTCAATGGTAAGGATCGTTTCATGATTTTAGACACCACGGCACCCGCAGAGGAGCTTCAAGACAAGCTATCGGCGCTCGAACAGCTGCTTTTGGCATACGGACGCGTCGCCATCGGCTTTTCCGGCGGCGTCGACAGCAGTTTTTTGGCTGCCGTCTGCTCCCGCATCATGCCCGCCAGCACCCTTCTCGTCCACCTCACCACGCCGCTCATCGGCACGCCCGAGCAGGCTTCGTTTGAGCGGTCTGTTGACGGACAAGCCGATGAGGGCCCGCATTTTAAGCTTCCGGTGCTCAATCTTTCGGTCGACCAGCTTCAGCTTCCACAGGTTGTCTGCAATGATGCCGACCGTTGCTATCACTGCAAACGCGCCGGCTTCACCGCCATCGTCAACCACGCCAAGTCGCTAGGCTTCCCCACCGTTATCGATGGCAGCAACGCGAGCGACCGAGGCGATTACCGCCCCGGTATGCGCGCCGCCCAGGAGCTTGGTGTTCGCTCGCCTCTTATGGAGGTCGGCTTTACCAAGGACGAGGAGCGCGAGCTGCTGCGTACGTGGGGCTATCCCGTTTGGAATCTGCCCGCTGGCGCCTGTCTTGCCACGCGCGTCCCCACGGGCGAGGAGCTTACGCGCCAGAAGGTCGATTTAATCCGTACCTGCGAGGACTACCTGCACGATCTTGGTCTGACGCAGGTTCGCGCGCGCTTGGTCGGCGGCTGCATGCATATCGAGGCCGCCCCCGCAGATGTCACCAAGATTGCCGCCCTCGGCGGCGCCGACGTCGATGCCGAGGGCAAAACCCCGCTGCCCGCCGCCATCGAATCCGCCCTACGCAACCTAGGCTGCGGCCATATCTCCCCCGAGGTCACCCCCTACATCCACGGCAACATGAACCTTTAGGTTACGCCGTTTTACAAACGGCGTACCTGCTCGGCGCTGCGCGGGCTCCGGGCACGGCAATCTGACGTTCAACTTCACTGGCGCGACCAAAAGGTCAGCGCCCGCTTGTTTCACGTCACCTTACCGCACCCGGAGCCCGCTCGCTCGCATATGCTCAACCTGGACTGCGTTAACTGACCTACCAAAAAGGGACAGGTTTATTTTGGCAGGTTTTATCTGGGGAAATATCGCGAAGCAGTCGCCCCTCTAGCGCCCATCAAACTTCGAGAGACGATAGAGGGGCAATTCGGCTGCATCTACTTCTTCCGATAGCGGCGGTTGCGGCTCGTCGACGAACTCATTGCTTCGATGAGCCCTTTATCCGCCATTTTTGGCAGATGGTAGCTGACGGACGAATTTTGGCATTCCGTCTCTCTAAAACAATAGATTTATCTCTCTAAAGTTTCGTATATCTCTCTAACTTTAGAGAGATAAGCACCTTGTTTTAGAGAGACATTTAGTGAGATGTATCGAATTCACTGCTAGATTACCTAAGACTATCTCTCTAGCCTACTTTCTCTTTAGAGAGACATTTAGAGAGACGAGTGCGACCTCTCTAATCATGGGCTCCACTCTTTAAGGTGCACACTTCCTAACCGTGCCCTAAGTTGCGGTGAAATAGTCCCCGATTAACCTGCCAAAAAGGGACAGGTTTATTTTGGCAGGTTTTATCTGGGGAAACGCAAACAGGGCCGCGACACCCCTATGGCGTCGCGGCCCTTTTCCTTGGAGAAGGATCGATTGATTGAACGGGATGACCGTTCTAGTCTTCGAGTCCGCTATTGATGAGCTCCGCAATCTCAACGGGATCGGTGCTCGCACGTACTTTGTCACGGAAGCCGGCATCCATCAGCATCACGGCAGCCTTGGAGAGCAGACGCAGGTGCGTGGTTCCTGCTTCGCCCGCGGGAACATACAGCGCGAGCGCCACATCGACGGGTACGCCATCAAAGCTCGGCCACTCAACAGGCTCGGACAGTTTGAGCACGGCCACACCCGGCGTATGGATCGCATCGCTCTTGGCATGCGGAACGGCAAAACCGGCGACAAGCCCGGTCTCGGCCTCGTTCTCGCGAGCAATAAAGGCAGCCTCTACGGCAGATGCGTCATCGGCAAAGCCGAGCTCGATTGCCTGCTCGGACAAATAATGCAGGGCGTTCTCGCGCGAGGCGGCGGTATACCCGATCGTCACTTGGTTGGCAGATACAAATCCCATGGAAACCTTCCTTACAACACAGACCTGACCGCAGCTTCGATGCCGTCGGCGTCCAAACCGTACTTGTGCAGCAAATCGACCGCAGGGCCGGACTCACCATACACATCGCGCACGCCGACGCGTCGCATCGGCACCGGATGCTGCTCCGCGAGCACCGAGGCCACGGCCTCGCCAAGACCACCGATAATCGAATGCTCCTCGGCGGTGACCACGCGACCAGTCTTCTTGGCGCTGGCAACCACCAGTCGCTCATCGAGCGGCTTGATCGTGTGCATGTTGATGACCTCGGCATCGATGCCATCGGCAGCGAGCGCCTCGGCAGCCTCAAGCGCCTCGGCGACCATGAGGCCGCATGCGACGATAGTCACATCGGACCCCTCGCGCACGACCACGCCGCGACCAATCTTGAACTCATAGTCCTCGTGGTCGTTGATGACCGGTGTTGCCAGACGGCCGAAGCGCATATAGACTGGCCCCTCAAACTCATAGGCGGCGCGCACGCAAGCGCGAGCCTCGATGTCATCGGCGGGAACGATCACCGTCATACCCGGAATCGTGCGCATGAGTGCGATATCCTCGCAGCACTGGTGCGTGGCGCCGTCCTCGCCCACCGAAATGCCGGCATGGGTAGCGCCAATCTTGACGTTGAGATGCGGGTAGCCAATGGAATTGCGGACCTGCTCGTAGGCGCGACCGGCGGCAAACATCGCAAAGGTGCTCGCAAAAGCAACGCGGCCCGTGGTCGCGATGCCGGCGGCAAGTCCCATCAAGTTGCTCTCGGCGATGCCGGCATCGTAAAAGCGCCCAGGATGAGCAGCCTTAAACTTACCCGTCTGCGTAGCGGCTGCCAGGTCGGCATCGAGCACTACAAAGTCATCGTGCTCATTGCCCAGCTCGACGAGCGCCTCGCCGTAGCTTACACGCGTGGCGACTTTTTTGACCTCTGCCATTAGAGCTCCTCTCCTGCTGCCGCGAGCTCGGCCATGGCCTGCTCAAACTGCTCGTCATTGGGCGCCTTGCCATGCCAGCCAACCTGGTTCTCCATAAAGGAGACGCCTTTGCCCTTCACCGTCTCGGCGATGATAGCGACGGGCACGCCGGTCACCTCACGAGCCTCGGCGAAAGCCGCCTCAATCTGTGCCATGTCGTTGCCATCGGCTAGCTCTATCACATGCCACTTAAAGGCGCGGAACTTGTCAGCGAGCGGCATGGCCGAGTTGACCTCATCGATCGTGCCGTCAATCTGCAAGCCGTTGTGGTCGACGACGGCAACAAGATTGTCGAGCGCATGGTTGCCGGCAAACATGGCCGCCTCCCACACCTGGCCCTCCTCGCACTCACCGTCGCCCAGCAACGTGTAGACACGGTAGCCGTCGCCCCAGTGCTTAGCGGCAAGCGCCATTCCAACTGCAGCAGAGATGCCCTGACCGAGCGATCCGGTGGACATATCGATGCCCGGGGTGTCGTTCATGTTGGGATGGCCCTGCAGTCGGCTGCCAATATGACGGAGCGTCTCGAGCTCTTCGACGGGAAAATAGCCGCGATTTGCCAACACCGAATACAGGCCCGGCGCCGCGTGACCCTTGGAGAGCACAAAGCGATCGCGATCGGCCTTGCGAGGGTCGGCAGGATCGATATTCATTTCCTCAAAGTACAGATACGTCATGATGTCGGCAGCACCGAGCGATCCACCCGGATGTCCCGACTTGGCCGCGTGAACCGCAGTCACGACACCCTTCCTGACCTCATTGGCGACCTTCGCCAGCTCCTGGTTGGTCATACGAATTCCTCTCTTGAGAACAACCCCGGCACCGGATGACGCGATGCCGGGGCAATCCACTCGTTAAGCCTGAGCGACGACCTTCTGCCAGTCAGCCTCGAACGAGGCAAGGCCCTGGTCGGTCAGCGGGTGATGCAGGCATTTCTTAAGAGCAGCCATGGGGACGGTCGCAATATCAGCGCCGAGCAGCGCCGCCTGGGTCACGTGGTTAGGCGTGCGGACGGATGCGGTAATAATCTCGACGGTGTCATCGACGTTTTTGCCAGTCCAGTCATAGTTCTTGATGCAGGTCACAACGTTGTCGAGCTGCGAGATACCGTCCTCGGCGATGTCATCGAAGCGTCCCACAAACGGGCTGATGTAGCGAGCGCCGGCGTTGGCGGCCATCAAGGCCTGGGTCGGCGAGAAAACAAGCGTCATGTTGACGCGCACGCCTGCGTCGGCCAGGGCGCGGCAGGCGGCGAGGCCGGCCTCGCAGACGGGGAGCTTGACCACAATGTTGGGGGCGAGGGCGGCAAGGCGCTTCCCCTCCTCGATCATGCCCTCGGCCGTGGTGGCGGTAGACTCGGCAGACACGGGCAGACCCTCGCAGAGCTCGGCAATCTTGAGCATATGGGGCTCAAAGTCGGCGAGCTTACCGCCGGTCTTGGCGTACAGGGACGGATTGGTGGTAACACCGGCCAGGCAGCCCCAGCTCTTGGCCTCGGCGATCTCGTCAAGGTTGGCGGTATCGATAAAGAACTTCATGGTGCAAACTCCTTCAAATGAATTGCTAGTAATCCTAAGGACAGTGGCCCGATCGTCGGTCAATCCAACGTCAGCGAGCGGGCAGCTGCCGTGGCAAGGTGGCGCGAGAGAGGAGCGAAGCGTACTTTGGTACGCGAGCGACGGCTTGAGCGCCAGATTGCCCGGCAGATGCCCGCGCAGCGTCGACCGGTCCGGCGTTTGTCAAAACGCCGGAACTACTTAGTCCTCGAGAGCCTTCTCGATGCGGCTCGTGACGCCCTTGAGGTTAAGGCCGACGACGTACTGTTTGATCGGGCGCTTGATGTGCTCGATCACAAAGCGCTTGCCGTCGATGTCCTGGGCAGCGAGGTTGCGATAGAGCTTCTCGACCTGCTCCTTGACCTCAGGATCGTTAAAGGCGTAGTGGCCGGAGACATCCAGAATCTTCAGGCTGAGCTCGTCGTCGGCCAGAATGTCGTCAACCTGCAGGTTAACGTCGTCGCCGGTCATCCACTTGCGCCAACGCTCGGTCTTGATGGCCTTGACCAGCAGCGTGTGATACAGGTCGGAGGGATCGTCGCACAGGCCGTTGTCGACCAGAATCTGCTCGGTAGCGCAGAGCTTGAGGTAGGCGCGGGTCTCCTCGGTGCCGTACTGAGGGGCGACATTTGAGGCCGTCACGTGAGCCGGGATGTGCTCGAGCAGCGTTGCGTCATCCAGATAGTCGGCGTTGTGCTCCTTCAGGCCCACGCCGTAGCGCTTTGCCATGTCGGCGAGCTCGCGGGCGTTCTTAAAGTTGTAATGGCCGACCTGCTCGGTCCAACGGGTAAGCGTGCCGGTCTGACCGACGATAAAGGTGGGCATGGGGCAGCCGCGCTTCTCGAGCTCGGGCTGCAGCTGAGAAATGAATTCCTCGTACTTATCGGTAGAGGTCAAGCCGCCATTGGTCTCCTCGGTACCGACCTCATAGGCGACCTCGGGCAGGTTATGCTCGCGACGGTACTGCTCAAGGTAGTCGATAAGATCGATCGTGCGACGAAGCACCACGTCGAGCGGAATAACCTTGCCGATCTGATAGGGGTCCTTGGTGGGGTCGACCATCAGCAGGTCAAAGCCCGCCTCCATGTCGGCGACGAAGGACTTGCGGGCGAGCTCCATGGCCTCGTCCTCGGGCAGGTGGGCGTTACGCTCCTCGTCGCGCTGCCACGGACCGCCGTGATCGCGGCACAGGTAGTACGGACCGGTGTAACCCACCTCGTCGGCGACCTTCTTGATGTCGGCGGCAAAGCGCGTCTGATCCCAACCGTTGACGTAGCCGGCGCCCATCTCGTCCATATCGACCTGGTTGCGGCTGGCGATAAACATGGGCGGGAAATCCTCGTCCTTGGCAAGCTCGAACACGGCCTGAATCAGGTTGGGGCTCATGGGGCCAATGCCGACCATGGTTGCGTGATCGCCGCTATCCTGCAGCTTGAGCATGCCCTGAACGGCCTGGCGGATGGTGAGGTTGGACATTTTGTTCTCCTTCTCCAGAGGATTTTTGACAAAAGTTCCCTGGGACCCAGATGCGGGCCCTATCAGTACGGATGGATTTTGTTGTGTAGGGGCGGTTGTGCGGAGTCAAATCCATCCCTCCGCACAACCGGAGTCCTTAAAGGTTTACTTGGCCTGCTTATCGAGCGTGGGCTTCATGGCAATCAGGATTGCAGCAGCGACCACGGAGCCAATCACGATGTCCAGGCAGAACAGCGCGACGTTGTTGGTGGCAAGGGCGACGATAAAGCCACCGTGTGGGACGTAGCAGTCGATGCCCTGGAAGGCGGCAAGCGCCGCACCCACGGCAGAGCCGATGCAAATGCCGGGAAGGGTGTGACCGAGGTCCTTGACCGCGAAGGGGATAGCGCCCTCGGTAATACCGATGCAGCCCATGAACAGTGCGGAGATACCCATCTGGCGATCGGCGTCATCGAACTTATTCTTGGCGATGAGCGCAGCGAGGCCACAGGCGATCGGGGGAATGGCGACGGCGACGCGGAACATGCCGTTGGGGCCATAGATGCCGGAGGCCATGATGGCCATGGTAAAGGTCGAAGCGGTCTTGTTGATGGGGCCGCCCATATCGAAGGCGGTCATAACACCAATGACCAGGCCCAGGACGACGGCGGAGCCACCCTGCAGGCTACCGAGCACGCTGGTGAGCCAATCCATCACAAAGCCAAGCGGCGTGGCCAGGATGTAGATGTAGGCCATGCCCAGGACGAGCGAGGTCAGAATCGGGATGATCAGGATCGGCATGATGGTCTGGATGGTGTTGTTGACCTTCCAGGTCTTCATCCAGCGGACAAAGTAGCCGCAGATGACCGCCATGATCATGGCGCCCAAGAAGCCGGTCGAAACGCTGTTGCCGCTCGGGGTGACGACGGCGTTGTTGACCAGGTAGCCCAGGACAAAACCAGGGGCGAGCGCGGGCTTGCCGGCCATCGAGTAGGCGATGTATGCCGCAAGCACCGGGATCATCATGGAGATGCCGGCCATGCCGATGGTGTTAAGACTCACCATCAGCGGGTTCGTAACCTCCATGCCGTTGGCGCCGGCGGTACCGGATGCCAGCGAGAAGGCGAGAAACACGCCGCCGATAACGACGATGGGGATAAAATAGGAAACGCCGGTATTGAATGCATTGAGCAGCGTCTTACCAGGATCGGCAAAGATAGACTGCTTGGACGCCGGTGTCGGGGCCTGCGGGGCAGCGGAGACGGTCTTCTTCTCTGCCTTGGCCTCGGCCTTGGGCGCGTCAACGGCGCCACCCGTCGCCTTGATGATCTCAACGGCCTGGTCGATGATCTTTACCGGATCGGCGATTACATCCGAGGTGCCGACCTTCAGGAACTTGCCCTCGGCCATCTTCTGCTCAAAACGGTCCTCGTTCTCGACGCCCACGTCGACGGACTCGAGCACCAGGTCGGCGGAATCCACGTCTTCCTGCGTCAGCTCGTTCTCGATACCCAGGCCACCCTGAGCCTCGACTTTGCACTCGATGCCACGGGCGGCGCATTCATCCTGAATCGCCTTCTGGGCCATATACGTGTGGGCAATACCCACGGTACAGGCGGCAACGCCTACGATCTTCATTGCTTCCCTCTTTTCATAGAGTTGCGTGCGCAAGACACCGTTTGCGGAGGCCTCCGGAGCATCCCCTGCCGTTTGGACTTGCTGTCTTTTCGACAAGACCAATATAGGTGCTCGTTTTTCTTAATGCCAGCTTATTTCGGTAAACGCGCAGGTCAGAGCGTTGGTTATGCTATTTGGTTATGCGTTTAACCAAAAATGAATCCTGCGATTTTACCCTCGATTTCAAAAGTCAAGAAGTATTTGATTTTCTCGGTAGACGGCGGATGCGCATGCCGGTCACAAATTTCAACCCCACCCGTATACCGCATTTGTTGCATACTCATATGAAAGGAAAAGGTCGCTCACCGAAGCGCATCCCACACCAAGACTCAAAGTCATCATGTTGGAAAATGCTCATCTGTCGGAAGGAGTCGCTGTGGCAAAACAGCGCGTTACGATCGCAGACGTCGCTCGAGAGGCGGGAACCTCGACGGCAAGCGTCTCGTATTACCTCAACGACAAACGAGAAAAGCTTAGCGAGAAGACGCAGGCAAAGATTGCGCGCGTCATCAAGGAGCTGGGATACGTCCCCAACGCCCAGGCGCAAACACTCACCGGCAAACAGACCCACGTCATCGCCATTATCATTTTGGATAACACCAACAAATGGGCGGGGCTCGTCCTCAACGGCATGGAGCAGGTCATGCTCCCCGCGGGCTACCAGACGGTCGTTTGCACGAGCAACTTTAACCCCGAGACCGAGCTCATGTACGTCGACAAGATGCTCTCGCTGGGCGTCGATGGCTTTATCATCCAGCCCACGGCAAACTTCAAAGCCGTGCATGACCGCATTAGACGCGCCGGCAAGCCGGTCGTCTTTTTCGATGCGGCCATCTATAGCCCAGGTACCAGCTGGATCAAAACCAACCTTTACGACGGCGTGTACAACGCCACACAGGCACTCCTCGACGCCGGCTACGAAGATTTCTTTTCCATTGCCGCCAACATGACCGAAATGCGCACCCGCATGGAGCGTTTTCAGGGGTATGCCGAGGCGCTGGCAGCGAACGGGCAGCTCTACAAAGCGATTCCCATCGATCACAACAAGCCGTCAATCAACGAGCTCACTGAATACTTTAAATTCAAGTTCAATCCCGCCAAGCGAACCCTTATCTTCGTGCAAAATCAGTGGGCACTTCCCCGTGTCTACAAGGCCCTCCAGCCAATGGCCCATCTGCTTCCGCAGCAAATCGGCCTTTTGGGACTCAACTGCGAAGACTGGACTAATCTCACCACACCGACCGTCTCCACCATCATCGAGCCCGTCGACCAAGAAGGTCGCGAAGCAGCCGAGATGCTGCTCGCCCTACTTGACGGAAGCAGCGAACCCGGCGAGCAGCGCATTCTCGAGTGCAAGCTCAACTGGCTCGACTCCACCTCGATCTAGACCGCGGGACAAATGAATCAGTAGCGTTTGTCTCAAATCTTAAGTATTTGTTCGACAGAACGGCCCTTGCCGGCTCCTGCTAGACTGGTAGATTCCCAACCGTCCATCCAGGAGCCTCAATGTCGCGCAAGCCCGCCTACAAGCAAGCACTTTCCATCGGCACCGCCGTGGTGCTGGGGTTTGCGCTGTTTACGGGATCGCTCGACGGAGCGCCCAAGTTGCTGTCGCCGCAAGGCGATGAGCAGGCGGCGGCTCTGGCCGAAAAACAAAACGAGAGTCCCAGCCGCACCGACGACGAGGCAGACCTGGTCGCTCGGCTCGAATCGGGAACGGCGAGCGCGGCGGACCCTCAAAACAGCCAGGACTCCGGCGATGGCTCCGATTCCGCCGCGACCGACACCGATGACGACGTTTCCGCGGGCAGTGCCGCCACCCCCATCGACGAGGTCGAAAACCCCGACCTCAACCGCGCCCGCGGTGTTTATCTCAGCAGCATTCCCGACTACGCCGGCAACCCCTACGTTGCCCTTCGCGCCGACAGCACGCACCCGCTCGGCACGCCGTCATTCACACTCGATGAATACGATCGCGCCACCGAAGAGGGCTGCTTTAAGAAATTCTCCAAGCTCGACAGCCTGGGTCGCACTCGCAAGGCGCTCGCCTGTGTAGGCCCCGAGTCGCTCGGACAGGGAAAGCGCGGCGATATCTCGCGCATCCATCCTGCCGGTTGGCACCAGCAGCGCTACGACTTTATTCCGGGCCAGAGCCTCTACAACCGCTGCCACCTTATCGCCTGGTCGCTCTGCGGCGAAAACGCCAACCGCAAGAATCTCCTCACCGGCACGCGCTATCTCAACGAGACGGGCATGCTGCCGTTTGAAGAGCAGGTTCTCAACTATATTCGCGATACGGGCAACCATGTGCTCTACCGCGTCACGCCTATGTATAACGAAGAGGAACTTGTCTGCCGTGGCATGCGCCTTGAGGCGCAATCGGTCGAGGACCACGGCAAGACCCTCTGCTTCCACGTATATTGCTACAACCTGCAGCCGCACGTGCAGATCGACTACACCACCGGCCGCAATCAGGCCTCGGGAGACTAGGACCGACCAAGCTGCCCCAAAGCCTAAATGATCCGTTTTCCTCCGTCCCCAAGGAATCAAAAAGAGCCGCCCCGGTTACCCAGGGCGGCCCTTTCGTCAGCACCTACATTGCAGACAAAATCACGTGCTACTTGGCGCGGCCCTCCTCATAGCGCTCGACCAGCTTGGCCTGAACGTCATAAGGCACCTGCTCATAGCCTGCGGGCTTCATGGTAAAGTCACCCGTGCCGCGCGTGATAGAGCGCAGGCGCGTCGAATAATCCGTCAGCTCTGCCAGCGGCGCCTGGGCAATAACCACGGTATCGCCGCGCTCATCGGTCTCCATGCCCGTCACGCGACCGCGCGATGCCGAGATGTCGCCCATCACAGCGCCGGCGTAGCTCTCGGGGATGGTCACCGTAATTTCCTCAATGGGCTCCAGCACCACCGGGTCGGCATCGGCACATGCCTTGCGCAGGCCGATGCGAGCTGCCGCGCGGAACGCCATCTCGTTGGAGTCGACGCTGTGATACGAGCCGTCGTACACAGCCACGCGAATGCCCGTGAGCGGGTAGCCGGCAATGATGCCGTCCTTCATGGTCTCCTGGACACCCTTGTCCACGGCGGGGATCAGCGAGCGCGGAATACGGCCGCCCACGACCTCGTCCACAAACTCATAGCCATCGCTCGTGCCGTCGGGCCCAATGAGCGGCTCCACGCGCAGCCAGCAGTCGCCGTACTGACCGGCGCCGCCGGTCTGCTTCTTATGGCGGCCCTGGGCACTTGCCGTACGGCGAATGGTCTCGCGATACGGAATGCGGATCGGCACGCTCTTGGCCACGACTTTGGTGCGATCCTCCAAACGGTTGAGCAGCACCGAAACCTGCGCCTCACCAACGGCGGAGATAATGGTCTGGCCGGTCTCCTCGTCGCGGTCGATGCTCATGGTCGGATCGGCCTTGCAGGCCTTCTCGATAAACGTGTAGAGCTTCTCTTCGTCGCCGCGATTCTCGGCCTCGATGGCAATGCGGTACTGCGAGTTGGGGAACTTAAACGCCGCAGCCTCGACCTTACCGGTAATGGAGAGCGTATCGCCCGTCTCGGCCGCCAGCTTGGGCGCCACGATGATGTCGCCGGCATAGGCGTGACCGACCTCGGTCATGTCGCGGCCGCACATCACATACAGGTGGGCCAGACGATCGCTCTTGCGGGTACGCGCGTTGATCAGCTCAAGGCCCGGCTCAAGCGTGCCCGTCAGCACCTTGATAAAGCTGATGCGACCCTGCTGAGGATCGGCCAGGGTCTTAAACACAAAGGCCACCGGGCGGTCATCGTCACTCGAGATCTTAAGCGAATCGCCGTCAATGAGCGGCATCTCGCCATAGTCGGTCGGCGCCGGGAAGTACGTGGCGATGTCGTCCATCAGCGAGTTGACGCCCTGCTCCTTGATGCAATCGCCCGCAAAGACCGGCACAAAGATGCGCTCGGCGATCGCCTTCGACAGCAGGCCTTCGAGCTCCTCCTGCGTCAGCGTCTCCTCGCCTTCCAAGTACTTCATCATCAGTTCGTCGTCAGCCTCGGCCACCAGCTCGCACAGATGGTCATGGGCCTCCTCGGCCTGGGCACGATACTCCTCGGGAATCTCCGACTCAACGGCCTCGGCGCCGTTGCAATGGCGCGCCTTCATGCGCACCAGGTCGATGATGCCGTCAAAGTCCTCGCCCTCGCCCCAGGGAAGGGTCACGGCGCCCAGGCGCGTGCCAAAGCGCTCCTGCAGCAGGTCCATCGTGGTCGCAAAGCTGGCCTCGGGGCGCGACAGGCGGTTTACGAACACCGCACGCGCCAGGCGCAGGTCCTCGGCGGCATACCAGAGCTTAACCGTCGTAGGCTGCGGGCCAGCCTCGGCGTCGACCACAAACAGAGCCGTCTCGCAAACACTCATCGCGGCAAAGGCGTCGCCGATAAAATCGGGGTAGCACGGGGCATCGAGCACATTGATGCGCGCGCCCTTCCAGTCGATCGGTGCAATGGTCGTCGAGATGGAAAATGCACGCTTGACCTCTTCGGGGTCATAGTCGAGCGTGGGCTTGGTGCCGTCGTGGCCGCCCAGGCGGGCGGTCTTGCCAGAAAGGTGGAGCATGGCCTCGGCGAGTGAAGTCTTGCCCACCCCGCCTTGGCCTACGAGCACCACGTTCCTTACATTGCCGGTCTTGGGAGCACCCATGATGACCTCCTTGCAGGGCCGCGCGCATTGCGCGACGCCAACGGGGAGAGTTCGCGGTCGGTGCCATCCCGGGAGCAGCATGGTCGGCAGCCGAGCCGACTCACCCTCCAAATGTCCTATGCCACCACCCTACCCTCACGGGCGACCGTCCATGCACACCTTTCGGCACACGTATGAATACAGGCGGCGAGAGGAAGAGACAAGCTTGTGAGGCGATTATTGAACCCCGCCGATGCAAACAAAAAGCCGCCACAGACCGTAAGACCTGCGGCGGCTTCGCCTCAATTAATAGTTGAGCAAATACCTGAGCCTATCCCTCGATACGGCTCAAAAACTCACGCGTGCGCTGCTCGCGTGGATGGTCGATAACCTGCTCGGCGGGCCCCTCCTCGACAATACGACCGCCGTCCATAAAGACCACGCGATCGGCAACATCGCGCGCAAACTGCATTGCGTGGGTCACGATCACCATCGTCATATTCTGCGCCGCAAGGTCTTTAATGACACGCAGCACCTCGGCCGTCAGCTCGGGATCGAGTGCCGAGGTCGGCTCGTCAAAGAACAGGATCTCCGGGTCGAGCGCTAGGGCGCGGGCAATACTCACGCGCTGTTGCTGACCGCCCGAAAGCTCACAAGGAACCTTGTTCTCGTTGCCCGTAAGCCCCATCTGCGCGATCAACTCGCATGCACGTGCCTCTGCCTGCTCGCGCGGGCGCTTAAGAACGCGGATCGGCGCATCGGTGATGTTTTTCATCACGGTATAGTGCGGGAACAGATTGTAGTTCTGAAACACCAGGCCAAATCGCGAGCGCGCCTGCCTGGGCACATCGCCCTTCGCATAGACCGCGCCCGAACCCGCATCCGTCGCAACGGCAAGGTCGCCAAACGAGAGCGAGCCTCCGTCGAGCGTCTCGAGCAGCGTGGCACACCGCAGCAGCGTGGACTTGCCGCCACCCGAAGGCCCGATAATCGCCACGACCTCTCCACGCTTTACCTCGAGCGAGATATCCTTGAGCACCTCATTGCCGCCAAACGCCTTACGTGCGTTTTCGATTTTCATCACTGAGTTAGTCATGATAATAGTCCAGCTTCTTTTCGGCGGCGCCCAGCAGCATCTCGACCACAAAGTTAAAGACCCAGTAGATCAACGCCGCAATCGCAAACGGCACCATGCTCACTTGCGAGGCGACCAGCGCCTTGGCCGTCGAGAACATCTCCCCCACGCCGATGGCAAACGCCAGCGACGTGTCCTTGACCAGCGTGATGATCTCGTTGCCCATCGCCGGCAGAATACGCTTGGCAACCTGCGGCATCACAATGTACAAAAACGTCTGCAGGCGCGAGTAGCCCAGCACCTCGGCGGCCTCGTATTGACCGCGCGGAATGGACTGCAGGCCCGAGCGATAGATCTCGGCAAAGTAACCGGCGTAGTTGATGATGAACGCTACGACGCACGCCGTCCACTTGGAATCGGGCGTGAGCGAAATGCCAAACACGTAGTACGGGGCAAAGTAGATGGCAAACATCTGCAGCATGAGCGGCGTACCGCGCATGACCGAGATATAGATGCGCGCAATCCAGCGAAGCGGCGCGATTTTGCTCATGCGCATAAACGCCACGGGGATTCCCAGCGGAATCGACCCCAGCAGCGTCAGCACAAACAGCTGCAAACTGACCAAGAATCCCTGGCCGAGCATCTGCATCATGACCTGAATAGACATTACTTGAGCACCCAATTATCGAAAGATAGACCATAGCTTGAATACTTGTCGCACAGGTCCTTGACCGTGCCGTCCTCATAGAGCGCCTTGAGCGACTCGGTCACGGCGGCGGCCGACTTGGTGTCGCCCTTCTTAAAGCCGACGGCGTAGTGCTCGCTGGACAGCGGCTCATCAAGCTGCGTATAGGCATCGGGCTTGGCGGCAAGCTGATACTGGGCAATCGAAAGGTCGCAAGCCACGGCATCGACCGCGCCGCTCTCGAGCTGCATAAAGGCCGTGTTGTACTCGCCGATCGTGTCGAGCGTGGCAAACGTCGCCGCCAGATCCTTCTGGTCACCCTCGAGCACATCCTGCGCAGCGGAATCGGTCTGCGTAATCACGGTCTTGCCGGCAAGATCGTCCCAGCTCTTGATGCCCGCATCCTTCTTTACCACCAGCACCTGCTCGTTGAGCATGTACGGCTCGGAGAACGTGTAGTCGTCCTCGCGACCCTCCATGGTAAAGCCGTTCCAGATGCAGTTGATGGCACCCGAGTTGAGCAGCGTATCCTTGGCATCCCAGTCGATGGCCTCGTATTTGACCTCCCAGCCCTGCTTATCGGCAACAGCCTTGGCCAGATCGAGATCAAAGCCGGTGTACTCGCCATCGTCGCCCACAAAGCCGTACGGAGGATAGGACTTATCAAAGCCCACCACGAGCTTCTTGGACTCCGCAGCGCCCTTCACGTCCTTGACTGCAGCAGAACCGGCAGCGGAACCCTTGCCGGCACCACCGCCGCAACCGACAAGACCAAGGCCAAGCACCGTAGCGAGCGAGCCGGCTAGACCAACAAACTGACGACGAGACATATCGGTGTTCATGGTATTCCCCCTTGATGGCACTTTAGTTAGATAAAGTAAGTCATGTAACGTTCAGAATCATACACTTTAGCGTGATAGAGCACAAGGCGAGTTTGCCCGCCGCGTGAGGGGTGTGGGGTTAAGTTTCCTGCTCTACAGTCCTGCTCACGACGGAGGCCACATTAAGTGGCCTCCTGTTCGTGCGGAACTCGCGATAAACTTAACCCCCACACCCCTCACGCGGCGGGCAACCGTCGTTGGGCTTATCGCTGACACGATTAAACCGCTTGCATATCGTCTGCTGGCTTGGCACGGTACAATACTTGCAGCTTTAATTCATGAATTAGTGGAGTTATTGATGGCAGAATCTCGTGCGGAGCGTAGGGCTCGTCGTGCTTTGGTGGAGGCGGTTGAGGGGTCGAAGGAGGAGAAATCTTCTACGAAATCCAAGTCTTCTAAAGCTGCAAAAAGCAAATCGGCTAAGGGCAAGGCCAAGCGCCCCAGTTCTCGTCGGAGCGAGGACAAGGCATCTCAGACTCGCTCCAAGCGCTCGCATAAAGATCCGGTTTCGTCTGCGCGTAAGGCTGTGGACCCCAAGTCTCCCTGTTCGATCATGAAAGCTTGTGGTGGGTGTACGGCGCTCAATCGTCCTTATAAGAAGCAGTTGGCGGCCAAGCAGGCTGCTGTGGAGGAGCTGTTTGCTGAGCTCTGTGAGCGCGAGGGTGTTGCCGTTGATCCCATTCGCGGTATGGGTGTTACCCTGGGCGACCCGGGCAAGTATCCTGCGCCGCGTGGTTTTCGTCATAAGGCTGCCACTCCGTTTGCTCCTGGTAAGGAGGGTGCTGTCCGCTGCGGCTTCTTTGAGCGCGGCACGCACAAGATCGTTGCCGTACCCGAGTGTCCTGTCGAGGCGCCGGGCGCTCGTCAGATTCTCAACGGCATCGCTCGCGAGGCCGAACGTCTGCATATTCCCGCCTTTAACGAAAACAAACATCTGGGGCTGCTTCGCTATGCCGTCGTTCGCTGCGGCTGGCGCACCGACCAGATTATGGTCACCCTCGTGACCGCTCAGCGCGACCTGCCGCATGCGCAGGAGTTCTTTGAGGCTGTCGCCGCACTCGATCCGCATATCGCCACCGTCGCTCAGAACATCAACGGTCGCCCCGGCAATGCCATCTTGGGTGAGGAGACTCGTATCGTCTATGGCGCCGAATGCATGCGCGACCAGCTGCTCGGCTGCGAGTTCGATATCTCCCCCACCGCGTTCTATCAGACCAATCCGCAGCAAACCGAGCTGCTCTATCGACTTGCCATTGACGGCATGGACCTGCAGCAGGGTGACATTCTTATGGACGCTTACTGCGGCAGCGGAACCATCGGCCTGTGCGCCGCGAAGGATGCCCAGGACAAGGGCATCGGCATTATGCTGCTCGGCGTGGAGCGCAACACGGCAGGCATTGCCGATGCGCGCCGCAATGCCGAGCTCAACGGCCTCACCCGCAGCGCTTGGTTTATGGCCGGCGACGCCACCGATTACATCCTGGACGCCGCCGATAACAACGAGCGCGTTGACGTTCTCTCCATCGACCCGCCACGCGCCGGCTCCACACCAGAGTTCCTCGAAGCCGCCTGCGCACTCAAGCCGCGCCGCATCACCTATATCAGCTGCAACCCCGTGACCCAAGAGCGCGACCTGCACCAGCTCCTCGACGGAGGCTATCGCCTGCTCAAGATCACGCCCGTCGACATGTTCCCTCACACCGACCACACCGAAACCGTAGCGGTCCTCGAACGCCGCTAACCAACCTCAGTAGATTTTTGGGACAAGAAAGGGGGCGACCCGCCTGGGCCGCCCCCTTCGCTTGGTTTATAAACTCCGCTACATCCCATTGCGCAGATCGCACACGCCGGCTGCCGCCATCTCGCGCAGCAGCGTCTCGCGGTCGCGCGTCACGATCAAATCTAGCGGGAAGTGAATCTCGTCGAGCATCTTGCGCGCGTGGTCGAGCTTGCCAATGGCCATGCCAATGTGGGCATCGGTTGACACGCCAATGCCCACGCCCAGCTCGGCGCAGCGCTCGGCGATCTTGCGGCATACGGCCCAATGCTCAATGTCGACACCGTGTTCAAGACTATGGTTGTTGATCTCGATAATCTTGTGCTTGGCCTTAGCTGCCAACAGCACCTCGTCGATATCGAACGGCACGCCCGAACGCCCCGTGTGACCCAGCATGAACACCTTGGGGTGCTCCAGGGCATTGATATACATCTCGGTCGTCTGGGCCAGCGTCGCGCCTTCAGCAATCTGCGGATTATGCACGCTTGCAACCAAATAATCCAAATTACGCGTAACCAAATCGAACAGTGAATGCTGACGGCTGTACGAATCGCCGGCAATATCGAGCGTGACAGGAGTGTCCTCACCAAACAGGCTTCCGTCCAGCGAAACGATATCGGCCTCGGCACCACGCAGCACCAGCACGCCACTCCAAATGCGCGGCCAGATATCCTGGTTGATAAAGAACTGGTAACTGCGCAGGTCATTGGGGCAAGCCGTAACCATAGAGCTCAAATGGTCGGCAGATCCGAGCACCTGCAGACCACGCTCTGCCGCCCAGTACACATTCTCCTCAATGGTCGAATATGCATGCGCAGAGAACATCGTATGGGTATGAATGTCACAAGAAAGCAGGTAGGGCATCGGGTCTCCTTATCTGGCACGGCCGTCGCTTATATTCATTGTACGCATAGCCTTCGATAGTCGTAAAACCACTCCATCCCAAAGACACAACGTCCATGACAACGGGGTCCGGCTTAATACCAAACCCCGTTTCACGTAAAACATTGTAGGCAGAGCGCTCTACTTTTAACGATACTCGTCCGCCAACTGTTTCCAAGCGGGTAGCGAATTGACAATCGTTTCGTAGCTCACGCAATAGCCCAGGCGGAACCAACCCGGCATACCAAAGCTGTCCGAGGGAACCGCAAGCAACTCATACTTCTTTGCGCGCTCGCAAAACGCATTCGCATCGGGCTCGAGTGCCTTCACCCACAGGTAGAAAGCACCGTCCGGCTCAACATAGGTATAGCCGTAGTCCGTCAAAGCATCGGTGAGCGCCGTGCGGTTGCGGGCATAGGCCCCGACATCACTCGGCTCATCGATGCAATCGATGATCACGCGCTGGAAGAGTGCCGGTGCGCATACAAAACCCAGCGTACGGGCAGCGCCCGCAACAGCCGGCATCAGACGGGCAGCCTGCGGATTGGTGTTGGGAACCAAGATCCACCCCACGCGCTCACCCGGCAGCGACAGCGACTTGGAATACGAGTAGCACACGATGGTGTGCTCGTAGATCGAGGGCACCCAAGGCACCTCGGCACCGTACACGATCTCGCGGTACGGCTCATCCGAGATGAGCATAATCGGATTCTCGGGATCGCGCTGAGCGTTGGCCTCGCGCAGAACATTGGCCAGTCGCGTCAGCGTGTTGCGTGTATATACGGCACCAGTCGGATTGTTGGGCGAGTCGATGATGACGGCAGTCGTCTTATCGGTAATCGCCTTGAGCACGTTGTCCACGCTCAGCTGGAACGTATCTTCATCGGCGAGCGCCTCAACACACGTACAGCCGGCCTTCTCAATCCAAACACGATACTCCGGAAAGTACGGGGCGATAACAATAACCTCGTCGCCCGGGTTCGTAACGGCGTTGAGCGTGCAGGTGAGCGAAGCCGCGGCACCCACCGTCATAAAGACGTCCTTACCCTCATAGTTCGTTCCAAAGCGGCGGTTGAGCGATTCGGCGACGGCTGCTCGACATTGCGGCAGGCCCGGAGCGGGGGTGTAGCCATGCAACTGGTCACTCGGCAGCTCCAGGGCCTTCTTAATCGACTCAGCCACAGCAGCGGGCGCCGGAACGCTCGGATTGCCCAGCGAAAAATCGAATACGTTTTCCGCACCGATCTGCGCCTTGCGCTCAAGGCCATAGCTAAAAATCTCACGGATGATGGAGCTTTCCGCACCGCGAGCATACATAGTTTCGTTGATCATCTGTTCCCCTTTCGCATAGGCGCTATTGTACGCTTTAGCCGAGCAAAGTGCCGCAGCAATGTTAATGTTGATTGGGGACAGACTTAAATGCGTGAAAACGCTCATTTAAGTCTGTCCCCAATCAACAGACGGCCCCATATCGCCCAAAAGAAAAAGCCTCCGCAGGTTTCCCCGCGGAGGCTTTCGCCACAAAGACTATTTGTCGGTGTCGGCATCGACATCGACATCGACGACGGCATGGTCATCGTCAGCATCATCGGATGCGGCTTCGGCATCCTCCTGCATGGCCGCCCGCGCAAAGGCCGCGGCATCAGCCGCCAGCTCCTCCTCGCTCATGCGAGGCGCGCGCTTCTTGGTCGGCATGCCGGCCGCCTTGGCATTGCGCTCCTCCTTGGCCGCCAGGATATCGCCCTCGCGCTCAAGGTACGCATCCCACTCGTTGTCGAGCAGGGCGTTCACGGCGTCGCCTTCGACGGTCTCGCGCTCAAGCAGCACCTTCGCCATCAGATCGAGCTGATCGCGACGGGCGTCCAGGATCTCGACCGCACGACGATGGGCCTCACGCATAATGCGCTGAACCTCGATATCGATGCGGCGCGCCGTCTCCTCGGAGTAATCCTGGTGATCGGCGTAATCGCGACCAAGGAACACCTGATGTTGCGCCTCGCCAAACACTTGCGTGCCCAGCTCCTCGCTCATGCCCAGGCGCGTGACCATCTCGCGCGCCATCTTGGTTGCGCGCTCCAGATCGTTGCTCGCGCCCGACGTAATGTCATCGCACATGAGCTCCTCGGCAACGCGACCGCCCAAGAACACGGCGAGCTCGTCGAGCATCTCGTTCTTGGTCTTAAGGAAGTGGTCCTCCTGCGGAAGCTGCAGCGTGTAGCCTAGCGCCTGGCCGCGGCTGACAATCGAGATCTTATGAACCGGATCGGAGTGCTCCAGGATGTGGCCCACCAAAGCGTGACCGCTCTCGTGGTAGGCAATCGTGGTGCGCTCGGCCTCGGTCATCACGCGACCCTTGCGTTGCGGTCCGGCAATCACGCGCTCCATCGATTCCTCGACCTCGTCCATCGAGATCACGGAACGATGGCGGCGAGCGGCCAGCAGCGCAGACTCGTTGAGCAGGTTCGCCAAATCGGCACCAGTAAAGCCAACGGTCATCTGGGCGAGCTTCTCAAACTTAACGTCCTCGTCCATCGGCTTGTTCTCGGCATGCACGCGCAAGATCTGCTCGCGGCCCTTCACATCCGGACGGTCGACCGTAACCTGACGGTCAAAACGGCCGGGACGCAGCAATGCCGGATCCAGGATGTCAGGACGGTTGGTCGCAGCGATCAGGATGACCGACTCGCTTTCCTCAAAGCCGTCCATCTCGACCAGCAGCTGGTTGAGCGTCTGCTCGCGCTCGTCGTGACCGCCGCCCAAGCCAGCTCCGCGCTGACGTCCCACGGCATCGATCTCATCGATGAAGATGATCGACGGGGCCTGGGACTTGGCCTCCTTAAAGAGGTCACGCACACGGCTGGCGCCGACGCCTACGAACATCTCGACAAAGTCGGAACCCGAGATGCTAAAGAACGGCACGCCCGCCTCGCCGGCAACGGCCTTGGCCAGCAGCGTTTTACCGGTGCCCGGAGGGCCAACCAGCAACACGCCACGCGGGATCTTGGCGCCCAGTTTGCGATAGCGATCCGGATCGCTCAAAAAGTCACGGATCTCCTCGAGCTCCTCGACTGCCTCGTCCACGCCGGCAACGTCTTCAAACTTGACCTTGGGGCGTGTGGCCTCGTTGGTCTTGGCGTTGGTCTTGCCAAACTGCATGTTCCTGTTGTTGGCGCCCATCATCTGGCGCATAAAGTAGAACATGATGGCGATAAGGGCGATCGTCGGAAGCACACTCATCGCCAAGTCGCCCCAAAAATCGGGATCGTTGGTGTTGACGATGTACTTGGTATCGGGGTGCTCCGCCATGAGCTCGGCAAGCGAATCGGAGCCGACATAGGTCGAGGAGAAGCTCTTGAGCTCGCTCGTATCGCCCTTGTCCTTCTTCGTCTTCCAGTAATGACCCGTCACGCTTCCGTCTTGAACCGTATAGGTCAGATCTTCGACGCGATCCTGCTTGATGGCGCTCACCATCTCGCTCGTCGCGAGCTTAACGGTATTGCTGGAGCTGGCAAAGCCGGAACCCATGTTAAAGAAGGCATAGCCCAGAAGCGCGCAAGCCAAAAGAAAATACAGCCAGCCCGTACGCGTGGGCTTCTTGCCTCCGGGCATCCCCGGGATCTTTGGGTCCCGGGGAGTCTGGGAATTGTTGTCGTTACGGTCGTCGGGCATCTTACGAATAAACCTCCGGTTTCAAAATGCCCAGATACGGAAGGTTGCGATAGCGCTCGGCATAGTCGAGGCCGTAGCCCACCACAAAGGCATCGGGGCAATGGGTTCCAACATACTTGGGCGTGATGGCCGAGACGCGGTCCTCAACGTCCTTCCACAGGAAGGCGGCGACCTCCAGAGAAGCGGGCTTGCGGCTCTCGAGGTTCTTCATCAGATACTTGAGCGTCAGGCCCGAGTCCAGAATGTCCTCGACGATCAGCACGTCGCGACCGCGGATGTCGATATCCAGGTCCTTAATGATACGCACGATACCCGAGGACTTCACACCGTCGCCATAGCTCGAAACAGCCATGAAATCGATGTTGGTCGGCAGCTCGATCTTACGCATCAGGTCGCCCATAAAGACCACGGCGCCGCGCAGGACCGCAATCAGCACCAGATCCTTACCCGCGTAGTCGCGCGTAATCTGCTCGCCTAGACGAGAGACGATACCGTCGATATCCTCCTGCGTGAACAGAACCTTCTCGATATCCGGATGTTGAGAAGCCATGACAACCCTTTCTTGTGCTTATCGCCCACACACCGCCGTATGGACGCGAACTACACATTCTAGCAGCGCACGGGGTAAATTTACCAGCCCGTGCGCCATCAGCGCGGGAATACCGTCAACGTCGCACAGAATAGCAGGCGTGGGACGCTATTCCGCATCGACCACGCGGAGCAGATATGCCACGCGCGTTGCGGCCGTGCACTTAAAACGCTCGTCCGCGCGAACTCCGGCGACCCACACCACGGCACCCCCCGGCGCCGTCCTCACCATGGGCACTCCGGCGCGCTCGGAAACGGGAATGCGAGCCTCACCTAGCAAGTCGGATACTTTCTTGCTTCGACCACTCATCCCTAACGGGCACATCACGTCTCCCGGTGCGGGACCGTCCACCCACAGGCGCGCCAATCGCGCCTCGGCAGGGATCTCGCCACGCGAGCCCGCCAGGATCCGCTCACTATCGCTGTCGGCAAAACCCAGGGCAGCCGCGTCTACCAAAGCTGTCACTTCCCCGGCAGCCGCAAGCTCACGGGCGCGGCGCACGATATCGCATCCCGGCTCAACGGCCATCGGTTCTGTGACCAGCATACGTCCCCCGCCCAACGGCAAACGACCGGGTACGGTAACCCAGTCCGCGACCAGGCCCTCGCGAGCCGCCGGCGCCTTAAACGCCAGCATGCCAAACTCAATGCGTGCGTCAATCCCCGCCGGAAGCGTGACCGAGCCGGCGCCCTCGGCAACGCAGGAAAGGACTCGCTCCACATGTCGCATCTCTGGACGAGCGTCCGGATCGATGCGCTTAATCGCCAGTCGCAAGATACGCCGCGCGATTACCACCTCGGCCGCAGCAAGGCGCCTGGCATCGAGCACCAGCGCGCCCGCCGCCTCCTTACGCAGGCAGCTTCGAAACGCCTGTGCCGAAAGCTGAGACAAAAACGCGTCCTCATCGCCTAAGATCTCGCAGGCGGCGCCAATCGTCTTGCAGACGCTCGCGTTGCGCTGCGCCACCACCGGCATCACTCGATGGCGCACGTAGTTTCGCAGATACGAGATATCCTCATTGCTCTCGTCTTCACGCCACGGCTGACCATGTACCTGTAGATAGCCCACGAGCTCGCCATGAGTTAGGTCGAGCAAGGGACGCACCACGATATTCCTCCGGCGAGGAATGCTCGATAGGCCAGCGGGCCCCGAACCCTTAATCGCGTTCATCAAAAACGTTTCCGCGCGATCCGAAGACGTGTGCGCGGTGCAGATTCGAGCCGCCGTTCGCGGTGCCCCCGTCTGGGCGCAGAGCTCGCGAACATACCTCCGCGCCGCGGCATAGCGCACCTCGCGGGCCGCGGCCTCAATATTGCCCGACTCCCCATCAAAATAAGCGTGCTCCACGCACAGCGGTAAACCATATTGCGCGCAGAGCTCACGCACAAAGGCCTCGTCGCCATCGGACGCCTTGCCGCGCAGATGATGGTTTACATGCAGCACATGCAGGCGCTCGCGAGCAATGGGGGCAACACCGCGTCCGTCTTGGATATCCAGCTTTGATGTGCACGCCATAAGAAGCAGTGCCGTCGAGTCCGCGCCGCCTGATACCATGAGCACGACAGGAGCAGCCTGCTGCCTCGTCCGGGTCTCATCGACTGCCCCAGGCACGGCATGGTGTCCATAATGCTGAGATACCGTAGGCATTTGCTTCCTCCTCTATTCGTCCGCACCCATTGTATCCTTTGGAATCTTATGTCTCGTCTGCACCTTCATATCCTCGGCAGTGGCTCTAAAGGCAACTGCGCACTCATCGAGGGCCCGCAGGGGCTCATTATGGTCGATGACGGACTGTCTCGCCGCGAGACATTAAAGCGCATGGCAGAACTGGGGCTCTCGACAGACAACGTCTCGGCTCTTCTCATTACTCATGAGCATAGCGATCACATCAAGGGCCTCGATGTCTGGTGCAAGCACTGGCACGGCCCCCTCTTTGCCAGCAGGGGCACTCTTTCGAGCAAAGAAAATCTTTCGCATCTGCCTGTCGAGGAATTCGATCCCGGCGACGCCCTATCCATTGCCGGCATCCACGTGCAAACCTACTCAACATCACACGATGTCATCAATCCAGTCGGTTATCGATTCGACGCCCTCGATGATTCCATCGGCTTTGCCACCGACACCGGAGAGCTAACGAGCCAAGCCATGAACACCCTCAAAGATTGTCGAGTCCTCGCGCTCGAAAGCAACCATGATGTGACCATGCTACGCGAGGGAGAATATCCCCGCTTTCTTCAGGAGCGCATCCTGTCTGCAAGGGGACACCTCTCCAATGGCCAAGCCGCCGAAGCCGCGCGCGAACTTGTTACCAATCGCACCGAACAGCTCATTGCCATGCATATCAGCCAAGATAACAATCGTCCGAGCCTTACCGTCAAAAGCTATGCCAAAGCTCTGGCCGCAACCCTGGATGACGAGGTCGGCAGCTCCGCAACCCTTCTCCAAGGATCGCGAAAACTCTCGATACGCCCTGCGAGTCAGTATCAGCCGGCAACCATTCAATAGACTGTCCTAGACAGTAAAAGGGGCCGAGAATCGCTTCCCAGCCCCTTTTACTGTCTTTTAATAGCGCAGAACACCAACGAAGTTAGTCGATGGAGATCTTCGTAACGTTCTTCTTCTCGACGATCTTGGGAACCGTAACGGTCAGGATGCCGTCAGCGTACTTAGCCGAGAGGCCCTCGCTCGAAGCGTCCTTTAGATACACGCCACGCGTCGCGCTGTACGAGCTGAACTCCTTCTGCAGGAAGTTCTTGCCCTCGTTCTCCTCGTCTTCCTCGACATTCACGCTAATAGACAGACGGCCCTCATTGAGCTCGACATCGATATCGTCCTTGGCGACACCGGTCAGATAGGCCTTGACCTCATAGCCGTCGCCCTTATCCTCAACGTCAACGGGAAACGCCTTGGAAGCAATCGAGTTGTTTGCAAGGTCGGTCATATCATCAAACAGATCGAACAGCGAGCTAGCAGAAGGACGAACGCCAAAAACCGAACGATAAGGAACCATGCTTGCCATGTTTACCACTCCTTTTAGGACTGCCGAGCCATCTTCTAGGTGACTGGGGCTTCTTTTGACGCTCTTATATATGCCCACACAGTGCTTATATATACATCGACTATAAAGTTTTTTGAGTCCAGTACTATAAGCATATCTAAGTGTGTATGACTAAGGTCTTAGTAAGGTTAAGGTTCTTTGAACCAGAGCTTAAATAAGAAGTATGTTCGCAGCTACAAATAACAAGGGGCTTACAATGAGCGCGTACGCGTTGTTGGTAACGAGCTAAAGGGCATCATGGACGACCAAAACCAGAACAATATGTTTATGCCGACACAGGGCGAAGATACTTCTACGCAGCCGCCACGGTTCCATCGCCCTCACATCTCGCAAGAGCCCATTAATGATCCTGAGCCCGATTATGTGACGAGAAATCGATATCAAACGCTCGAGGATGCCCAAACGGGACGTAAACATATGGGCGTTGCCTCGGGAGACCCTGTATATCTGAAAGACGCACCATTATCTAAAAACAGCGCAGCTAGTGATGAGCCGATGAAAGCATCCGCCGCTCATCAACAAAGAGGGCCTCGACCCGAGCAAACCTTGACGCATTCGGCTCGCTATCTCGAAACGCCAAAACAGGGAAAGTCAATCTTCGTTTCGTCAAGTAAACGACGCAAGCAGCATCAGCTGACAATTCTGCTTTTGACCATTGCGGCCATAGCAGTTGCCCTTGTTATACGATTTATTTTCTTTAAATAAAGGCTCAATACCGAAAACAACAAGATCGTCTGGTGTAATTGAGTCATTTACGCCCCGTAAACGCAAAAAAGGGGGAGGCCGCGAGGCCTCCCCCTTCTTCAAGTCAAGCGTACGGCTCGGTGCCGTCCACCGGTCAGCGGCGCCCTGGCCTCCCACGG
>CATYJU010000020.1 GCA_958407995.1 uncultured Collinsella sp.
GGCCGGGACCGGGCTTGGTTTTGAAAACACTCCGCAGCGCGAGGCCCGCCTTTCCGTTGCTCCGTAGGAGCAGGAAAGGCGGGCCTCATGCGCGAGGACGTTTTCAAAACCAAGCCCGGTCCCGGCCGGACAGCCCACGAACGCTACAGGTTCTTGACACCCATCGCGCGCATGGCGTTCAGGATGGCGATGATCGCCACGCCTACGTCGCCGAACACGGCAAGCCACATGTTGGCGATGCCCAGTGCCGCAAGCACCAGAATCAGCAACTTAATGCCCAGCGCAAAGATGATGTTCTGCCAAACAATCGTCATGGTCTTGCGCGCCACGCGGATCGCGCGGGAGATGTTGGACGGCTTGTCATCCATGAGCACCACGTCGGCGGCCTCAATCGCGGCGTCGGACCCCATGGCGCCCATGGCAATGCCAACGTCGGCACGGGTGAGCACGGGCGCATCATTGATGCCGTCGCCGACAAAGGCGAGCTTGCCCTTGCCGCTTTCGGCTGCGAGCAGCGCTTCAACACGCTCGACCTTATCGCCCGGCAGGAGCTGCGCGTGGAACTCGTCGAGTCCGAGCTGCTTGGCCACCGCAGCAGCCACTTCCTCGCGGTCGCCCGTGAGCATGACGGTGCGCTTGACGCCGGCGGCGTGCAGGTCGCGAATCGTTTGCTCGGCATCGGCCTTAACGGTGTCTGCAATCACGATGTGGCCGGCGTACACGCCGTCAACGAGCACATGCAGAATCGTTCCGACGACCTCGCAATCGGGCGCTTCGACTCCGGCCGCGGCGAGCATCTTTGCGTTGCCAACGACGACGTGCCTGCCGTCGATGTTCGCCGTCACGCCATGGCCCGCGTCGTTGGTGGAGTCGCTTACGCGCTTGGGGTCGACCTCGCCCTGGTAGGCGACACGCACGGACTGCGCGATGGGGTGATCGGAGAACGACTCCGCAAGGGCTGCGACCTCGAGCAACGACTGCTCGGTATAGCCAGCCTCGGGGTGCACCGCAACGACCGAGAACGTGCCGTTGGTGAGGGTGCCCGTCTTGTCAAAGACGACGGTGTCCACATCGGCGAGCGTCTCGAGGTAGTTGGAGCCCTTGATGAGAACGCCCAGCTTGGAGGCGCCGCCGATGCCGCCAAAGAAGCTCAGCGGGACGCTGATCACGAGCGCGCACGGGCAGCTGACGACCAGGAAGGTCAGGCCGCGCAGGATCCAGTCGGACCAGGCGCCGGTGATCAAGCCGCCGCCGAGCGCGAGTACCGCGGCCGCGCCGGTGACGGCGGGCGTGTAGACGCGGGCGAAGCGCGTGATGAAGTTCTCGGTGCGCGCCTTCTTTTCGCTGGCGTTTTCTACGAGCTCCAGGACGCGCGCGACGGTGGACTCGCCAAAGGGCTTGGTGGTGCGCACGTGGATGAGCCCCGTCATGTTGATGCAACCGCTGATGATGTCGTCGCCGGACTTGGCGGGGCGGGGAACTGACTCGCCCGTGAGTGCGGCGGTGTCGAGCTGGGTTTCGCCTTCGACGATGACGCCGTCGATGGGCACGCGCTCGCCGGGCTTGACCGCAATCACGGTGCCGACGGCGATGTCATCGGGAAAGACCTGTTCGAGCGTGCCGTCGGCTTGCTCGACGTTAGCGTAGTCGGGCGCGATGTCCATCATGGCGCTGATCGACTTGCGGCTTTTGCCCACGGCATATGCCTGGAACAGCTCGCCGACCTGGTAGAACAGCATGACGGCGGCGCCTTCGGCCATGTGCGGGTCGGTGTCGGGGAAGAGCACCATGGCAAACGCGCCGATGGTCGCGACGGCCATGAGGAAGCTCTCGTCGAACGCCTTGCCGCGGCGGATGTTGTTGTATGCCTTTTGGAGCACGTCGTAGCCGGCAATCAAAAAAGGCACGAGGAACAGTGCGAAGCTGGCGTAGATGTCGCCCGGGGTGCCGAATGCGGCAGTGAGGGTGCCGAGCTCATCGAGGGCGTACACCACGGCAAAAATGCCCAGCGCTACCAGGATGCGGTTGCGCTTATGCTCGAGTGACTCTTTTTTCTTGCGCTTCTTCTTTTTCTTCTTGGGGTCGGCGGTGGCCATGATTCGTATCCTCCCATTTGAATGTATGAACACTCGCTCATATAATTTCGCGAGCAAAGGCCGCGGCAAGCGCGGCCTTGCGGGTTGGCGTAAACCTGGGCTAGAGAATGATCTCGCAGTCCGGCTCGGCGTCGGCGGTGAACTCCACAACGCGGTCGAGGACCTCGTCGAACTCGGCGTCATCGGCCTCGAGCGTCAACTTCTGGGTCATAAAGTTGACCGAAACGGACTTGACGCCATCGAGCTTGGCCAGCTCGTCCTGAAGCTCACGCGCGCAGTTGGCGCAGTCGATCTCGTCGAGTTTAAACTGCTTTTTCATGGTGGATTCCTTTCCCCGTATTTGCGGCTTGGGTGCAGGCCGCGCTGGTACCGTGGTTGGTCGCTATTCGCAGATGTGGCTCATGCCCTGGTTGAGCATGGTGTAGACGTGGTCGTCGGCGAGCGAGTATAGGATATTGCGCCCGTCGCGCCGGAATTTAACCAGGTGCGACTGCTTGAGTGTGCGCAGCTGGTGCGACACCGCGGACTGCGAGGTTTCGGTCGCTTCGGCGATGTCCGCCACGCAGAGCTCGCGGCCCATGAGGGCATAGAGGATCTTGATGCGCGTGGTGTCGCTGAAGACCTTGAACAGGTCGGCGAGGTCGTAGAGAAGCTCCTCGTCGGGAAGGTCCTCGGGCGAGCAGGTGGTGGGAATCGCGGGTTCGGTGGCCTCGATGTCGGGTTTCGTTTCATCAACGCGGATGCTCATTGCAATATCCTTTCATATGAACATGCGCTCATATAACTTGCTTCCGATTATATGAGTGTATGTTCATATGTCAATGACGTTCAGGTAATTCGTTGCACAAAATGATGGGGAATAGTGGACGAGATCCCGGAGTGAGCGGTTTTGATAGCCGATGCCGGGGTGGGTGCCCCTGAGCCGTGCAAAAATTGGAGTATTCTGCAACGATAGGGGGTCCGTTAATTTATTGCAGGCCATATAATGCAGTTCAAGAGTTATCTTAGGGTGTGAATCCGATGAGTTCTTCCTCAAATGTTGCCTAACGCTCTCACGCAAGAGTGATTTCGCTTCACATTTGGATCCACTCGAGGGTGATAGACACCCGGCTCTGCTGAATACTCGCAATTTTGCACGTCGCTAAGGTGCCCACCTTGTTAGCCGGTCTAGCTTCCGGCCCCGAAGATCCTGCCCTCGGGCGCGAAGCTGCTTGTTTGGTTGAGTGATGGGCTGTCGGGTTCGACAGTCTGCATGTCATCGATTGCCGGAGCCTCGTTAATCGTCGGATCGTCCAATGTGATGCCTTCGAGCATTGCTTTTTCGAGGTCGATTCGTTGGCGCTCTTCGGAATCCTGGCGAAGCTCCTTCTGAATTCGCTTTTTCTCTTCTATAAACCTTCTGAGCACAAACTGTCTCAGGTCCTCTTGCATGATTTGAAAGTCTTTTGGCAGACGCGAGGGGCGTACGCCCTCTTTCCGCTGGATTGCTTCCATGACCCTAACAAAAGAGCTGGCATGCATAAAGGAATAACGGCTGACGGTGATGATTCCGTACCCCATGGACGCAAGTGCATTCTTGCGCTCCTCATCGATGGCGCGGTCTTCTTCCGCGTCATGATAAAAACCGTTGTATTCAATGTCTGTGCGAGATTTCTTTAGATACGCATCCATAAAGAACTTTTTGCGTCTCGTGAGATTCTTTGCGGCAGTGGTGACCTGCACCTCGTAATCGGTCTCAATTCCCTTAATACCAAGCCCTCCTTCGCTTTTGGGCAGCGTTAGCATCATGACAAAGGCCGTTTCCATAGGAGACCGGCATCCGTCGCGCACACATTGGATCGCCTTTCGGGCAAGAGCCAGACCGTCGCATCTGGTAATGGAATTAAAGAACTGTTTTAATCTCTCGGTCGAGGTGAGCGCGAAACGCTCGGTATAGGAGGTGGAAGAGTCGGTTCCAAGGGAGTAAGCGCTGCACAGTTCAAAGTAGTACTCCACTAGTTCGCGAAAAGAAAGATAGGTGGCGGCCTGAAGTGCGCAAAGCTCAACGCCAACAACGAAGATGCCATCTTTAAGCTCTACAAAGCGTGAGTTCGAGAATCGTTTTGAAGAAACGTGGCATTGACAGTCCATCGCGTAGCGCGCGTTCCTGCGATCAAACACCATTACCTCGAGGGAATCATTTGCGTCGAGGGAAACATCATGTTTGGTGAGCCATTCTGCGGCTGCGTCGAGGAGCGTTCCGGTGGGACATGATCCGTAAATCGCGGCAGGACTACAGGACTCGATGCCTTTCGCAGACACCGAATGCGCGGCCTGGTAGACCGCTTTTGCAGTGGTGTGTGACAATACGATACTCATGATATATATCGTGTCAGCTAATGCCGTGTTGACGGTGCTGAGTGGAAAAGCCGTTTTAGAGGTCTAACCAAATGCTGTCCAAAAGCTTGACGCAATTATGAGTTGGTATGCCCTAAATAAAAGTTTTCGCAGCTTAGCTATAGCATATAAATACTCAATTGCCGCACATTTGATAGTGATGCATCACCATCCGACAACGAATTACGTGTCGGGAATTGGCCGAAATCGTTCAAAATGAGGGTTCAGAATTTGTGATGGCTGATCTATCTGTGGAACGTAGGGCGGCCCCGCTGCGGGGTTTCCCGCTGCGAGGCCGCTTGTGATCTACGCCGGAGTTTGTCGTAGACGTTTCTACTTGGCAAACAGGTTCTTGAGGTTGAACTCGGCTTGGACGGTGCGAAGCATGAGGTCGGTGTCGTCCAGGCCCAGATGCTGCTCGCTGGCGTCGGCGGCGAGGGTGCCACGGCGGCGCGCCCAGTTCTCGAGCGCGGCGGGCGCGGACTCGCGGGGGAGCGAGCGCACGTCGGCGTCCAGGCTGCGGCAGATCTGGCGTGAATCGATGACGATGATCTTACCGGCGCGGCGTGCCTCGGCGTAGCCGTCCAGGTGGATCTTGAACCAGCTGTCCTCAAACGCGGCGTTGTGTGCCATGTACGGGTACTTCTTCATGAGCTTGAGCAGCTGCTTCTGCAGTTCCTTGTTCTCGCGGAAGGGCGTTTTGCCGTCGATGTCGTCCCAGGTGATGTGGTGGATATTCGACAACGGCACATCCTCGCCGCGGTAGATGTCGGGCAGACCGCAGTAGTGTGCCTCGGCGTCGTGCGGGACGGCGTCGCTGGTGAGCTCCATGATCTCCCAGCCCACGTTGATGATGTAGCCGCGCTCGGGTGCACGGCCGGTGGTCTCGATGTCGATACCGAGCACGGTGCCCTGGATGGGCTTGCGGGCGTAGGCCACGCCGAGCGCGTCGCGGTCGCCGCGGATTTCGCGCATAACGGACGCGGCGGTGCGCTTTTGCATCTTGCCGATGGCGGCGCAGGTGTCGGCATCGGACAGACCGCGCGAAAGCGTCGCGGGCGTCACGTTGCGCAGGCGCGCCTCGCCAATCTGGTCGCACAGGTCGCGGTTGCGGTCGGCCAGGTCGCGCACGGTGGCAAAGTCGAAGCCGGGGTCGCCCTCGGCAGTAAAATACTCGGTCTCGAGCACCTTGAGGGCCTCCTCGCCCTTCTGGCGCTCGGACTCCATGGCGCCGTGATCGCCATAGATAAACATGGGAATAAACGGCTGGCGCTCGTATTCGAGTGCTTGTGAAACGTTCATATAACTGCTCCTTGGATGGGCCGCGTCGTGCGGCTCAGGGTCATTAAGATGTGGCGAGATGATAGTTTACCATGGGCAACTATTGGCATCGCGCCTAGGACAACTACAATACCCTAGTTGACCGCTAGGACTTTTACAATGCTGCCGAAAGACACGAAAGGTTCCATCCGTCATGGATTTACTGATTGATATTCTGCTCGACGCCGGCAAGGACACGCTGTCGCTGGTGCCGTTTTTGTTGGTGACGTATCTTGCTCTCGAGACACTTGAGCACGTTGCGGGCGACCGCGTCAACGGCGCTATCAAGCGCGCCGGCGCTGCGGGTCCCGTGGTTGGCTCGCTGCTGGGCATTGTGCCGCAGTGCGGATTTTCGGCCATGGCAGCAACGCTGTACGCCGGCCGTGTCGTGACCTTGGGCACGTTGGTGGCGGTGTTCCTTTCGACCTCCGACGAGATGCTGCCGCTGCTACTTGCCGAGCAGGTTCCCGTGCAGACTATGGCGATGCTTTTGGCTTCGAAAGCGCTGATCGCACTGGTCACGGGTTTTATCGTGGACGCTGCCATTCGCGGCCTGCGCCGTAACGCCCGCGCGCACGCGGCGATTCGCCGTACCGTGCTGGGAACCGCGGCCAACCCGGCCCACGTGAACTGCGCGCACGACGACCACAGCGGTGGTGACATCATCGACGAGGTGGCCGAGGCAGGCGTGAGCGCCGACCACATCCACGAGCTGTGCGAGCGCGACCATTGCGGTTGTGATGATGAAGATGAACACGAGCACGACCACGGACACAGCCATGATCACGGTCACACGGGCGAGCATGAGCACCACCACGGCCACAGCCACGACCACTCCCACGAGGGCGCGCCCGTTCTGTCGATTATCCGCAGCGCGATCTCGCACACTGTGCAGGTTTCGGTTTTTATTTTCCTGGTGACGCTGGTCCTGGTCGCCGTGCTCGAGACCTTCGGCGAGTCCGCGATCGAGCAGTTCCTGTGTGGCAACGAGACGCTCGCCGTCTTGGGTTCGGCGCTTGTCGGGCTGATTCCCAATTGCTCGGCGAGCGTGGTCATTACGCAACTATATCTGGAAGGCGCGCTGCAACTGGCGCCGATGCTCGCCGGCACGCTCATTTCCGCCGGCGTGGGTTATCTGGTGCTGTTCCGCACCAACCGCAGCGCCCGCGAAAATGCCGTGTTCCTGATCATGATGTACGTCATCGGCGCTGGCTGGGGCCTCATCCTCTCCGCCGTTGGCCTTTAAGTAGATTATTGGGACACGTCTTACGATCTACCCCTGTGACCAGGGCATTTCCCGCTGCCAAAACAAAAAGGTAGATTTTTAGGCATGTCCTAAAAATCTACCTTGGTTAGTGCAGCAACTCGGTGAGGTTGCGTTTAAAGCGAGCGCGGTCTTCGCTGGTAAATGCTGCCGGACCGCGAGTGCGTCCGCCGGCACGGCGTACCTTCTTTTCCTCGTGGCGAATAAACAGCTGCATGTCGATAGTCGCCTTGTCGTACACGCGCCCGCGCACACCGATGGCGGCGGCATCGCGCCCGAGCACCATGCTCGCCAAGCCAATGTCCTGCGTCACGACCACGTCGCCCGCCTGCAGGCGTTCGACAATGGCAAAGTCGGCGCTGTCGGCGCCCACGCTCACATCGAGCGTCGTGACCCAAAATCCGCGTCGCGCGTGCTCGGCATCGCGCGGGTCGTCGCGGCGAATGTGCCGTTCCAGGTTTTGCGTGCTGTTGCCGGCGATAACAACGGCGACGCCCGCCCGCCGCGCGCAGTCAATCGACTCGCGCGTGACCGGGCAGGCGTCTGCATCAATAAAGAGCGTTCGTGGCATCTAGTGCACCAGTTTGCCAAATTGAATAGCACGAACAATCAGCGTTACGCCAAACACCAGCAGCGCGGCGCCGCTAAAGATGACGAGCATCTTGGCCGACCACAGCGGATAGATAAACACGAACATGCCGGCGATGATGGAGAGTGCGCCGCTCAGGATGGCGAGGGCGCGGTTGGACGAAAGCTCGGACTCCAGAATGGACATGACACCTTCGACAATCCAGCCAAAGCCGGCCACGATAACCACCATCGTGGTGAGCGTCGCGGTCGAGAAGGCCTGGTTGCGCAGGATTATGACGCCGCCCAAGATAATGAGTAGGTTGGAGATGATGCTCGTCACGCGCCAGCCGGTGGGCAGCAGCGGCTCAAAAATGGCAGTGAACAGCCTGATGGCAGCAGTGATTACAAAGTAAAAACCCAGGACAGTCGTTAAAAAGACGAGGGACTTGGCGGGTGCAAAAAGCAGTGCGATACCAGCAATGAGCGCTAAGACGCCCGTGATGGCGTAGATCCAGCGTACGGCCTTGACGGCTTTGCCCGCCATGCTTTTCTCGTCAAATCCAAACTGGCTCGATTTTTGGTCATCGTTCTTAAAGATGCCCATAATGTCTCCTTTCCGTGCGGCGTAAGCCTTGATCGTTACAACCAGTATCGCCTAAAGGCGCTGGCGTATGGGTCGGGGAGGGCGAAACGTAACCCAAAGGCCCCGAATTGTTTCCGTTGTTCCCCACGTCGCGATTTTCTATTCAACAGGTGTAGAACATTGCAGCCCTGTTCGCTATTGCCTACGTTTTAGGTTAGATTTTCCTAAGAACAATTGCCCGAAATTGGGGGTCCCTATGAACGAAACAGTTCCCGCGGCGCCGTCGAGCGCGGAGTCGATGGCAAAGCAAGGTTGCGAAAAGCTCGGTCTGGAAGCGTTTGACGCGCTGGTCCGTCGTGCCCGTACGTGCCGCCGCTTTGACGAGTCCATGCGCGTGCCGCGCGAGTTTTTGCTCGAGCTGGCGGAACTGGCGCACCTGGCTCCCTGCGGCGCCAATGCTCAGCGTCTGCGTTTTCACGTGGTGAGCGGTGCCGAGGATTGCGCGCGTGTATTTGACGAGCTCGCATGGGCCGGCGCGCTTAAGGACTGGCCGGGTCCTGCCGAGGGTGAGCGCCCGACCGGCTACATCGCGATTCTTGCCGAGCGCGCCGTTCCGGGCAAGCCCGCCGCTCCCATTACTGAGGTCGACACGGGCATTGCCGCGCAGACGATGATGCTCGCCGCCCGCAGCGCCACGCCCGAGGTGGCGGCCTGCATGTTCAAGGCCTTTACGCCCCGCGCGATCGACGCCATGGGGCTCGATAACGACAAATACGAGCTCAAGCTGATCATGGCTTTTGGCGTGCCAGCCGAGACACAGGCGATCGACGCAATTGATTCCAACCCCGACGGCTCCATCAATTATTGGCGCGATGAGGCGCAGGTGCACCACGTACCCAAGCGCTCGCTTGTCGACGTACTGGTGTAGTTGAGCGTCACCGCGGTGTGATTCGGCGGTAAACCACCACAAAGGCACCTGTCCCCTTTGCGGTGGTGCGAGGGGAGGGCGTGTGGCAGATTTGTATTTGGTGCGGCATGGGCAGACTGAGCTCAATGTGCAGAACATTTTGCAGGGTGGGCACGATTCGCCGCTTACGGCGCGCGGGCGCGAGCAGGCGCTGGCGACGCGCGCGGCGTTTGAGGCGCGTGGCGTGACCTTTGACCGTGTGTATTCCTCCCCGTTGGGCCGGGCGCGGCGTACGGCTGAGCTAATTGCTGGTGAGGGCCGCTCGATAGAGCTGGTCGATGACCTACGCGAGTGGCATTTGGGCTCGCTGGAGGGCACATCAAATCGCGATATGCCGCCGCAGCCCTGGGGCGATTATCCGGTCGCGTTTGGCGGCGAGTCGGAAGTGCAGCTCCAGTCGCGTATGGTCGCGGTGCTGTCGCGCATTATGGCCCGCCCCCAGCATAACTGCGTGCTGGCAGTCTCCCACGGCTCAGCCTGCCAGGAGTTTCTTGAGTATGTGACTGGCAGGGGAGAGCTACCCGACAACGGCGCCGTGCTTCATTTTGGCTATTGCGACGGGGCGTTTTCACTCCTTGATTGGTAACGAACGAAAGGACCCCTATGAACAAAGACCTGTATCTGGTTCGTCATGGGCAGACAATATTCAACCTTAAGCGCATTATTCAGGGCTGGAGTGACTCGCCGCTTACGCAGTTGGGTTGCGACCAGGCGGCGCGCGCCGGCATGTTTTTACGTGCGCGCGGCATTGAGCCCGATCATGCCTACACCTCCACGCTTCATCGTACCGAGCAGACTATCGCCAACTTGTGGCCGGGCTTGGCGTACGAGCGCCTGGACGGCCTGCGTGAGTGGTTCTTTGGCGACTTTGAGGCCGAGCGCGTGATGCTCATGCCCAGGCGCCCGTGGCGCGACTTCTATCGCCAGTTTGGCGGCGAGGGCCAGATGCAGGTGCGCGAGCGCATGGTGGCGACGTTGACCGATCTTATGCGACGTCCGGACCACGAGTGCGTGCTCGCGGTGAGCCATGGCTCGGCTATCAAGGAGTTTTTGGACCACGTGCGGGGCGCGGCGGCAGACGAGCGCGAACGCGTGCCGGGCAACTGCTCAGTGCTGCATTTTGCGTTTGACGATACGGCCGATACGTTTGAACTTGTCGAAGTCTTTACGCAGGAGGACTACGCGCGCGAGCTGGGGCTTGAACCGCTCGTGGCTACTGCGGGTCCGCAGCGCGGATAACGCGAGCGTGGCGGCACGGGTCGCCGGCATAACTTCTCGACGCAAAAGGGGCGGAGATGCATGTACCTGCTGCATCTCCGCCCCCTGTTTGTTGGGCTGCCGATTTTTGTGCCGGGCGGTCTGGTCTCGCTAGAACCGCGCGATCTGGTGGGTGAGCAGGCCCATCGGGACCTGCGGCGCGCCGCCGCTGACCTGCGCGGCGGGGAAGAGCACAGCTACGGTAAAGTTGAACGGCTCTTTGCCCGTGTAGGTGCCGGCGGCACGGGCATCGTCGGCCAGGAGCTGTGATGCCCCGACCAGCGCGGCAGCGTAGGCGGGGTCGTCGGCCAGTGCCGGCTCCGGCGCCTGGTCGAGCATGGCACGGATGGCGCCGACGGCGTCCTCGCGCTTGACCTCCCACACGCGGTGCGTAATGCCGGCGGGGTCGGTGACGGCATAGAGTGAAGCGCCCTCTTTTGCGGCGCCGAGGATGATATTCATGACGGGCGAGGCTTCGTAGGCAAGTGTTACGGGACGGGGCTGCACCTTGAGCTCGGTGATCGCGCGCGCGGCGGCGAGTGCGTCGACGCTCTCGGCGGCAGCCTCGTCGCTACCCGTCAGCACGTTAACCGGGCAGATCGCCACGACACCCGTCACACGTCCCGGCTCGCCCGAGCATTCGTACACGTAATACGCCGCACCCGGGTCCTTGAGCATCAGACCATCGGCAATGGCTCCGCGCAGAGCATCGTTGCCGCTCAGGATGCTGCCCATTGCAGGCAGCGCCTCGAGCACGCGGTCCTGAGTCGGGCGGATGCAGGGAAACGGAAGTGCTTTCATGGGCGGTCCTAACGCACGAATCGGTTTGTTCGCGGCTTATTATGCCCCAACTTGGCAGCTCTCGTCCCAGAGCACGTTATCGGCGAGCGCGATTAGCACCTGCTGACAACGAACGATATCGGCGTGGGGCACATATTCGTTGGGCTTGTGCGCGAGCGCGAGCGACCCGGGACCGTAGCTCATGCAATTGCGGTTGTCTGTCTTGCCGGCAATGACGGCGGTGTCGGTGTAGCCGGTAAAGAAGCCGACGGTCGTGTCCGCGTCCGTCACGTCATCGGCGGCACGCTTGAGCGCTGCTAGAAGGGGAGAGTTCGGGTCGCGCTCGATGGCGGGGCGGTCGCCCGTCACGGTGTAGCTGCCATGGCAACCGGGAACGGCGGCTTCGGCGACGGCGATGGCCTGCCCTACCATGCGCGTCGCGGCGGCCGTATCGGTCGGCGGGGTCAGGCGCATGTCGACCCAGACCTTGGCATGGTCTGGCACGACATAGGGGCGATATCCGCCCTCGATTTGGCCAAACGTGATGGTCGAAGGCCCCAGCTCATCGTGCGCGGGCAGCGCCACAAACGCGCGACGGAGCGAACACACGGCCTCGGCCATGGCGGCGACGGCATCCGCGCCCTTCCAGGGCTGGCTCGCATGCGCCGTCACGCCAGCCATTTCAATCTCGAACCACGTACGCCCCTTGTGCGCCACCTGGATCTGTCCGTCGGTGGGCTCGGTGTCCAGCACCCATTCACGCGAGCCGACCCAGCCGGCATCGATCGCGGCCTCTGAGCCGCGCATAAAGTCCTCCTCGTCGACCGAGCAAATGAGTGAGAAGCCGCGGCGGGGCAGCTCGCCTTCTGCCGTCACGCGCTCGAGCGTATGGACCAATGCGGCAATGGCGCAGGCCAGGCCACCCTTCATATCGCAGGCACCGCGGCCATAGAGTTTATCGTTGCGCACGATCGCTCCGAGCGGCGGAATGTCCGCGTCCCAGCCATCGCCCAGCGTAACGGTATCCATATGGCAGATATAGACGAGCCGTGGCTCGTCGCTCAGTCCCGGCACGGTGACCATAAGGTTGCGGCGCCCGGGCAGCACCTCGAGCTCCTCAACCTGCACGGCATGGAGCACCGGATGGCTCAGCTGCGCCAACCGTTCCTCAACCAACGCTTTGATATAGCGCTCAATCTCGTCCTCATACGCACCCGGGTCTGAGCTGTCGATCCGCACGAGTCCTTGCGTAAGCCGCCAAGCAAAATCTGTATCAACCATAGGCACCTCACAGATAGTTAGGTCAACATACAGATTGTATGCCAAGAAGCGGCTCGGTGCATTTAATGGAGCGCTCACAAAAACGGGGCGCCTCTCGTGCGAAAGGCGCCCCGCGGGCATTCAATGTCAGTGACGGGCAGGCCACATGCGGAACTGCCCGTCAGATCAGCCGGCGCTATTTGATTACGCGCACGCGATACATCGACGGAATCTGCTTAAGCGCCTCGATCGTGCTGCTGTTCAGGTGCTCATCGGTGTCGAACATGGTGTAGGCGTTCTCGCCGGCGGACTCGTTGGTCATGCGCTGCACGTTGGCGTTGTCCTTGGCCAGGATGGCCGTGATCTGGCCGATCATGTTGGGCACGTTGGCATGCAGGCAGGCAATGCGGCTCGCGGCGCGCGCCTTGCCCATGCTGCAGGCGGGGTAGTTGACGCTGTGCGCGATGTTACCGTTCTCCAGGTAATCCTTGAGCTCGCTGATGGCCATGTCGGCGCAGTTGGCCTCGGCTTCGCCGGTGCCGGCGCCCGAGTGCGTGGTGATAAACGTATTGGGCATCTTGACGGTCTTGGGCGTGGCAAAGTCGCAGCTAAACCAGCTGAGCTTACCCTCGCGCAGGGCGGCGTCGACGGCGTCTTCGTCGATGATGGTCTCGCGCGCGTAGTTGATGAGCACGGCGTCGGGTGCCAGCAGGTTAATCTGCTCGGTGCTGATCATGCCGATGGTGTCGGCCTTGCTGGGCACGTGTACGGTGAGGTAGTCGCAGCCGCGGCAGAGATCCTCGAGCGTGCCCACACGCTGCACCTCGCGGCTCAGCACCCACGCGTGCTCGACGGAAATGAACGGGTCGTAGCCGTAAACGTCCATGCCCAGGTCGACGCAGGCGTTGGCGACCTTGGAGCCCACGTTGCCCAGGCCGATGACGCCGATGCGCTTGCCCTTGAGCTCGCGGCCCACAAAGGCCTTCTTGGCCTTCTCGGCATCGACCTGAATCTCGGGGTCGTCGGCGTTGTCGCGCACCCAGTTCATCGATTGCACCACGCCGCGGCTCGAGAGCACCAGCATGCCTAGGACGAGCTCCTTGACGGCATTGCTATTGGCGCCGGGGGAGTTAAAGACGACGACGCCCTTCTTGGCGTACTCTTCGACGGGGATGTTGTTGACGCCGGCGCCGCAGCGGGCGATGGCGCGGATTCCCTCGGGCAGCTCGTAGCCGTGCAGGTCGGTTGAGCGCATCAGAATGGCGTCGGCCTCTTCGGCGGTGCTCACAAATTCGTAGCCTTCGCCAAACTCGACTTTGCCGTCTTTGGTGATGTCGTCGATGGTCTTAATCTTGCGCATGAAAAACTCCTTAGCTGGTTTGTTTAAAACAAGTGGTTTGAAGTGGCTGATCGGCCCGCGTGCTGCGGGCTAGTTAGATCGCTGGCTCAAACCGTGCTGCGCTTCGAAGTCCTTCATGTACGTGGCCAGTGCCTGCACGTCCTCCATGGTTACGGCGTTGTAGACGCTGGCGCGCATGCCGCCGACGAGGCGATGGCCCTTGACATTTTGAATCTGGTGCTCTGCCGCGCCTGCGACAAAGGCCGCGTCGAGCTCGGCGTCGCCGGTGCGGAAGGTGACGTTGGCGATAGAGCGGCTGTCGGCCTGCGTGGTGCCATGGAACAGCTCACTTTGCTCGAGCAGGTCATAGAGCAGATTGGCCTTGGCCCAGTTGCGCTCGGCCATGGCGGCAAGTCCGCCGGTCTCCTCGACCCAGCGGAATACCTTGCCGCACACGTAGATGCCAAAGGTGTTGGGCGTGTTGAGCATGGAGCCCTTGGCGGCCTGGGTCTTAAGGTCCATGTACTGCGGCGTCTGCGCAAAGGCGGGGCCATCTGCGATGAGATCGTCGCGCACGATGACCACGGTCACGCCCGCGGCACCGGCGTTTTTTTGCGCGCCGGCGTAAATGAGCCCGTAGCGCTCAACGTTGAGCGGCTGCGACAAAAAGCAGCTCGAGACATCGGCGACCAGCGGTACGTCGCCGCAGTTGGGCAGCTCGTGGTACATGGTGCCAAAGATGGTGTTGTTCTGGCAGATGTAGACGTAGTCGAGCCCGTCGCCTGCGGCCTCGGCGGCAATGCGCGCGTTGATGTCGGCCATGGTGGGTATGCGGTCGAAATTGGTGTCCTCGGAGCTCGCGAGCAGTACGGCCTCGCCGTACTTGGCGGCCTCCTTGTATGCCTTGTTGGCAAAGTTGCCGGTCACGATGTAGCCGGCGCGGCCGCGGCGCATGAGGTTCATGGGGATGCCCGCAAACTGCAGCGTGGCGCCGCCCTGCAAAAACAGGACGCGGTAGTTGTCGGGGATGCTTAGCAGGCGACGCAGAGTTGCCTCGGCGTCGTCGATGATCTGCTGGTACATGCTAGATCGATGACTCACCTCGAGCACGGACATGCCGCAGCCGCGGTAGTCCATCATCTCGTCGGCGATCTCGGCGAGCACGCTTGTAGGCAGCGCGGCCGGGCCAGCTGAGAAGTTGTGCACACGTGCCATCTTCTAGTTCCCCCTTGTAGTCGTTTGGACGTTCGGGATACTTTAGCACAGTGGAGCGCCAGGCGCGACCGCATCACAGCAAAACCCGAGTGCGCCGCTATGATTTACAGGATGGTTACATGGGGGAGGGGTGCTTTACTCCTCAGGCAAATCCAAATCTGCGAGCGAAGGCATGAGGTTCTCTAGGCGCTTGATCTCTTCGCCGCAAATTAGCTACCTCCTGGTCACTACGACGCCAGCGTGGCGATGACGGCTTCGTCGCCGGCGTATATTAGGGTGTTGCCGTCGGGGATGATCGTTTGGCCGTCGCGCTTGAGCATCACCACGATAAAGGGGTGCTTGCCCTGCGGCACATCGCGAAGACGCTGGCCGGCCAGGCGACCGTGGGGCGTCACGGTGACCTCACGCAGCGTAACCTCGGCACGCTCTTCGAACGTTGGGGCGGCCATTACCAGCAGATCGCCTTCCTGGATCACGGTATCGCCGTTGGGCAGCACCGGGTGCGCCCCGTCGCGCAGCACCAGGACCACGAGCATGTCCGTCGCGCTGCCAATATCGGCGAGCGAGCGCCCGGCAAACGGATGGCCAGCACCCACCTTGAGCTTTACAAATGACATGCCGTCTTCGTCGCGATAGTCGTTAAAGGTGCGGCGCACGTCGCCGGTCGCATCGATCATATCGAGCTTCTTCGCCACCGCTGGCAGCAGCGAGCCCTGCACCACAATGCTCGACACGGCAATCACAAACACCAGGTCAAATAGGTCGTGTCCGCCGGGAACGCCGGCCACCACGGCAAAGAGACTAAAGACGACCGAAGCTGCTCCGCGCAGGCCCGCCCAGCTTACGAGCGCAACCTGGCGAGGGTTGGTCTTAAAGGGCGCCAACAGCATGCCCACGGCGATGGGGCGGCTCACGAAGAGCATAAACGCCATGAGCGCCAGGCCCGGCAGCAGCATCTGCGGCAGGCGTGTGGGTGTAACGAGCAGGCCCAGCAAAAAGAAGATGGTCATCTCTGCCATCTCGGTGAGGGTGTCAAAGAAGTGCGCCATCTCGACTTTGCCGGTGATGTCGCTGGCACCCAGCACAATGCCGGCCAGGTATACAGCCAAAAAGCCGTTGCCGCCCAGGTAGCTCGGCAGCGCGTAGGCGACGATGGCCACGGCGAACAAAAAGATGGTCTGCGCGTCCTTGGCCGTTGCGTGCGCGCGTTCAATCAGGCGGCCCGCCGCCCAGCCGATGGCAAGGCCCAGGCCCACGCCCAGGATGATCTGCTTGGCCAGCAGTGCGGGAATGTTGATGTCGCCGCCGGCCGCGAGTGTGGCGAGCACGGCGGTGAGCAGGTAGGCGACGGGGTCGTTGGAGCCCGATTCGACCTCGAGCAGCGAGTCTGTGCCGCCCCTCAGCGAAAGGTTGTGCTCGCGCAGCACGCTAAAGACGCTTGCCGCGTCGGTCGACGCCACGACTGATCCCAGCAGCAGGCCGCCGATCCAGTCGAAGCCCAGCACAGAGTGGGCGAACACGCCGGTGATGCCGGCAGTGATGACGACGCCGAGCGTGCTCAGCAGCACCGCCGGCGCAGCGACGGGCTTGGCGCGGTCGATATTGGTGTTAAAGCCGCCGTAGAACATGATGAACAGCAGCGCCGTGCTGCAGACGGTTTCGGTAAGCGCGTAGTCGCTAAAGTCGATATGCGCCGGGCCGTTGACGCCCAACAGCATGCCGAGCGCGATAAAGATGAGCAGGGTGGGGAAGGGGAGCTTTTTGCCGACGGGTTTGATGGTCAGGCACAAAATGATGACGAGGCCGATAAAGAGAAGGATCTGGTTCATGGATGGTGTCCGCTCCTGGGTGGTTGGCGTGGCACGGTTAGTTGTCTGCGGTTATTTGTACCCAAAGATGGTGGGTTTATGGGGTTGGATTGCGGGCGTGCGCGATATCGTCATAGACGGCTGCCGTCTTTGCCTCTGCTCGGAAACCCTTTCCAGCTTTATTGCAACGGAGTACAATGGGTAACGTTTAAGTTCAACTTGAAGTTTTAGTTGCGGCGCCGGGCTTTGGCCGCAATGCAAGGAGAGGCGTACCATGGCGATCTATGTGACATCTGATGCTCACGGGCACGTGCGTGCGCTTGACGAGGCCCTGTCTAAGATCTCGTTGACGTCCGACGACACGCTGTACGTGCTGGGCGACATGATCGATCGCGGGCCCGATCCGGTCGGCGTTATTAAGCTCGTGCGCTCGCTGCCTAACGCCCGCGTTCTCAAGGGCAATCACGAGCAGATCATGCTCGATGCCATCATTGGCCAGGATCCGCTCGATGCCGAGACCTGGGATATCAACGGTGGCTGGACGACGCGCGAGCAGCTCAACGACATGGAATTTGAGGCATACGAGGAGCTCGTGCGATGGATGGCCGCGCTGCCGCTCTACGCGGTGGTCGAGACTGCCGAGCGGCCGTACCTGCTGGTGCACGCCGGCATTCAGACCGAGGCGGCGCGTGCGTTTTTGCTTGAGCATGGTGTCGATTGCGGCGACGGCAGGGGAGCGGTCGATGCCGATCGCGAGCTGCTGCAGCAAATGCTCGCCGTACAGTCGTCCGATGACTTGCTCTGGATTCGCCATGGCTATTGGGATGCCCCGACGGGGCTGCTTTCTGCCGAGGGCAAGGGTTCGGTCGTGGTGAGTGGCCACACGCCAACGGTGTCGCTCGGGCGTTATTGCGAGGTCGGTGGTCTTGCGGGGCTCGATGAGGAATCGGGACGAGGGCAGATCGTGCGCTTGGGCGGCGAGGACACTGCCGGCGTGCCCGATCGCATCGATATCGATTGCGCCGCCGCCACCGGCTCCGAGTTCGGTCGCGTGGGCATCCTGCGGCTCGATGATGGGGCGGAGTTCTACGCGAATATCAACCCGGGCGAATAATCGGTGCAAGGGGTAGCTAATTTTGGACGGGGCCTTTTTTGACTACTTTTGCCCTTCTGCCCGCAAATTGATTTTTCAGGGACGGGGATTAAATAATCATTTGGCTGCCCGCTGGCTAAGTGAGTAGACTTTTTTGGAAATGCCGAGCACCCAACATATTTGCCTCAATAAAACCGCTGGTCACGGACTTGTGCTTTGTCGGTGTGGTCCGGGATTCGGTAAAAGTCTACTCACTTAGTTTTGCGTGTCCGCAACGAGACTCCAGCCGGGGTGATTCCACCGCAAATTAGCTTCTCCCATCGCCGCAATTAGGCGCCGTACGGATTCCGGTCCCTCTCTATGCGTTGGCGGATGTGGGCGTACTCGATAATCAACAGTACCAGCAGTAGGGCCATGATGGCTAGGTAGCTCACGACGGCGCCCATCAGGCCGAGCAGATTGATCAGAATCACCGGGAGCACCACGCTCACGGCAAAGCAGATCAGGTAGATCTTGGTGACATCTCCAGCGTGGCGCAGCACCGTGATGATGGCGTAGATAAAGTCGATGGCCGCGGTGACGCCGCCGGCGACGACCATCAGCAGCGCCAGCGTACGGTAGCGTTCAAAGCTGAGACCGTACATAAAGCTCATGAGGGGAATACCGGGACCTGCCATAAATGCGGCGCACACGCCGGTGATGACCACGATCAGCGCCATAACGGCAACAATAATCAGGTCAAAGCGGCGACGCTTGCGCGGATTCGCCCAAATGCTCGACAGACGCAGGAGCTGCGGTTTATAGATAAATCCAATGCTCAACAAAATTCCCTGCGCCGGAAAGAACAGGGCATTAAAGTACAGCTGATACTTGTAGGCCAGCGCGCCTTCCATCACGAACTTGGGCATGCTCTCGATAAGGTTGAACAGGAACAGCGCACCAAAGAGCGGGGCGCACTGGACAAACAGGTGGCCGACCTCGCGCAGGCTCACGCGGCGCGATTTTTCGGTCTCGAGCAGGGCGAGCGGCGCAGTGACCAGCACGAGCGATGCGATGGCGGTGACACCCATGGCCATGGCCGCGATGGGCATGCTGCGCGTGAGGAACAGCGCCACGCTGAAGACCGCGATGACGCCGACGGAGCGTAGCGTTTGGCTCATGCCAGCCAGGTAGAGCTTGTCGGCCTGCTGCAGGCGGCCTTCGTACACGTCGGCGACGCCGTCGATGACCTTATACAGGTAGACGCCCAGGCCGATCGTCGCCATCTGCGTGTCATAGCCGCGGGCGCTGCTGTACATGAGGCCGCAGCCTAGGGCGAGCGCTCCGCAGATCCAACGATTGAGCTGGTAGGAGGCGAAGGACGTCTTTTCGTCGATGTCCGAGACCTGGAAATTGCGCACGCCGTAGTTGCACGCGATCATGATGAGCGTGCCGGTGACAAAGGCGATGGAGAATTTGCCTGCTTCTTCGGCGCCCACGAGTTGCGTAGACACGATGGTGAGCAGCGGAAACGCTAAGCCCCACACGGCGGTGCCGAGAGTGTTCCAAAGGTAATCGCGGCGGGTGGCGTGCTCTTCGTATTCAGCCTCTTGCGTGGAGAACCCGCCGCCGTAGACGGCGTCGAGCAGACGGTTCCACCAAGCGTTGACCATGCGGCGGACGGGGCCGGGCTCCCGATCGCGTTCGCGCCGGCGACGTGTGGCTTGGCTGCTATCGGGCCCGCCGGCGTTGCGCTGACTCAGCTCTTGGATGCGTGCGAGTTCCTCGGCAGTGTGCGAGGCAGGGAAGAGGCCGTTCTCGATGCGGCCGCCCTGGGCCTTCGCGGCGCCGTCCTTCGATGCAGCGGGGTTGGAGGTGCCGTTGCGGCGGGCGATGGCGCGGCGAATGCTATCGAGGGGCGTGATACTCAAAGCGGAGTCCTTTCTATTGCTGCGCTTTAGTATAGACGCGACGGTGTTCGCTCGTGTTTTTGAACGGATTGTTCAATAATTTCGGCGGGCGGCTGTAATTTGTCGGTAAACGTGCGGTATCCTGTTGAAGTTTTGTGACACCCCCGATGCCGCCCACGCGGTACCAAGGAGCTTCTACCTATGGACGTCGCCGCATTCTTACTGGCTCTTGTGCCGATTATTTGGCTGGTCGTGATGCTGCTGTGCTTTAAATGGCCAGCTTGGAAGGCCGCTATCGGATCGTTTGTCCTTTCGTGCTTGCTCGCCTTCGCATGGTGGCACCTGCCGGCAGCGCAGATCGCGACCGCCTCGCTCGAAGGCTTTTTGATGGCCCTGTGGCCCATCGTCCTGGTGATCATCGCCGCGGTATTCACGTATAACCTGTGCGTTCGCACGGGCGCCATGGAGGTGATCGGCAGCATGATCACCTCCATCAGCAGCGACCGCCGTCTGCTGGCGCTGCTCGTGGCTTGGTGCTTCGGTGGCTTTATGGAGGGCATGGCCGGCTTCGGTACCGCTGTCGCCATTCCCGCCGGCATGCTCGCGGGCCTGGGCTTTGAGGCCGTGCCTGCCGTGCTCATCTGCCTGCTGGCCAACGGCGTGCCCACGCCCTACGGCTCCATCGGCATTCCCACGGTGTCCGTTGCCGACCTGGTGGGTTTGGATTCCCTGCACCTGGCGACCGTTCAGCTGGTGCAGCTCGCACCGTTCTTTGTGGTGATGCCGCTATTTATTGTGCTGGTTGCGGGCCGTGTTGCCGATGACCAGGGCAATGCCGCGAGTGTGGGCGAGCGCCTACACGGTGTTGCCGGCGTGGCGTTGCTCTCCGGCGTGTCGTTTGTCGGCGCGGCTTTGGTCGTTGCCATGTTTGTGGGTCCCGAGCTGGCCGTGGTCGTAGGATCTATCGTTTCGCTCGCGCTGACCGCTGCGCTTGCCATGCGTGCCGAGAAGTCCGGCCACTTGGATGCGCGCTTCCACATGAATATCGAGGCGGGGAAGAAGCTCACCGTTAAGTCGGCGCTTTCGGCCTGGTCGTGCTTCATCCTGATCTTTGTGTTGCTGCTGGGCACGTCTAACCTGGTACCCGCCGTGCATGCTGCGCTCGCGCCGTTTACGAGCCACGTGCAGGTGTATTGCGGTGAGAATCCCGGTACGCTTACGTTTTCGTGGATCAACACGCCAGGTGTCTGGATTTTCCTGGCGGCGTTTGTCGGCGGCGCCATTCAGGGTGCTTCGCCGCGCATGATGGGCGAGGTGCTGGCCGCGACCGTCAAGCAGATGACGCCGACGGTTATCACCATGCTTTCGGTGCTGGGCTGCGCCAAGGTGATGGGCTATGCCGGCATGATTTCGTCGATCAGCGCATTTTGCATTGCGGTCGCTGGCGGTCTGTACCCTATTCTGGCTCCGTGGATTGGTGCGGTCGGTGCTTTCGTGACCGGTTCGGGCACGTCCTCGGGCATGCTGTTTGGCCCCATCCAGAGCCAGGCCGCCACCGCGCTGGGCGTGAGTGACTACTGGATGGTTGCGCTGAACGCGCTTGGCGTTGCCGCCGGCAAGATGATCTCGCCGCAGACCCTCGCCATTGGTCTTGCCGCCGTGCACGTGCGCGGTAAGGATGCCGAACTCCTGGGCGCGGTGCTACCCTACGCTGCCGGCATGCTGGTCCTGATGAGCGCCATAGCCATGCTCGGCCAAGGCCTGCCGCTGTAGTCGGCACTTAGGGACGTTCCTTATGTGCCGGCACTTTGGGAACGTCCCTAAGTGCCGGCATCCGGGGACATTCCTTGAATGTTGCCTGTTCAAGAGTGCCCCCAACGACTAGTCGTTTAAAAGCGTCTCCAATGACTAGGCCGCTTGCCTGCGATTTTTGACCGTTGGGCGGGCTTGCCGCCCTTGCCGCAAAAACGTTTTTGCATATCGGGTACAACGGGCTTTACGTGAGTAAAGTGCGCGCCGCGTCCACGTGTCGCGTTTATAAAGGAGGCCCCATGCCTGGTGTTACCCCTGCAGAAGTTTTGTCCAACTTTGGTATTACACTGGTCGAAGACCCCGCCGATAATCAGCCCCGTCTGCTGGTCGATCTACCCGCCGCGGAGCTCGTCGAGCACGCCATCCGCCGCGAAGAAGGCCGCATGGCATCCAACGGCGCGTTGGTGATCGAGACGGGGGAGCGTACCGGCCGTTCCCCCAATGACCGCTTTATCGTTGACACCCCCGATGTTCACGACAAGATCGCCTGGGGTGCGGTCAACCGCCCACTGTCCGTCGAGAGCTATGAGGCCATCAAGGCCGGCATCGTCGACTATCTCAACGAGCGCGACGTGTTCGTCACGCGCGGCATGGCGGGCGCTGACCGCAACCACACGCGTCGCCTGCTTGTTGCCTGCGAGCGTGCCAGCCAGGCACTCTTCATTAAGCAAATGCTCGCCCGTCCGCTCGCTCGCGAAATCGCGCGCACCGGCGAGCCCGACTTCTGCGTGCTCGCAGCGCCCGGTTACCAGTGCGATCCTGCCATCAAGGGCCTCAACTCCAGCGCCGCCGTGGTCATCAACTTCCAGGAACGCGTGATTCTGGTCGCCGGCACCGGCTACTCCGGCGAGATTAAAAAGTCCATCTTCAGTGTCATGAACTATCTGCTGCCCGTCGAGGATGACGTGCTGCCCATGCACTGCTCGGCCAGCATGGATCCCGTCACGCACGAGACTGCCGTGTTCTTTGGCCTGTCCGGCACGGGCAAGACCACGCTTTCTGCCAACCCCACGCGCCTGCTGATCGGCGACGACGAGCACGGCTGGTCCGACATGGGCATCTTCAACATCGAGGGTGGCTGCTACGCAAAATGCGAGGGCCTGGACGCCTTCCACGAGCCCGAGATCTTCAACGCCGTCCGTTTTGGCGCCATTTGCGAAAACGTGGTGCTCGACGAGAACCGCAAACCTAACTATGATGACACCTCGATTACGCACAATACGCGCGTGGCCTATCCCGTCGAGCATATCCCCAACGCGTGGACTAAGGGCATGGGCACCACCCCGAGCGTCGTGTTGTTTTTGACCTGCGATGCCTTTGGCGTGCTGCCGCCCATCTCACGCCTGACGGCCGATGCCGCCATGTACCACTTTGTGACGGGCTTTACGGCTAAGATTCCCGGCACCGAGGTCGGCGTCACCGAGCCCACGCCCACGTTCTCTTCGCTGTTCGGCGAGCCGTTTATGCCGCTCGACCCCATGGTTTACGCCAAGATGCTTGGCGAGCGCATTGCCGACGGCCGCACACGCGTGTACCTGGTCAACACCGGCTGGATTGGCGGCGGCTACGGCGTGGGTCATCGCATCGAGCTGGCCTACACGCGCTCGCTGGTCGCACGCGCCCTCGACGGCACCATCGAGGATAGCGAGTTCGTGCACGACGACATCTTTAACGTCGACATTCCCACGACGTGCCACGGCGTGCCCGATGGCATCCTGGTGCCGCGCCAATACTGGCAGAGCACCGCGCGCTACGACGAGGCCGCGCACAACCTGGCGGTGATGTTCGAGGAGAACTTCGAGAAGAAGTACTCGCACCTGCCCGAGTCCGTCAAAGCCGCCGGCCCTCACGCCCAGGTGTCCGCCGAGGCCCGTCATCGCGGCCGCGGCCTGCTGTGACTCCGCCACTAGCGTCGCCTCGAGTCCATATCCACCACAAAGGGGACAGGCACCTTTGTGGTGGTTTTGCTCACGTGGATGACTCGGGTTACAATACGCCTGACATATCGTCCCCTTCTCCGGATGGGGACAGCGCAAGCGTTCTTGTGGCGGCACCGTAGGACTTTGAAGGTGGCCGTTGTAAGGGCGCTTTTTGTTTAGGCGCCCTCACTCGGGCGCGCACAATGAAGGGAGAGCGTATGAAGAGCTTTATTGCCGAGGATTCATTCTGGGAGCTGTTTCCGCAGGCAGCGGTCGGTGTTGTGGTCGTGGAGGGCATGAAGCCCACGGCTCAGATTCCTCAAGAGGACGTGGATGCGATTGCGGCGTTGCTCGACCGCGCCAATATCGATGCGGAGCGTCATCTGACCAGCGACACTATCAGCGAGAACGCACCGGTCAAGGCATGGCGCGAGGCCTATCGTCTGTTCAAGACCAAGAAAGGCGCGCGCTGCTCGATCGAGAACTTGCTCAAACGCGTGCTCAAAGGCAAGCCGGTGGGCCACATTACGCCCGCGGTGGATATTTACAACACGGTGTCGCTGACCTATGCGCTGCCCGTGGGAGGCGAGGATCTGCATGCGATCGAGGGGGACCTTCGCCTGAAGGTGACCGACGGTGGCGATGCGTTCTTGCCGCTTGGCGAGGAGGCGGACGATCCGACGCTGCCCGGCGAGCTCGCCTACATCGACGATGCGGGCGCTGTGTGCCGCTGCTGGAACTGGCGCGACGGCGTTCGAACGGCGCTGTCCGATGATTCGGCCGATGCGTTCCTGGCGATTGAGTGCGTGGAGCCCGAGCGGATGGGGGATTGCCAGGCTGCGATCGATCGCTTAGCCGAGCTGCTTGAGCGCTATCTGGGAGCGACGGTTGTCATTAAGACGCTTGTGACCCGCGACAATCCTTGCGTGGAGCTGTAGCGGCGCCTAGAACCTATTGATGCCCCAAACCACCACAAAGGTGCCTGTCCCCTTTGTGGTGGTTTTTATGTTGATGGGTTAACAAATGGGGTATTTGGGTACGGGTGTCGCCTTATGCGACTAAGATGTTTACCCGTTAGCATTATGCAAGCGAAAGGCGGTCGTCTCCCATGCAGCAGAGCGACGAGACACGTTTCGAGGACTTTGTCGGACTGATCAGCGGACTCTACAAGGAGATCCAGCGCATTAAGACGTCTGAGGGCGCAAGGCTGGGTCTCAAGGGCTCCGACGTTATGTGCCTGTACTATCTTGAGCGCAGCAAGGACGGCCTGACTGGCGCCGACCTGGCTCGCATGGCAGGCGTGACCCGCGCCGCCGTCTCGCGTACGCTGGCGCATCTGGAGGAGGGTGGCTACGTCGAGGTCGATGATTCGGGCGATGCCGCCGTTAAGTATCGTGCTCCGGTGCGCCTGACCGCTCTGGGCGGCGAGAGCATGAGCGAGGCGGACCGCATCATTCGCGAGGTGCTCGATACCACCGGTAAGGCTATGGGTGTGGAGCAGCGCGAGCAGATGTATGCGTCGCTGCGCACGATTCTCAACACCCTGCGCGAGATCTAAGGCCGCCAAGGCATTTGCTTCCAATTAACAACTGCATAGTCCCGTTTGAGTGCGTATGCCGTGCCGGGGCTTGCTGTCAAAATTCCCCGCGCAAGGTACGCGCAAGAAAGGATTCGTTATGTCCGTCCGCATTATTACCGATTCCGCAAGCGATATGTCGCCGGCGGAGCATCCCGCTCTGCGTGTTCTGCCGCTGTCGGTCACCTTTGGCACCGACGTGTATATGGATGGCGTCGACATCGATCACCAGCGCTTTTACGAGATGCTCGTGGAGCGCGACGAGCTGCCCAAGACCGGTCAGGTCAACCCGTACGCCTTTTCGCAGGCTATCGCCGAGGTTCGCGAGGCCGGCGACGAGGCCGTGATTATTACCGTGGGCGCCAAGCTTTCGGGCACCAATCAGAGTGCCCGTACGGCACTTGCCGAGGCGCCGGGCGGCGACGTGTTCGTGGTAGACAGCAACAACGTTACCCTGGGCGAGCGCGTCCTGGTCGAGTATGCGCTGCGCTTGGTGGACGAGGGCCGCAGTGCATCTCAGATCGCGGCGGCGGTCGAGGCCGTGCGCGACCGCGTGGTGGTTATCGGCCTGCTTGAGACGCTGGAGTACCTGGTGCGCGGAGGCCGCCTGTCTGCTGCGGCCGGCGCCGTGGGTACGCTACTCAACGTGAAGCCGGTCGTGGCCGCCGAGGATGGTCTCATCGTGCAGTTGGGCAAGGCTCGCGGTTCCAAAAACGGTCGAAACCTGTTGAACCAGAAGGTCGAGCAGGCGGGCGGCGTCGACTTCTCCATGCCGCTGGCGCTGGGCTATACGGGCCTTTCGGACGCCGTGCTCAAGAAGTATATCGAGGACAGCGCGGCACTGTGGGCTGGCCACAGCGAGGGCGAGCTGCCCGTCCACACCATCGGCGCCACCATCGGTACCCACGTAGGTCCCGGCGCCGTAGCAGTAGCCTTCTTCCAGCCCGCCAACTAACCTACCTGCCATAAACCACCACAAAGGGGACAGACACCTTTGTGGTGGTTTATGCTTTTCCGGGTGGAAGGGAGTGAGCAATGGCGTCTGAGGGCTTTTTTGAGCGGGTGTACGAGGTGGTCGAGCAGATTCCCGAGGGGATGGTCGCCACGTACGGCCAGGTGGCGCTGCTTGCCGGTCGTCCACGAAGTGCGCGGTACGTGGGGTATGCCCTGCATAGTAATCCGCGCCCCGGCGAGATTCCCTGTCACCGCGTGGTGTTTGCCGACGGGCACATATGCGAGGGCTTCGCTTTTGGCGGTCCCGATGCTCAACGTGAGCTTTTGCTAGGGGAAGGTGTGGCGTTTAAGGACGACATGCACGTCGACTTGGCCGCCTGTCGCTGGCCTGCCGGGCTCTAGCGGTTCTGCCGTGGCGAAAACCACCACAAAGGCGCCTGTCCCCTTTGTGGTGGTTTTACGCTGTAGGTTTACCAGAGCTAACTTATGGAGAAGGTGTGGTGGCGTACTTTGCCATCAGAAAGTAAACCACGGTGAACTATATTGGTTTCAGCAACGGAGCAGGCAATAGGCGATGAAAAAGCCTGCCCTGTTGAGTTTGATTCGCATTCCTCCCCTCTGTGCGATTCAACGGTGTACTTCGGGAACAGGCCCGCTGGCAACTAGCTGCCGGCGGGCCTGTTCCTGTTTGTCGAGGGGGTGCGATGGACGGAGCCGAAGCGGTCCGGCTCCAAAAAAGGCAGACGCCGTAGCGCCCGCCCTAAAGCAATCGAAAGCTCAAGCCAGCAGATCGGTCTAGTACACCATGCCCATGGCGTCCTGAACCTCGGCCAGGGTCTGCTCGGCGATCTCGTTGGCGCGACGGTTGCCCTCGTGCAGCACGTCCTTCACGTAATCCAGATCGTTCTCGTAGCGCTGGCGACGCTCGCGGATAGGTGCGAAGTACTCGTTGACGGCCTCGGTCGCGTACTTCTTGAGCTGGCCGGAGCCGCCCATGCCAATCTCCTCGGCAATTTCGACCTCGGAGCGACCGGTGCAGATGGCGGCCGTCGAAAGCAAACCGGACACGCCGGGGCGGTTCTCGGGATCGAACGTGATCATGCGCTCGGAGTCGGTCTGGCTCTTTTTGATGCGCTTGGCCGTTTCCTCGGCGGTCATCGAGATGTTGATGGCGTTGCCGTAGCTCTTGCTCATCTTGCGGCCGTCCAGGCCGGGCAGCAGCGGGGTCTCGGACAGCAGCGCGTCGACCTCGGGGAACACCTTGCCGTAGCGGTTGTTAAAGCGGCGGGCGATGGTGCGGGTGAGCTCGATGTGCGGCAGCTGGTCACGACCGACGGGCACCACGTTGCCCTTGCAGAACAGGATGTCGCAGGCCTGATGCACCGGGTAGGTGAGCAGAAGGCCGGTAAGCTCATGGCCCGAGGCCTCCATCTCGGCCTTGACGGTGGGGTTGCGCGCCAGCTCGGCCTCGGACACCAGCGACAGGAACGGCAGCATGAGCTGGTTGGCGGCGGGCACGGCGGAGTGCGCGTAGATCATGGTCTTGTCGGGATCGATACCGCAGGCAAGGTAGTCCATGACCATGTTGTACACGTTGTCCTGGATGTGCTCGGTCGTGTCGCGGTCAGTGATGACCTGGTAGTCGGCGATGAGCACGTTGGTCTTGGCGCCCATGTTCTGCAGCTCAACACGGCCCTTGAGGGTGCCGAAGTAGTGGCCCAGGTGCAGACGGCCGGTGGGGCGGTCGCCGGTGAGCATGGTGAACTTCTCGGGCGTCTTGGTCAGGCCCTCGCGAATGGCGTTGCTCTTTTGCAGCGCGACTTCGTAGCTGTTCTCGTTTGGCATGATTGCTCCTAACGTTCGTTCGCAGGTTTTGATGATAACGCGTTTATTGGAGGGGCGGTGCGTAAGTAGGCGAGGGGCGGGAGAGGGACGCGCGTGCTGCGGCATGTGCGATGGGTGCGGCGCGGCCGCGCTTGGCTAACGGTGCCTTGGCACATCCTCGGCAGCTTGTCCTAGAGCTTGTGGTGGCGCTCTTCTTTGCGCTCCTCGGCTGCCTGCTCCTCCTGCTTAAAGGCGGGGTCGTCGGGGGTGACCAGTTCGTCCTCGTGCGTGCGCTTGTTGTAATGGTGGCGTAGTACGGGTTCAAACAGGTGCAGGTGCTTGGCGAAGGCCGCCGAGCCAATGGCGAGCACGGTAAAGATGAGCACACGCATGGGCACTTCGACCTGGTTAATCGCGGCGGCGCCGGCCGAAAGCATGATGCACCAGGCATAGATGAGCAGCACGGCCTGTTTTTGGTTGTAGCCTTCTTGGATCAGGCGGTGGTGGATGTGGCCCTTGTCGGCCTGCCCGATACTAATGTGGGCGCGCTTGCGGCGCACAATGGCGCTAAACGTGTCGATGATGGGCACGCCGGCAACGATGAGCGGAATGATAAGCGAGGTGAGTGCGGCGGTGCGGCTCACGTTGAGCAGCGAGATGGAGCCCAGCGCAAAGCCCAGAAGCAGCGACCCCGAGTCGCCCAAGAAGATGCTTGCGGGGTTGAAGTTGTAGCGCAAAAAGGCCAGACAGGCGCCAAAGAGCGCAATGGAGAGCGCGGCGGCGTCGATGCGGCCCGAGAGAACGGCCATCGAAAACATGGTGAACGACGCGATGCCGCAGATGCCCGTGGCCAAGCCGTCGAGGCCGTCGATGAGGTTAATGATGTTAGTGAATGCCACCAGATAGATCACGGTGATGGGGTAGGCGAGCCATCCGAGCATGATCTCGCCGGGAGCAAACGGGTTGACGATGACGCCGATCCGCAGGCCGCCCATGCAGGCGATAAGCGCGGCGAGGACCTGTCCGGCCAGTTTTTGCTTGGGCGTGAGCTGGAAGACGTCGTCGATCGCGCCGGTCGCAAAGATGACGGTAAAGGAGAGCGCCAGCATGGGATAGCTAATGTGAAGGCGCGGGTGCGGCACCAGGACGGGTGGCCAGCCTAGGTGCCAGGTGCCTAGGATTTGCACAATGCAGGCAACGACCAGGCCCAAAAACACCGCCGTTCCGCCCAAACGCGGGATGGGCTTGGTGTTGATGCGGCGCTTAGAAGGATAGTCGACGGCATCGAGCTTAATTGCCAAGCGCTTGACCAGGGGCACCGCGAGGAAGGTCGTGATAAAGGCCGCCGCTGCCACGCATAGGTACGGTATGTAGCTCGGGGATGAAGCCATGAATCTAAAAACCGCCAAGCGTCGAAGGAAAAGGTCAGAAGAACGCCATGCGCAAAGGGCATAGCCGAACCATAATACTCGACCAAGGGGGGTGCATGGAATTGCACGCAGCGATAATCACGCGCTTACCAGATATTGGGATGTTGTCGATGGCTTGTCGGGATGCCGGCGGGGATCCATATGGACTGTAATGGTGATTTTCGGCAAAAGAAAACCACCCCCCACGTTACGAAAATGAACCCACCTAAAACAGGTGGGTGCCCTCATCGACTGTTCCAGCGTCCTTAACAACGAAGGATACCTGTACTAGGTACGACTGTGTGGGCTCCCTAAATAAACGCGACGGTTCACCCAGTTGCTCCGCGGGGGGCGGAATACCTACATCATAAAGCGGCACTTTATTGATTCCAGTCTTGACATTACAAAAATCGTGTCGGACGATTACGGCGCCTTGGGCTCGAGCCGTCTGTGGGGTTGATTCCTTTACGTTTGAGCTGCTGAATCGTTGTTTTGGAGCATGGTTTTATGCCGACGTCGTTGACCGAACTTTTTTCGCCCGCCTGCCATTTGTGTCCGCGCCGTTGCGGTGCGGCGCGCGATGAGGGCGCGCACGGCGTCTGCGGTGCTAACGACACGCTCAAGGTGGCCCGCGCCGCGCTTCATATGTGGGAGGAGCCGCCTATCTCGGGCGAGGCCGGTTCGGGCACGATCTTCTTTAGCGGCTGCTCGCTCAAATGTATCTACTGCCAGAACCACGAGATCTCGACCGGCAATTTTGGCCTTGAGATTTCGCCTGAGCGCCTGGTCGAGATTATGCTGGAACTGCAGGACCAGGGTGCCAACAACATCAATTTGGTGACGGCGACGCACTATGCGCACCTGTTGCCTGCCGCGATTGCCGCGGCACGGGCGCGCGGACTGGTTATCCCAATCGTCTACAACACGAGTGGTTACGAGCGCGCGAGTGCCGTGGCGGCGCTGGGCGACCTGGTCGATGTGTGGCTCACCGACTTTAAATATGCCGATGCCGGGCTTGCGCAGTCGCTCTCCCATATAAAGGATTACCCGCGTGTGGCCGTGTCGGGTCTGGCCCAGATGGCGCGCGAGATCGAGCGCCGCGGGGGAGAGTTGGTGGACGAGGACGGGCTTATGAAGCGTGGCATGATCGTGCGTCACCTGGTGCTTCCGGGGCATGCAGACGATTCGTGTCGCGTGCTGGACCTGGTGTGGCAGACGGTGGGCGACGTGCCGATCTCGGTTATGAACCAGTACACGCCCAATGCGCTCATGCGCGAGCAGGGCGGCGACCTGGCACGCGCCGTGACGCGTGAGGAGTACGAGCAGGTGCTCGACCATGCCGACGACCTGGGTTTTACGACGATGTTCTGGCAAGAGGGCGGCGCGGTAGACGAGAGCTTCACCCCGGCCTTCGACACCACCGGCGTCCTCACCAGCGCAAAGTAGAGCGCACGCTGATGATTTTTCTGGGACGGGGATTAAAAAATCATCGAGAGGATCGCCTGTTCGAAAAGTTGTCAAAATAGCCGCGTCCCAAAAAGACTGGTTATTGGGCGTTGACAGTTGGCGAGCCGTAGGTAAAATATCGACTAGTCCTGGGGACGTAGCTCAGTTGGGAGAGCGCTGCCGTCGCATGGCAGAGGCCGAGGGTTCGACTCCCTTCGTCTCCACCCATGGATTTGATAAGCCGCTGACATTGTGTCGGCGGCTTTTTTTAAAAGAAAGGGCTATATCATGGCCGAGCTTGAGTCCCAACCATTGTCCGACGAGGAGCGCGCCGAGTTGGAAGAGCTCCGCGCTGAGAAGGCCCGCCGCGAGGCTCGGGAAGAGGCCCGTCGCGAGCGTGAGGAGCTGGCTGCCCTGCGTGCCGAGCGTGCGAAGGCCGAGGAGGCCGCCGCGAACGCCGCATCCGCATCGGCGCCCGCGCCCGCACCCAAGCCCGCTGCTGCGAAGCCTGCACCTGCCGCGCCCAAACCTCAGCCTAAAAAGGCCGCTCGTCCCAAGTCCGTCGAGCCTAAGCCGAGTCGTGACGAGATGACCTTTGCCCAGCGCATGGTTACCTCCAAGGAGCCTACGGGCGAGAACGAGATCCCTGGCATGGCGCCGGCTCAAAAAATCATCATTGTCCTTGCCCTCATCGCGTTTGTCATCTTTATGGGCTACACGATCCTGACCAGCATGGGCCTGCTCTAACCGATTTGCATCGGGCGTCATGTCCGCATGCTCTGCTCTCGTCCAACCCTCAAATTCTGCACCACACATCCGAAAGGTCGCCCCATGGCTTTGACCGACATCTCTCATCCCACCGACATCGCAATGCTCACCGATCTGTACGAGCTCACTATGGCCCAGGGCCTGTGGGAGAGCGGCAAGGCCAATGAGCAGGGTTGTTTTACCGCGTTTTACCGCGACCATCCCTTTGGCAGCGCCTATGCCGTCATGTGCGGCACCGCCGAACTGCCCGAGCTGGTCGAGAATCTACGCTTTACGCCCGAGGACATCGACTACCTCGCCTCGCTCCAGGCCCCTGCCGGCGGCGCGATGTTCAAGCCTGGATTCCTCGACTACCTGCGTGATTTTCGTGCGCATGTAAACATCGACGCCGTTCCCGAAGGCGAGCTCGTCTTTCCGCGCGAGCCCATGGTGCGCGTCACCGGCCCCGCGCTGGAGTGCCAGCTGCTCGAGACGGCGCTGCTCAACATCGTCGGGTTCCAGACGCTTGTCGCCACCAAGACGGCGCGCGTGGTGCTCGCCGCCGACGGTCGCCCTGTGGCGGAGTTTGGCCTGCGCCGAGCCCAGGGTCCCGATGGCGGCCTGGCCGTCGCGCGCGCGAGCTACGTTGCCGGCTGCTCCTCTACGTCCAATGTACTCGCCGGCCGCCGTTACGGTATTCCCGTCTTTGGCACGCATGCGCACAGCTGGGTGATGAGCTTCGATTCCGAGCTCGAGGCCTTCCGCGCCTTTGCCAAGTCGAGCCCCAAGAATTGTACGCTGCTCATCGACACCTATGACGTGCGCGAGGGCTGTGAACATGCCATTACGGTTGCCAAGGAGATGGAAGCGATGGGCGAGCGCCTGTCGGCCATTCGCATCGACTCCGGCGACCTCGCCAAGCTCTCCAAGTATGTGCGCGGCCGTTTTGATGCTGAGGGCCTGCCCTATGTGGGGATTTCGGTCTCCAACGACCTGGACGAGTACACGATCCAGTCGCTGCTCGACCAGGGTGCGCCCATCGATAGCTTTGGCGTGGGCACCAAGCTCGCGACCTGCTACGATCAGCCGGCGCTGGGCGGCGTGTACAAGCTTTCGGCCCGCCGCGCGAGCGAGACGGACCCGTGGACGCCGGTGGTGAAGCTTTCCGAGCAGCCCTACAAGCGCACGATTCCCGGCGTGCAGCGCGTGCGCCGTTATTACGATGGCTTTGGCGGCCCGGTCTGCGACATGATCTATGACGAGGACCATCTGGCAGGTGAGGGCGCCGCGCGCGGCAATACCCTCGTGGCCGTAAACGATGCGGCGCTGGTGACCGACGTGTCCGAGCTTGAGTATCGTGAGCTGCTGGTGCCGATCGTGCGCGACGGCAGTGCGGTGGCTCCGCGTGAGAGCATCCAGGACGCGCGCGAGCGCTGTGCTTGGGCGCTCGATCATCTGGACGCAGCTTTCAAGCGCTTCCTGTACCCGCAGACCTACGTGGTGGGCATGGAGCAGGGCCTGGCCCAGGTGCGCGACGAGCTCGTGCGTAAGAACATGGCCGCGGCATCGGCCTTCCCCTGGGCAAAATAATCCGCATGCGACGGAGGAAAACGGATTATTATCTCGCCCACCTGTTCGTTCGCTCGCTCAGCATTCGATTGGTTTGACGTATGACGACTTCCTATAAAACGATGGTGGTAAAGATCGGTTCGTCCACGGTGGTGGGCGCCGATGGCAAGGTCAACCGCGTCTTTATCGGCAGGCTTGCCGATCAGGCTGCTGCCCTGCGCAAGCTCGGCTGGCGTCTGGTCGTGGTGAGTTCGGGTGCCATTGCCTGTGGCTATCCCGTGCTGGGCTTCGACCGCAAGCCGGTCGGTGACCTGCCGAGCCTGCAGGCCTGCGCTTCGGCCGGTCAGTGCATCATCTCGTCGGCCTACGACGAGGAGTTCCATGCGCGCGACCTGCTCACCTCGCTCGTGCTGCTCACGCGCCACGATACGGCCCGCCGCACGTCTTACCTGCACGCGCGCGACGCCCTGCTGCGCCTCGTGGAGCTTGGCGTGGTGCCGGTCGTCAACGAGAACGATACCGTTACCGTCGACGAGATCAAGTTTGGCGACAACGACACACTGGCGGCGCTCGTGAGCTGCCTGGTATCTGCCGATCTGTGCGTGACGCTCTCGGACATCGATGGTCTCTATACTGCCAATCCGCATGAGGACCCCACGGCCGAGTTTGTTCCTGTCGTGCATAAGATCGATGCCAAGATTATTGCCTCGGCGGGCGATTCTTCCACATCGGTGGGCACGGGCGGCATGATTACCAAGATCCGCGCGAGCCGCATCCTGATGACGGCGGGCATTCAGAGCGTGATTTGCTCGGGCGAGGAGCCCGATGCGCTCGTGCGCCTCGCCCGCGGCGAGAGCGTGGGCACGCTGTTCGATCCGCCGGCGGAGCGTCTGGACATCGCACCCCGCAAGCTGTGGATCGCGCTGGGCGACAAGGCGCATGGCTCGGTGACGGTCGATGATGGTGCTGCGAAGGCGCTGGTCAGCCGTGGCTCTTCCTTGCTTGCGGTGGGTATTCGCGAGGTCGATGGCCAGTTTGCCGAGGGCGATGTGCTCGACGTGTGCGACCCGAGCGGCATGGTTGTCGCCCGCGGTATCGCCGAGGCCGATTCGGACGTGCTGGAGCTTGCAGCCGGACGCCGCCAGGACCAGATCGCCAGCAACCGCCTGCT
>CATYJU010000021.1 GCA_958407995.1 uncultured Collinsella sp.
GACGGTGGCGCCGGCATGCTGCAGGCGCTGGGCGCGCGTGTGGTCGATGATCAGGGCTGCAATATCGCCCCCGGTCTTGCGGGCCTTGAACACGTGGCGAGTATCGATTTGGCGCCAGCGCTGCAGGCTTTGGATGATGCCCGTATCGTTGTGCTTTCCGATGTCGAGAATCCGCTCGTGGGGCGTCGAGGCGCACTGGCGGTGTTTGGCGGGCAGAAGGGCCTGCCGGCGGGCGACATCGAGACGCTGCGCAGGTGCGACAGCTGGATGGTCGGCTACGGTCGCTTGCTCGACGCCGCGATTGCCGGAGCTCGAGCCCAGGGGTTGTTGCGCACACCCGAGGGCGCGCGGACATTTGGCTCGGTGCTCGGCGTGCCCGGCGCGGGCGCTGCCGGTGGCTTGGGCGCGGCGTTGCTGGCGCTCGGCGCGGAGCTACGCTCGGGTGTGGAGACGGTGCTCGATCTCGTGGGGTTTGACGAGCGTGTACGCGATGTCGACCTGGTCATAACGGGCGAGGGCAATATGGATGAGCAGTCCGCCGCCGGTAAGGCACCGGTGGGCGTGGCCCGCCGCGCGAAGCGATATGGCAAGCCGGTGGTCGCCGTCGTGGGCGGTCGCGCCGTCAACCTGGATGCGGTGTGTGAGCAGGGTATTGACTTGGTTTTGCCGATTTGCCGCAAGCCCATGGGCCTGGAACAGGCACTCGATCCGCAAGAAGCCACAACCAACTTGATCTGTGCAGGCGAGTCAGCCGCCCAAGCCTATGACCTCGCTCGCCTCTAAAACCCATCCCCTCGATAAGTTGCGGTGAAATACGGAGTGTTTTTGCCTTTAAGGGGCCGATTCAGTCCGTATTCCACCGCAACTTCGAGAATGGCCATTCGAGGTTGGCTGCCTTGTGCCTTGGGTCGGACCGCCTGCCACGAAACGTGGCCATCTACTACGTTTAACCGGGCACCCTCGACCATCCCGGAATTTGGGAAATTAAAACCGCAGGTAGAGGGCTTGCCAATTTTCGAAAAAGCACGCTATGGTTGACCTCTGTGACCAAAACGTAGTAGATAGCCCCTTTTCGTAGCACAGCACCAGATCAGTCTATTTAGGACGGGGCTTTCTTGACTGCTTTCGCCACCCTGATGCCCCACCAGTCAAAAAGTAGTCAAAAAAGCCCCGTCCCAAATTAGCCATCTTGCTCTGGTGGGCGGGAGCGGGTAAGATATACCGAGCGCCTAGCGCGTTCGATGGGTTCGGATGACGACATGTTCCGAATCTGGTCAGGTCCGGAAGGAAGCAGCCATAAGGAGCCTCTGTCGGGCATCCGAATCCATCGAGCACACGGGCTTTCTTTTTGCGCGGTTTTACCAAACCGCGCAATGCTCGACGCTGCGCGCCACCCAGGGCGACAATTTGTCATTCAAAAGGCAGGGCATGACCAGAAGGTCAATGCCCTGCCTTTTTCATGCCAACTTGTTCGCCCTGGATGTCGCTCGCTGGCTGCGCCAAAACATCGGTGGCTACATGATCCGGATGTTGGAAACTATTTCGGGTTCTTGATGCGGCGGGTGGCTGTGGTGGTTATTCCGAGCCCTGCGAGGGCGATTCCTGCTAGTGCGATTGCGCTCGGCGTTGTGTCGCCTGTGTTTGCGAGCTTGTCGGCGGTCGTAGTTGCTTGCTTGCCGTTGCTTGTGTTCGCTTGCTTGATGGGGCTCGGCGGGGTGTCTTTGCCGATCGCGGACGAGCCGGCGGGTGGTGTCGTCTCGGCGGGTTGCGCTGAGCCGGAGGGAGGCACTGTCTCGGTCGGTTTTGCTATCTCGGGCGAGGCGGCCTTGTCTGCCGCGGCCTTTGCCTCTTCGTATGCCTTGCAGGCGTCGTCATAGGCCGCTTGCGCCTTTTCCAAATCGCCGAGGAGCGCATCTCGCTTGGCTGTCTCTTCGTCGATATCGGTTTGACATTTTTCCGCATTGGCTTCGAACTTCGCGACGACACTTTCCTGGCTTTCGAGCCGGCGTTGGCAGTGGTGAAGATCATCTTCACAAGATTTTTCTCGCCTCTCTGCCGACATGATCTCACTTCGCAACTGCTTAATAGTTTCGTTAGAAGCTCCGTCGTCGATTGCCTTATTTAATTCTGCCTGAAGGCCGCTTGTCCGGTTGTGGGCCTCATCGTATTTGGCTTGGGCTGCATCGACGTTCGCTTGTAGGTAAAGAAGAGGTCCCCTTGAGTCGTCGGCTTCCTTCAGCATCCTGTCGCGGAGCGATTGCAAATCGGTAATCACATGCTCGATAGTCTCTAATATCTCAGGACCTGCGGCGTCTTTTGCGGTCTCGAGGTTTTTGAGCGCTTCCTGCATGGCTGCATACGCTTTTTCTTTTGCGGCGGCCGCATCTTCCGTCTGCAAGGCAACTGCATCGATGGGGGAACTGGTTTCCGCCGCTATCGCCGTTGCGGGGGCGATTCCCGCGACAAGTGCCGCGGAAAGGGCGATGCCCACGGTTGCGCGTCTTGCACTTCTTGCGAGAATGTCGTTCATCTCGGCACCTCATTTCAAGGGTCGGCGACTAACTTGGTAGCACTAATGTAAGTATATCAGGTGGTTTGCCTGCCATTGATCGGGCGTGCGCGTATACCCCTTGATTAACAGCCATTAAATCTATCCCTTAAGGAATGCGGCTTGCTAGTGTTGTCTGGGCATTGATGGCTGCGTGGTTCAAGAGACGGCGGCATTACCATCTGTTTTTCAAGTAAAGAGGCCCGTTTCCCTGGGTTGGGGAAACGGGTCTCTTTTGTCTCTGGGTTTGTGGATTGGCGAAGGTAGTATGCTCTGGCGGCTATTTTGAGTTCTTGATGCGGCGTGTGGCTGTGGCGGTTATTCCGAGGCCTGCGGCGGCGATTGCTGCGAGTGCGATTGCGCTTGGCGCTGCGTCTCCCGTGTTCGCGAGCTTGCCGGCGGTCGTATCTGCTTGTTTGCCGCTGCTTGTGTTCGCCTGCTTGGTGGAGCTTGGCGGGGTATTTTTGCCGGTCGCGGACGAGCCGGTGGGCTGTGTCGCCTCGGCCGGTTGCGCCGAGTTGGAGGGGGGCGTCGTCTCGGTCGGTTGCGTTATCTCGGGCGAGGTGGCCTTGTCTGCCGCGGCTTTCGCCTCTTCGTATGCCTTGCAGGCGTCGTCATAGGCCGTTTGCGCTTTTTTCAAATTGTCGAGGAGCGCATCTCGCCAGGCTATGAACTGGTCGGTATGGGCTTTATACTTCTCTGCATCACGTTCACAGTCATTAACTTGTCTTTCCTGCCTTTTGAGGCCGTCGTGGCGCTCGCGGAGCCCCGTTTTGCAAGAGTCTTCTTGCGCTTTTGCCGTTACGATTTCACTGCGCAACTGCTTTATTTGCTGTTTAGTAGTTTCGACAAGCTCCTCGTCGCCGAGTGCTTCGAGGGCCTTAAGCGCCTCAAGTTTCTTGTCTAATTTTGCCTGGAGCTCGCTTACCCGGTTGATGGCCTCGTCGTATCTGGCTTGGGCTGCATCGACGTCCGCTTGCATGGCGGGAAGGGAATCCCTCAATTCGGCGGCTTGTGCCACCATCTTGTCGCGGAGCTCTTGAAAACGGGCAATGTCATCATTGAATCTCGCAATTTTCTCCGGACTTGCGGCGTCTTTTGCGGCCTCGAGGTTTTTGAGCGCTTCCTGCATGGCTGCATACGCTTTTTCTTTTGCGGCGGCCGCGTCTTCCGTCTGCAGGGCGCCCGAATTGCCGTTGGCGGCGCTCGTCTGCGAAACGGCCGCACCGGTGGGGGCGCTGGTTTCTGCCGCGATCGCCGTTACGGGGGCGATTCCCGCGACAAGTGCCGCGGAAAGGGCGATGCCCACGGTTGCGCGTCTTGCACTTCTTGCGAGAATGTCGTTCATCTCGGCACCTCATTTCAAGGGTTGGCGACTCAGCTGGTAGCACTACTGTAAGTATACCAAGCGATTGGCGCGCCGCTGACCGGGCATGCGTACCTCTCCGCTTCTTTGGAAACCGAACCCCATTAGAAATGACGAGTTGTTTACGCTTCTTTTGGGCGACAGTACTATCATGATTCGAATTGAGTGTGAATGATGATAGGGAGCGCTTATACATGATTGAGCTGCTCAGGCGTTTTGGTGGCAAGTTTCGCCGGTATATGGTGATCGGCCCAGCGTGCAAGCTGATCGAAGTGATTTTTGACCTGCTGACGCCGCTGGTGATTGCCCAGATGATCGATAAGGGCATTGGCTCGCACGACGTGAATGCCGTTATCCACTACGGCATGGTACTTGGCGCCATGGCTGTGATCGGCATCTCGTTTACGCTCGTCTGCCAAAAGATGGCGGCGCTCACCTCGCAGGGTATGGGCACCGACATTCGCGGTGCGCTCTACGGGCACATTAATAAGCTGAGCTATGCCGAGCTCGACCGCTTTGGCACGCCGTCGCTTATCACGCGTATTACCAACGATGTCAACCAGGTGCAGCTCGCTGTGGCGCTCGGCGTGCGCATGCTCATCCGCTGGCCCTTCCTGGCGGTGGGCTCCATGTGCGCGGCCCTTGCCATCGACCTTAAGCTCGGCATCATCTTTTTGATTTGCACGCCCGCCATCGGCCTGGTGTTTTGGTTTGTCATGGCGCGCTGCATTCCGTACTACAAGCAGCTGCAGGCAAAACTCGACCGCATTGCGCTCATTTGCCGCGAGGGGCTTTCGGGTGCCCGCGTGGTTCGCGCCTTTGTGCGCGAGGACCATGAGCGCGAGCGCTTTGCCCAAGCCGCCGATGACCAGGCCAATACTGCCATCGCGGTGGGCAAGCTCTCGTCGATTCTCAACCCCGTCACGTTTTTGGTGATGAACCTGGGCGTGTGCGCCATCCTGTGGGTGGGCGGCATCCAGGTCAACGTGGGCGAGCTCACGCAGGGCCAGGTCATGGCGTTTGTGAACTACATGACGCAGACCCTGACCTCCATCGTGTATGTCGCCAACCTGGTCGTGGTCTTTACCAAGGCGAGCGCCAGTGCGTCGCGTCTCAACGAGGTGCTCAACTGCGTGCCGAGCATTACCGACGAGGGCAACCAGCCGGTTGCGCTGCCCGAGCCGAGCGAACTGGCGGGTGGCGCTGTTCCGGTCCCCGCGCTGAGCTTAAGCCATGCGAGCTTCTCCTTTGGCGCGGGCGCGGCAAATGCCGTGAGCGATGTGACCTTGGAGCTGCCGGTGGGCAAAACCCTCGGTATTATCGGCGGCACGGGCAGCGGTAAGTCGACGCTCGTCTCGCTCATCCCGCGCCTGTACGACACGGGCGTCGGCAGCGTGAGTGTAATGGGTGCCGACGTGCGCGCCTGGCCGCTTGATCAGCTGCGCCATGTGGTCGCGACCGTACCGCAGCGCGCGTCGCTCGTGAGCGGTACGGTCCGCAGCAACCTAACCTGGCGCGACGAGTCGGCGACCGACGAGGAGCTGTGGGCAGCGCTCGATATGGCGCAGGCCAGCGAGTTCGTGCGCAACAAGCCGCAGGGGCTCGACGCCCCGGTCGAAGCGGGCGGCAAGAACTTCAGCGGCGGTCAGCGCCAGCGCCTGACCATCGCGCGTGCCCTGGTGGGCTCGCCGCAGATTCTGATCATGGATGATTCCGCCTCGGCGCTCGACTTTAAGACCGATGCGGCGCTTCGCCACGCCATCCGCGAGCGCAGCGTACGCGGTGCCGCTGCGGGCGGGCTCCCGCTGACCACGGTGATCGTGAGCCAGCGCGTCTCGACCGTGTGCGATGCCGACATGATCTGCGTGCTCGACCACGGCTCCGTCGCAGGCCTGGGCACGCATGACGAGCTGTACGCAAGCTGCCAACTCTATCGCGAGATTTGCCAGTCGCAGCTTCGTCGCGAGGAGCTCGAGGGTCAGCAGGGGAGCGCGACGCCCACGTCTGTCCCGGCTGCCCCGGCATCCACTTGCGCAAAGGAGGGCTGCTAGATGAATCCGTATACTTCTTCCGGTTCGGTCGCCACGATGACGGCCAACGTGTCCGGCAACGATAGCCTCAACGACCTGGGCGACGGTCCGCGTCAGCCCGGCGACCCCGAGCGCTACCCCGTGGGCGCGGTAACTCGCCGCCTGCTGGGCTACGTCCGTCCGCACCGCATTTCGTTTACGGCGTCGTTTGTGAGCGCCGCCATCTCGGTGATCTTGCAACTCTATACGCCCATCCTCATCGGCGAGGGCATCGACCTCATCGTTGCCGCCGGGCAGGTGGACTTCGATGCGTTGCTGCCGCTCGTTACCAAGCTCGCGATTGTCGTGGTGGGCGCGGCGGCCTTCCAGTGGCTGCAGGGCTACTGCGTCAACCGTCTGTCCTACGAGACGGTGCGCGACATGCGCGTGGAGGCGAGCGACAAGCTCAGCCGCATGCCGCTCAGCTTTATCGACGGCCATGCCCACGGTGACCTCATGAGCCGCGTGGTCAATGACGTCGATCAGGTGGGTGACGGCCTGCTGCAGGGCTTTACGCAACTCTTTACCGGCGTCATCACCATCGTGGGCACGCTCGCGTTTATGCTCTCCATCAACCTGACCATGATGCTTGTGGTGGTGCTCGTCACGCCGCTTTCCATCTTTGCGGCCGGTGCCATCGCCAAGCTTTCCAATAAGAGCTTTACTGCTCAACAGCGCATCCAGGGCCAACTCGGCGGTCATATCGAGGAGTATGTGGGTGAGCAAAAGCTCGTGGACGCCTTCGCCTACGGCCCGCACGCTCAACAGCGCTTTGATGCCCTCAACGCCGAGCTCTATACGGCGGGCGAGCGCGCGCAGTTTATGGGTTCGCTCTCCAACCCCGGTACGCGCTTTATCAACAACATCATCTATGCCGTGGTCGCCGTGATCGGCTGCGTGGGCGTGATCACGGGCGTGCCTGCGGCGCTCACGGTGGGCGGCGTGCAGATTTTCCTGTCCTACGCCAACCAGTACACTAAACCGTTCAACGAGGTCACGAACGTCATCACGCAGATCCAGACCGCGTACGCCTCGGCGCGCCGCATGTTCGCGTTGCTCGATGCGCGCGAGCAGGAGCCCGACGCCGTGGATGCCATTGAGCTCACCGCACCGAAGGGCGAGGTTTCGTTTGAGCATGTGGACTTTAGCTATATGCCCGACCGCAAACTGCTGCAGGATATCTGCATCGATGCCAAGCCCGGTATGCGCTATGCCCTCATCGGTCCCACGGGCTGTGGCAAGACGACGCTCATCAACCTGCTACTGCGCTTTTACGATATCGATGCTGGGCGCATCGCGGTCGATGGCCGCTCCTCGCGTGACTACACACGGGCGAGCCTGCGCCACGCCTTTGGCATGGTGCTGCAGGACACCTGGCTATTCGAGGGCACGGTGGCCGAAAACATTGCCTACGGTTGCCCCGATGCCACGCGCGAGCAGATTGTCGAGGCCGCCAAGCGCGCTCATGCGCACAAGTTTATCGTGCAGCTGCCAGGCGGCTACGATACGGTGATCGGCGAGGACGGCGGCACGTTTAGCCAGGGTCAAAAGCAGCTGCTGTGCATCGCGCGCGTCATGCTCACCGATCCGGCGATTCTGCTGCTGGACGAGGCAACGTCGAGCATCGATACGCGTACCGAGCTGCAGGTGCAGGCGGCATTCGACGAGCTCATGGCCGGTCGCACAAGCTTTGTGGTGGCACACCGCCTGTCGACGATTCGCAATGCCGATTGTATCCTGGTCATGCGCGATGGCGAGATTATCGAGCGCGGCACGCACGATGAACTGCTCGCGGCAGGTGGCTTTTACGCCGAGCTCTACCGCAGCCAGTTCGCCCAGTAACGTGGCGCCCATGTCGCCAATCGGCAGAAGGTGGTTTACATCTGTCACGTTAGTACTAAGATATTCATCTAATAAATTGCATTAGTGGCTTTAGTTTTGGGGGAAACGAGCAACGTGACTATGACATGCTCTTTGGTGGTCAACAGCAAGAGCGGTAATACCAGGATGGTTTCGGGCGCAATCAAGCGTGCCCTGCAGGCTGCAGGCGTCGAGTTTATTCACGCTGCCGCGTTGAGCGACGATGTGGATGCAGATCAAGTTGCGCGCGAGGCGCAGGGTGCCTGCGCTGCCGATACGGTGCTCGTTGGCTTTTGGTGCGACAAGGGCGCATGCACGCCTTCGGTCGCGGCGTTGCTCTCCGCCTTGCACGGCAAGCGCGTCTTCCTGTTTGGCACCTGCGGTTTTGGTGCCGAGCAGAGCTATTACCGGCAGATTATCGATCGTGTGACCTCCAATTTGGCCGATGATGCTGAGTTGGTGGGCTGGGCAATGTGCCAGGGCAAGATGGGCCCCGCGGTCAAACAGCGCTACGAGGCCATGCTCGAACAAGATCCCGACAACGCCCGCGCTAAGTTGCTGCTCGACAACTGGGTTGCCGCAAAGGATCACCCCACCAAGGATGACCTGGACCATATGGCGGCGGCGGCCAAGAAGGCCGTGCTGGGCGAGTAGCTGCGCCGTTCGCGGTCCTTCGTGCAAAACAATACAAATGTGAAAGCCTCGAAATTCTCGAGGCTTTTTTCTTGCCGCTTGTGGGCGCAACCGTGGCAAGCGTCTGGGGCGATATTTTCCATCACCCCGATGACGAGGCCGTTCTGGACAACACGCTCGCATGCGTTCGCTGGATGTATTCAGAGTGGGACAGGCTTTCCGGATGGATGGGGTTTCCAGAAGGTATGGGCTGAGGGCTACGCGGGGTAGCCGTAGAGGCATGAATAAGGGGGTTGAAAATAAACGATACTAAATGCAGTATAAATTTAATGTGGGGGGGGGTACGATATCTGAGCCGTACAAAATATTAGACCCTCTATTGAGAAGTTGTGTAGGGGTTAGCCGCAGGCGTTGGATAAAGCAGACGAGTGCGGGGACAAATAACCACTTACGGCAAAAATAGTAGCATTTGGCGGAAAGACGTTGATAAAAACGCGGAAGTAGCTACGGTGATTGTTAGAAATAGATTTCAGATTGGCTTTTTCGAACTCATCTATTAAACGTCTTAGAAAAGCGGCTAATCCTTGATGGGATCGAATATGGCCTCGATGGGGATGAAATAATCACGTTGGCAGCGCGCGGATTCAGACGATTTATTTCACTTCTTAGTGGCATGGCGCTCGCGCTTGTCATAGCCCTTGCCGTCGTTTCTTTCGCTCCCCGTGCATTTGGTTACATGCCCTTCGCCGTGCTTTCGGGCTCTATGGAGCCCGAGCTCCCCGTTGGCTCCATGGTGTTTGTTCGCCAGGTTGAGCCATCGGATATTGCCGTGGGCGACAATGCAACTTTTTACCGATCGGACGGCGCCGTAGTGACCCACCAGGTGTACGAGGTCGACCCTGTGGCGCAGACGATCAGCACGCAGGGAATCGCAAACAAAAATGCAGATGGAACCATCGTGCACGACGCCGAGCAGACGCCTTTTTCACGCGTGATCGGTGTCGTCTCTCTTTGTGTCCCTTACCTGGGCTTCGTTAACGCATATTGCACGACGATGCCCGGTTTGCTTGTTGTGGTGGCCGTTCTGGCGCTGCTGGTCGTGGCGTCACTGGTGCTCGACCGGGTGGTTCCCGACGAGTCTGCGGGCAAACATGCCCGCGCGCATGCGAAGGAGCGGCGCTCATAGCGGCAGGGAGAAGTGTCGGCGGCGGCAAGGGCCGTTGTCGGGGAAGACGATTCTCGAAAGGAAGAGAACGATGGAAAACAAAAAGAAAAAGCGCTACGGCATCGTTGCCGCCCTGCTGCTGCTCGTACTGGCAGCCGGCGTGGGCACCTACGCCTGGCTGACGGCGCAGTCGAGCCTGACCAACAACTTCACCACTGCGGGCATCAACAAGCCAACTACCGATCCCGACAAACCGGGGCAGCCAATTCCGACTGACCCCGATAAGGTCAACGGCAACCTGACCGAGACCAAGTGGGTTAAGGACTCTAAGCTCGCCCCCGGCGTGTCTGTTGCCAAGAATCCTAATGTCGGTATCGGCAAGGGATCCGAGGATGCATATGTGTACGTCTTCGTGAACAACAAGACGGCGCCTGCCGGGACCGATGATTCCAAGACGACTTACTTCACCATTAACTCTGGTTGGCAGGCCGTTGATGCGACCACCGTTGCGGGCGAGCCGACTCATTATCTCGGTGGCCTTTTTGTTTATATTGGCGGAGGAACCGAGGCTACTCCGCTTATTGCCAGCAAGACTGAGGATAAGTGGACTGGCGAGCTGTTCAGCCAGGTGACTACGCCCAAGGAGACCGAGCAAAAGGATTTCGCCAATCCTGCGACGATGGAAGTCAACTGCTTCATTTACGCAGCAGACGAGACCCCTGAGGGTTCGTCTGCGTCTGCCTTGGCTGCTGCCATGGATTGGGCTAACGGCCTGAAGTAATCCCACCCCATCCACCGAGATTCCGGCCCGCTCCCCATCCCCATTTTCGGGTCGGGATCTCGGTCCCCCTTTTATCGACGATTGGCGAACGTAATGCTCAACAATCTTTCCGACAATCAGAAACGCACCTTGGCGCTTGCCGCGATGGCGCTGTTGGCCCTGGCGTGCCTGTGCGGCACGCTGACTTTTACCGTTGATATGGTTCCGGCGAACAACGTCCTATCGTTTGGCAGCGTGAAGGTACGAGTCTGCGAATACACCCTAAACGAGCGGGGCGAGGAGATTCCGTTTGAGGCCGACGAGCACGGGGACTATCCCGACACCAAGGCCGGGGGCTCTGACATCAGCCGCATCGTGCGCGTGGAGAACGCCGGAGCGCAGCCTGAGTACGTTCGCGCTCGCCTGCGCATGACGTCAGTGGCACCCGACGGTTCGAGTGCGGATGCCTCGGGCAATGTCGCCTTTCACGTGAACGCGGGCGAGGGGTCCCCGTGGATCGATGGCGGCGATGGGTGGTACTACTACCGCGGATTGGCCGGACGCGGGGGCGTGCTCGATTCCGGCGCCATGACGGAAAGCCTCATGGATTCGCTGCGCTTTGTGGGCGACTACCACGATGCCGCGCGCGACGGTTCGTTCAGGCTCGATATCGACGTCCAGGCCGTGCAGGCCAACAATCAGCAGACAAACGATACCGTCCTCGACGTGCTCGACGTCGCGGGCTGGCTGGAGGCGAACTAGCCCATGGAGATTAAGAATATGAACCGAGGCGTGCTCGGCAGGCTGGTTGTCGTGGCGACAATCGTCCTTTGCTGCGTTATGGTGTTGCCGGCGGCAGCGCATGCCGAGGATCAGACCGAATTCCATATCACAAACAGGAACGACTTCCTGGCGTGCGTCGCGCTGTCGCGTCAACGCGACACGTCGCAGTGGCGCGTCTATCTCGATAACGATATCGTTCTTAACGATGATGATATGAACGCCATTGTTAAGGATACGGTCAAGCACCTCTCCTTCGGCAACAAGGAACATCCCTTTAAGGGCGTCTTTGACGGTCAAAACCATACCGTGAAGGGCCTGAACTACGAGAATAAGGTCTTGGACCCCGAGCGCGACACGGGCTTCTTTGCCGAGACCGACGGCGCCACCATCAAGAACTTCCTTGTCGAGGACGCCAACATCTGGGCGGACTTCCGCGGCGGCATTATCGTGGGCAGGGCGATCAACACCCACTTCGAAAACGTTATGGTCATGGAGAGCACCCTGCACGTTACGTGCGCCAACAACATGCTCAACGTTATTACCAATGCGGGTTTTGAGGGGGGCCTGATTGCCGGCGAGCTCGACGGTTGCACCCTCTACAACTGCGAGGTCCGTGGTGGCCGCGCCGTTAACAACACGACTTCGGGCGTACAGGCAATCGGTGGCGAGGGCCTGTATATGGCGGCGTTTGCCGGCTACGTTAAGAACTCGACCATCGAGTATTGCCGCGTGACGCCTGCGCGCAACGAGGATGGCTCGATTGCCGAGAAGGGCATGACCGACGTTACCAATAAATACGATGTGGCCATTGGCGCCCTGGGCGGCAACAACGTGTACGCCTCGGGTTTTGTGGGCTGCATGGCAGAAGGCGCTAAAGTCATTGACTGCTTTTCAACGGCGAAATGCTATAGCTATGCTGCTTCTTACGTGGGCGTTGTCTCCGTAACGCGCGCTTGGACGGGCGGTCTTGCAGGCCGCATCTTGTCTAAAAGCGGTAATGAAATCACTCGCAGCCATTTCGCCGGCGATTTGAGCTCGCGCCAGTACAACCCCATCGCCGTGATTCCCATCATCCAAAACGATGTGAACCTGGGCGGTATTGCTGCGCGCGCCAACAAGGGCGACGCCACGGTCGCCGAGTGCTACTTTAAGCCGAGCGTGAGCCTAAGCGGCAGCAGCCAGGGCAACCCTGCCAAAAAGAAAATCCCCTCGTTTGGCGGCGACGGCACTACCGCGGGTGGCAGCTACGGTCCGTGGGATGACGAGCGCTACACCACGCGTGAGCTATGGGAAGAGCACGACTACGACTTCTGTGCCGGCACCATGCGCTCGACCGATAACGATGAGACCCTGGGCGGTCCGCATGCCAACGAGTGGGCGATGGACTACAGGCTGAATATCCCCGTGCATGGCCAGAGCGTTAAGGCGACGATTGATTTTCCCGGTGCGGGTACGGCAACAATCGAGAAGACCAAACTTGGCAAAGACCAGGCGACCACGGATCCGTACACCTTTGCGGTGAGTGCCGTGCTGGCGGGAACTGCTCAGGGCTTGGCCCAGGGCGATACCTCGGTAACGTTTAAGCAGGAGACCTCTGCAAAGCCTGCCGACCTGAGCGAGGAGAACGGCGGCTACCGTTTTATGGGCTGGTTCCGCGAGCCCGATGTGCAGGTGAATCGAATTGGACAAGACAACAGCTGGTTTGACGGCAAGACCGATGCCGATGCTGTGGCTGCTGGCAAGCAGGTCCAGAAAAGCGAGTTGCACGACGAAACGTCAACCTATACTGCCGATAACGCGAAAGGGGCCAAGGCTTTTGAGGGCAATGACCTGTTTATCGCTTCGTACGAGGCACAGGTGCTGTTCTATAACGTTAAGGGCGAGACGCTTGATTGGAAAACCGGTGCTGCGCACGGCAAGTCAACTGATTGGTACCGCTATGGCGTGGGTTTGACGCCCGCTGCCCCCGCGGATCGCGGCAACTTGAAGCCTACCGCGACATTTATCGGCTGGACCACGCAGCCTAGCAGCGAGGCGGGGATGAATGGTGGCTATGCCGCCATCACCTCGACTCAGTTAGCCGAGCTTAAAAATCAGGGAGCTTTTTATCCTGCGGGTAGCGAGATCACGGTTGTCCGTCCTACCGACTTCTACCCGGTGTACAGCGACTACGTGTCGAACATCATAACGGTGTTCGAGGGCAATGAGCAGGACACAACCGACAATAAGGCTCTGCGCGACGGTGTGGGCAAAACCAATGTCGACGTCCAGGCTACCGAGGACGGCACCAGCGTCTACACGGTACAGGTGTGTAACACGGAAGGTACGCCCCTGTCCAATGGCGGCAAGCTGCCCGATGGGTATCGCTTCCTGGGCTGGTACGAAAACAAGCAGGTCGCCGATGGGTCTACGGTTGAGGTCCGCGTAAGCCGAGACCCCAGCTATACGCTCCCCGCAGATGTCGATTTAACCGCGCCGCATACCTACATCGCCCGCTTTGAGTACCGAGTGGATTATTACGTTCGGGCTTATACCAACCATGAGTTTACGGACAGCAAGCTACTTTGTTCCGTTTGGAATCGCTATCAAACGCCCTTTGAGGAAAACGTCGGTAGTACCTTCGTGCGTGAAAACGTCGTCCACTGGGGTCCGGAGCATGTTGACCACGGTATAAAGGATAGGTATGACGAAACGTGTGGCACGCGCTTCACGGCGAATACCCTTGTCGTGAGTCCCCTTAATGCGTACTCGCACAACGTTAAAAACGATACGGGAGCCGATACTCTGAAAAACCTCTATGCCGATACCGATTTTCCAGGCGCTGCAACGCTAAGCGATACTTGGACTTCGGCTTCGCTGAACGTAACGGTCAAACCGGTAAACGATCGCTATCGCCTGAATTTCTGGACGCTTGAGCGCGATGGTGAATATTGGACATATGTGAAAAATCCCATCGAGAGCATGGTGCGTACAGATAAGAAGTACTACGTTCGCGCGATGATTACCACGGACGTTAATTTCTACAACAAGGGCGATAATGTCGTGAGGACTGCCACGCGGCGCTATGAGAGTAACTTGCTGCAGGCCAAGGTGAACGGGGTTGATCCGACGTTCACGTATTATTACCCGCATGTTAATACGTCGGTTAAAGTGGCAGAAAAGCCAGAAGATGGTGAGAAGGGATCGTATGATAACCCCCTGACCCTCGAAGCTTCCCCGACCGATGCCGAAATGGCCGTGCTGGGCTATAAGTTCCTGGGCTGGATTTCGACCGCCGAGGTCAAGAAGGATTCTGCCGTCTGGAAATATATCTATGATGTCGCCAACGACCCCTATGTGACGAGCAATCCGGAAAAGGCGGCGCCATACTTGGCGACGGATGACTCCAAGGTCACCCAGTGCCAGGATGCCTATCCCGTCTACGCAAAGTACGACGTCAACTACACCACCAACCTGCACCGCGCCGGTTTTGACGGCACTTCTGAAGTCAACGTGCCCAAGTACGACATCGTTCCCGTTATCAATGCGGGCGCTGGCCCCGCTACGGCAACGGTGACTCCTGATATCGCAACGACGGTATACAAGTCCGGCGGCGAGCTATACAAGCTGAATAAGGTCGAAATCGAACTTCCGAATGGCGAGGTCAAGGAGCTCGAACCTAACGGCGGTAACTCGTATTCCTATCCGGTGGAGCCCGGCGGGACCTATACATTCGTGGCGTACTATTCGCCGTTGGCGGTCGTGTACCATCTCAATGCCAAGGATGTGGACGGTAAGGTAGCTCAGCAGGGCGATTCTCTCGGCAGCCTTAAGGACGGCATCCCGCTGCCAACGTATAACATTGGCGACATCGATGCCGCAACGAATGCATGCAACGTGTTCGCGGGCTGGACGGAAACCAAGCCGGCTGCTGGCAACGGCTATGTCGTCTGGTCGGACGGTCTTCCCATGGTGAATAAAAACACCGTGGTCAAGGCACCGATGGAACTATATCCGGTTTATCGCCCCAGCGCAGTCAAGGTCCAATCGAATATCGATGGCAAGCTGGAAAACCCCGATTCCGTACGCTTCCTTTCGCGCACCGACTCTGGCGATCAGATCTCGCTGGAGGTAAATGCTGCACCCGAGGTTGTCGGCAACGACGGCAACAAGTACGACTTTGTCGGCTGGTCGCGCGACTATGAATCCGATGGCAAATACACCCTGATGACCGAAGACGAGAAGTATCCCCTCGAGGGCAGTGAGCCCTTTGAGAGCGTGACCTACACTGCGGTGTACAAGATCGCGCCGCATAAGGTGCGCTATCACGGTGTCGACGGGTCGGTCATCTTTACGGCGACGGTCGACTCGGACGACGAGCGCGCGATGGGCGCCGGCTTTGTCCATAACGTCGATGTTCCCAAGATGGATGAGAGCGGAAACCCGGTCTATGATGACAAGGGCGATCCCGTGATGGAGCAAAAGTCCGTGGCATACGACCCGGACGCCCACTCCAAGATCGTCGCGCTGCTCGATGAACAGATGGCTACTAGCGGTGACGTACGTGAGCTCTTCCTGGAGTGGCGATATGTGCCTGCCGTTGGCGCTCCGAAGTCTTGGAATGAGTTTAAGGGCGAGCCGATCACGGGAGACATGGATCTGTATCCCGTGACGTATCGCGTGACCGCCAACGACACGTCCGATGCTGCGAGCCCCGTAGCCATGACCGCGAAGCTCAAGTGGCTGCTCGATCCCACTGCTGCCAATACGGTCGATGACAATGCCGATAAGGCGCCGTTTAAGGTTTGCTTTGCCGAGCCGTTTATGGGAGCGCAGTTGACTGTCACGGTTAAGCAGGCGAGCTATGGCCCCAATGCGTCCGTGACGGAGGAACCCGTAAACGGCAAGCTTGTCTCGCTCTACAGCCTGGGCTCGGGTAATGGTTCGTTCGACTTGGCCAACCGCCTGGATTCCAAGACGACGGGCGAAGGGGAGCAAGACGACGGCAATGCTGTGTTCAACTTTGACCAGACTCATGCGCTGACGATCGTTAAAAAGACTACCGATGCCAGCGCCATGGGACAAACGTTCCGCTTTAAGGTGACGAAGACGGCGGAGGGAGCCTCTCCCGTGACGCGCGTGGCCGAGGTGAAGGTCGATAAGCGGCAGCAGAAAAACGGTGAGACCTGGTATGTCGGCAGCGTGCAATTTGCCGCGCCGACGGGTTTCTATACCGTCGAGGAAGATACGGCTTGGGCATGGCGCTACGAGGGCGAGCTGAGCACGCCGGGCAAGGCGCCCGGTAAATCTGCCGAGCTGACCATCTCGTCCGCCTCGAGCGCGGGCGACACCGTGGTGACGTGCGTCAACACGCGCGCGAAGGACAAATGGGTCGATGGCGGCTCGCGTGCCAAGAATGTTTGGGAAAACGGCACGCTGAGGAGGGAGGACTAGGATGACTAAGCGCAAGCGGATCGTCGCCCTCCTTGTCGGCGTTCTCCTTTTGGCCGGCGCTGCCGGCACCTTTGCGTGGCTTTCGGTTACGGGCGTGCTGGTCAACGAGTTTTGCTTTGGCTCGGTGTCGCCTTCGGTGGACGAGACGCGCGACAATAATGTAAAGAGCGACGTTGCGGTTAAAAATAGCGGCTCAGCACCGGCGTACCTGCGTGTTGCGGTGGATATCTACTGGCAGGACCAGGATGGCGCACGCCTGTGGGATGAGCCGGTCGAGGGTACCGACTACGCCATTGTGTGGGGCGACGTGTCCAATGCCTCAACTACTAGCAGCGCCTCGTCTTGGGTTCGCTCGGCCGACGGGTTCTACTACTGGACGTCTCCCGTTGCGCCGCTCGGCAAGACGGGCGTGCTCATCAAGAGCGTGTCCGAGAAGAAGGCAGATGGTAAGAACCTGGTCGTCGACATTTCGACCCAGGCGATTCAGTCCACGCCCGACGATGCGGTCACCGAGGCATGGCACTGTACGGTCGAAGATGGCGTGCTGGTCCCGCCGCATGGAGGTGCGTAAGTATGGCGTTCCCGATTCGCAAAGGCGTTGCGCGCTCCTTGCGTTGCATGGTCGCGGTCATTCTCTGCATGGTCGCGCTTGCCGTTCCCGCCCGCGCGTTTGCCGATAGTCCCGCGATTGCCTATGACGGAAATGCGCGCCAGCTGACGGTAACGGGGGCGACGGGCCCCTCGGGGGAGCCCGATCTGTTTCCCGCCTTTAAAGATCTAATGCCCGGCGATGCGCGCGAGCAGCAGATCGAGGTTCGTGCCACGGGCGTAAAGTCCCAGGTACGCGTGTTTGTGCGGGCCGTTGTCGATCACGAGACGGCACACCTGCTGTCGCCCATTACCTTAACGGCGTCGGCTGGCGATGCGTCTGTAGGTTGGCTCCAGACGGGAACGCCGGGCAGCGTGTTTGCCTATCCCACGCAGGTCGCAACGTTTACGAGTGATGGCAGCACGGTGCTCAATCTGCAGCTGAGTGTCCCAACGTCGGTGGGTAACGAGCTTGCCGACGCGAGCAAGACCGTCCGCTGGGAGATCACCGCCGAGGACGATGGCGAAACAATTCCTGCGCAGCCTGCTGGCTCCAAAAAGCCCGGCCTGTTTGGCCTGGCTGCGACGGGCGACAACTCGCTCGCTCTGCTTTTGACGCTGCTGACGCTCGCAATCATCGCTTTTATGGCCGCGTTGCTTTTATCCCGGAGGAATAAGCGCTAGGTCCATCTTCTAAACGCAACGCCCTCCCGGGTGGCGGGCTTTCCGGATGGGCGGGCTCTCGGAAAATGCGTCCCAGAATTTGCCTTTGGAGCGGGATGCAATTTCCGGTTGAGGGATCTGGTGGAAAATGCGACCCGGAATTTGCAATCGGAGTGGGATGCAGTTTCCCAACGGGGCCGTAAGCGGAAACCGCATCCCACTCCGAACGTGAATTCTGGGACACGGTTTCCGCAAACAAAGAAGGCCACATAACGTGGCCTTCGACTTATATATGTTCGGCGATACACCCAAGACAAGCCACGCCCCAACATCAGGGCGTCTGTCCAGGCGGAGGCATATAAGGTTCATCGCGAGTTCCGCACGCAAAGAAGGCCACTTAATGTGGCCTTCGTCTTGCGCAGGACTGTCCGAGCAGGGAACCTTATATGCCTCCGCCTGGACAGACGTTTCAGTTGTGGCTCAGCAGCTAGCAGCTACTTGATCTTGGTTGTACCCGGTGCCAGGTTGGGGTCGGTCTCGTTGGCCTCGGTCTGGAAGTGCTCCGTATAGACGTTCTTGCCGTCGCGGAACATCTCGTAGTACTGCATCTTGGCGTAATCCTCGCGCGCCTTGGTGGCGGCTGCCGCGGCGGCGTCGTCACCGGTGACGTTGGAGGAGAGCGCCCAGCGCAGGCTGGCGTCCTCGTAGCCCACGGAGTTGATGGCGGGCAGCGACTCGCGAAGCGTCATGTGCGCTTTCTGGTAGTCGGAAAGCGGGGCGCCGATCAGCTGCATAAGCTGCGTGGACAGGTAGTTGGTGGACAGGTCGTCGACCTCGCTCGTCTGGTCGCAGCCGGCAACGTCGTAGTTGGCCCAGATGATGTAGTCGGTCTGCCACAGACGCTCCTGATGCGTGGCGTCGTCCTCGCCGGTAAACCACTTATCGTTGAACTTGGACGGGAAGAACGGCTGGTGGTCGCCCCAGAACACCACGACTACCTTGCGGTCGAGCTTGCTCAAGGCGTTGAGGAAGTAGCGCAGCGCCTGATCGGACTGCTCGATGCACGAGACGTACTCGTCAACATCGGAGAGCGTGCCGTCCTCGACGGTCTTGGTGTCCAGGTCGGTCGTGTCGATGTTCAGGTGCATCTGCTTGTCGGCCGGCAGCAGGCCCGTGTCGTAGCCCGAGTGGTTCTGCATGGTCACGTCGAAGATAAACTGCGGATCGGCGTTCTGGTCGAGCAGCTCAAGAATCTTGTCGTAGGTCGCCTGGTCGGTCACCATACCGCGCAGGGTGTCGGCTCCCTGGAAGTCGTTGATAGACAGGAACTGGTCAAAGCCAAAGTCCTTGTACACGTTCTCGCGGTTCCAGTTGGTTGCGTGGTTGGGGTGCATGGCCGTGGTGGAATATCCGAGCGACTTGAACTGCTCTGCCAGGTTCCCGGTCGTCTCCATGTTGTAGATGGTGTACGGATACACGCCCGAGCCCAGGTTGGCCATGGAGTTGCCGGTCATAAACTCAAACTCGGTATTGGCGGTGCCGCCGCCGTAGGCGCTCACGTAGAGCTTGCCGCGGCTGAGGCAGTTGGACAGGTTCTTAAAGTACTGCGGGCCCTCGTAGCCGGCGCGCATGTTCTGGTAGATGGATAGGTCCGAGAAGGTCTCGTTCATGATGGCGATGACCGTGGGCTTCTCGCTGTCGAACTGCTCCTTTGCGGCGGCGCGCCCGTCGCTCTTGGCCGCGTCGGACTTGTCGTAGGCCTTGGCGTACTTTTTGAGCGTGGCCTTGGCATCGTCGACGGAGTAGTCGGCGGGTTTGGGCGGCTTGATGGACTGCGCTGCGCTAATAAAGGCAGGCAGATAGCCCTCGCGCCAGTAGCTCTCGAGCGGGCGCCAGGTGTAGACGGTGATGCCGAGAGTGTTGTAGTAGTCGATGAGCGTGACATGCGCGGTCACGCCACCTAGGCACAGCACGGCGACGAGCAGGTTGGTGAGCAGCATGCGCTTGGCGTTGGCGGCACCCTTCTGACGGTGCGGTGCCACCAGGCCGGCGTACTCGCATAGCAGCATGGCGATGGCGGTAAAGCCCATGGATAGCACGCAGAACAGCGAGATCGAGAAGGTGTAGCCGGTGCCGGCGACCGCAGCGGCGGTGGAAATGGCCGAAAGGTCGCCCGGCTGGATGGGCATGGATTTAAACGTGATGACGAAGAACTCGGCAATGCCCAGGACAAAGAGGGCAAAGGCCAGGACCGCGGGAGCTGCGCCGTGGCGCTGGAACAGGAAGAACAGGCCGACCATGAGCGTGGTGATGATGGCCCACTCGAGCAGGATGCACAGGGGGTAGACCCAGGTAAAGTCGTGGTTGGACGAGACTTCCATGCCCAGCAGCGCAAAAACGCCGGCGAGCAGCAGGCACAGGACGGCGGCGACGAGCGGTTTGCCCACAAAGGCGCCGCGCAGGCGGGCGAGCTTGCCGGTGGGGGCGGGGGCATCGGTAGCAGCGAACGCAAAGACGCGCGGGGTGATGCGGTCGCGGGCGATGCTGGCCCAAGCGCAGCCGGTGAGGATGGCGTTGGTCAGGATGAGCATCACAAAGGCGAGCGGCTCGTTTTGCGCGACGAGGCCAATAGCGCCCCAAATGGTCAAAAAGAGCTGGAACAGGCCGAAGGCGACGCTCCAGGCGAAGGCGCCCTTGGCAACGGTGCCCGACTGAGCGCGAATGGCCTTGGCCTCGCGCAAAACAAGGTAGACGGTCGCCGCAAGACCGACGAGCGAGATGGCGGCAGCGAACATGCTGAGACTCCTCACAAACTTAAAACCTACGAAAGCGGGGGTTTACCCGATTGTTACCTAAATATGCGCTGCATTTGCGGGCTGCGCACAACAACCAGCCATATTAACGCGCATGTGCGGCGGTGTGGCGCAATGTAGTGGTGACCTGCGCGATAATGGACGGGAATTACACGGAAACGTAAAGGCTTCTTAAAGAAATGGCGAGGATAGAGCTATGGGCGAGCAGGTTTGTATGACGGGTGCCGAGTACTGCGGCGGAGCTGCGGGCGTGGATACGAACGGCTACCCGGTCGAGACCACGGGCAATGCGGTGCTGGACATCTTGGAGCATCGCTCGTCTACGCGTGCCTTCGCGCGTGATGACGACGACCGTCCCGTGGCGGTGACCGACGAGCAGCGGGCGGCGATTCTGCACGCGGCGAGCCGTGCGCCGTCGGCGGGTGCCATGATGATGTATTCCATCGTGAGCATCCGCGAGCAGGCTACGCTCGACCGCCTGGCCGACCTGTGCGACCACCAGCCCATGATCGCCAAGGCGCCCTGGGCACTAATATTTGTGGTCGATTATGCCAAGTGGATCGATCTGTTTGAGCATGTGGGTTGCTTTGAGCCCGAGTTTGTAGAGCGTACGGGCAAGTCGCCCCGCCGTGCACCGGGTCTGGGCGACTTTGCCATTGCGGCGCAGGACGCCGTGGTCGCCGCGCAAAACGCCGTGGTTGCCGCCGAGGCCCTGGGGCTGGGGAGCTGCTATATCGGTGATATCGTCGAGAATGCCGAGGAGGTTGCCGAGCTGCTCGATCTGCCGCCCTATACCATGCCGCTGTCGATGCTCATCATCGGCACGCCCCGTAAGGAGCGTCCGGCGATCGCGCACCCCGTGGTGAACCTGGTGCACGAGGAGCGCTACTGCCGTGCGGATGCCGCGACTATGGATGCGCAGGTGGCCGAGATGGATGCGATGTTTCGCCCGCATGCCCGCGAGGTGGGCGAGCGCGTGGTGGATATCTACACCCGCAAACACACCAGTCCCTTTATGGCCGAGATGAGCCGCTCCATGGAGTGGTGGTTCAAAAACTGGCTCGGAAAATGACGGATGTGACAAAGGGACAGTCCCTTTGTCACATTCCATATCGCCGCGGTGGCCTAAAGGCCGTATAAATGTTTATCTAGCTGGGAAAACAGTGCCATTCAAACATAGGACGATTACCTATAATTCCTTCGAACATTAAAGTTGGGAGGAAACCGGCTTATGGAACAAAAGGCCAAGGAGGCAGCCTCGCACGCTGCGATTCCTGTGAGCATCTCGGCGATGCTCGTCACGCTGGGCGTGGTGTATGGCGATATCGGCACCAGCCCCATGTATGTAACCAAGGCGCTCGTCGCCGGCAACGGCGGCATCGGAAGCGTCACGGAGGAGTTCGTGCTCGGCGCGCTCTCCCTTGTCGTGTGGACGGTCACGCTGCTGACCACCATCAAGTATGTGCTCATCTCGCTGCGCGCCGATAACCATGGTGAGGGCGGCATTTTTGCCCTGTACAGCCTGGTCAAGCGCTGCGGAAAGTGGCTTATTATCCCTGCCATGCTGGGCGGCGCCGCGCTGCTCGCCGATGGCATCCTCACGCCTGCCGTTACCGTTACCACGGCCATCGAGGGCCTGCGCACCATCCCGGCGGTCCATGCCGTGCTGGGCGATGACCAGGGCCGCGTCGTCGCCATTACGCTCGCCATCATCATCGTGCTCTTCCTGGTACAGCGCATCGGTACGGCCAAGATCGGTCACGCCTTTGGCCCCATCATGACGCTGTGGTTCCTGTTCCTGGGCGGCACGGGTCTGTTCTTTGTCTTCCAGCACCCCGCCGTGCTGCTGTGCCTCAACCCGGTGCGCGGCATCGCCTTTTTGCTGAGCCCCAACAACCACGCGGGCATCATGATTCTGGGCAGTTGCTTCCTCGCCACCACCGGTGCCGAGGCGCTCTACTCCGACATGGGCCACGTCGGCCGCGGCAACATCTACGCTACCTGGCCGTTCGTTAAGTGCTGCCTGCTGCTTTCCTATATGGGCCAGGGCGCTTGGCTTATGAACAACGCTGCCAACCCCGAGCTCATGGGCATTGCCGACCTCAACCCGTTCTACCAGATGCTCGCCCCGGGCCTGCGCCCGTTTGCCGTCGGCCTTTCCACCGTCGCGGCCATCATTGCCTCGCAGGCGCTCATCACCGGTGCATTCTCGCTGGTGTCCGAGGCCAGCCGTCTGGACCTCATGCCGCACATGCAGGTCTTCTACCCTGCCGAGACCAAGGGCCAGCTCTATATTCCCATGGTCAACAACGTCATGCTTGTCGGCTGCGTCATCGTGGTGCTGCTGTTCCAGAACTCGGCGCATATGGAAGCCGCCTACGGCCTTGCCATTACGCTGACTATGATGTGCACCACGCTGCTGCTCTTCTTCTACCTGCACGAGGAGCGCAAGCTCAAGGTCGCGCCGTGGATCTTCGCGGCCTTCTTCCTTTTGCTCGAAGGCTTCTTCTTCGTGAGCTCGCTCACCAAGTTCTTCCACGGCGGCTATTTCACCATCCTCATGGCCGCGCTCATCATGGGTATCATGGTGTGCTGGTACAACGGTACGGCTGTTGAGCAGCGCCAGTTTACGCTGCTGCCGCTGCGCAGCTACCTGCCGCAGCTCAAGCGCCTGCGCGATGACGATCGCTACGAGCGCCTGAGCGACAACATCGTGTACCTGACCAAGGACACCCATACCGACTACATCGACCGTGATATCGTCTACTCGATCTTGGACAAGCATCCCAAGCGCGCTCGCGCCTGGTGGTTCGTGAATGTCGAGACCATGGACGAACCGCATACCTTTGCCTATTCGGTCGAGACGTTCGGCACCGACTACGTGTTCCGCGTGCATCTGTACCTGGGCTACAAGATCAACCAGCGCGTCAATGCCTATCTGCGTCAGGTCGTTCAGGACCTGGCTGCCACCGGCGAGCTGCCGCCGCAGACGCATGACTACTCGGTCTACAAGGATCCGGGTAACATCGGTACGTTCAAGTTCGTCCTGATCCGTAAGCTTCTGGCGCCCGAAAGCGATGTGGAGCCGAGCGAGCGTACGGCCATCACGCTCAAGTACATCATTCGTCGCGCCGCCGGCACGCCTGCACGCTGGTACGGCCTGGAGAACTCCAACGTGAGCTTTGAGTACGTGCCGCTGTTCACCAAGTTCAAGGCCGTGAACAAGATGCAGCGCCTGGCTCCCAACGAGCGCCCGTAGTCGACGCTTGAGGTTTGGCTGCGAACGGGCAGGCTTGCAATGACAGTGATTGAGTCCTGGGAGGAAACCATGGATGCAAAGGTGCTTGACGGTTGCGATTTTGCGACCGAGCTGGTGCGTGAGGCGCGCGTCGATGCCGCTGAAGATCGGTTCTTTACGAATCGTGCCAACATGGATATGGCCGACCGCGTGATCTCGATCGTGGTGACGGTGCTTGTCGCGGCATGCGTTTGCGCGCTGCTCGCGCACGTGCTGTTTGTCTAGCGACCGCCGGTCGTAGAAGGCTTTACACTTGGAACCACCACAAGGGAAACCACCACAAAGGTGCCTGTCCCTTTGTGGTGGTTTTTGTTTTTGAGAGAGGGGCGGGGCGCTGATGGACGTCCGTACGGACGGCGATATTGCCGATAGCTTTTGGTGGCGGCGCACAACGCTGACGCGCCGCACTCCTCTGTATGACGCCTGCGTATCGGTGGGGCTGCTGGTCGCGGCGACGATTGTGGGCGCGCTGCTCGACCATCCGGGTCTCGCGCCGAGCATCATGATCGTCTATGTGTTCGCCGTTCAGCTGTGCGCATTCTTTACCTGGAGTCGCCTGTATTGCCTGCTGAGCTCGGCTGTCGCCGTGGCACTCTACAACTTCTTGTTTGTCGACCCGCGCTGCTCGCTGTCGTTTATCGACCGTGTCTATCCCGGCATGTTCTTCATCATGTTTGTGGTCTCGCTTGTGTCGAGCTCGATTGCGTTGGCCCTGCGCCGGGCCTTGGCGCAGGCTGCCGCCAGCGACCGTCGCACGCATATGGTGCTCGAGACCAACCGCATGCTGCAGCGCTGCGCCGACGAGCAGCAGATCGTTCACGCCATGGCCACGCAGCTGGCGCGTCTTTCGGGCTGCCCGGTCGTGTGGTACAGCGCCGATGCCGAGGGCGATGACCTGCTGCCGCGTGCGACATACACGGCCGTGGGCGATGCCGCGCCGGTGCACGAACTGGCGCCGCAGATGCCGCCGCGGCTCTCGGCGTCCGCTTATGTGGGAACGCCGCTCGATGCCACTTATGGCGGCTCGGCGTTTTATGGCATCTACCTGACGGTTCGCACGGGCGACGGCTTCGTGCGCTCGAGCGACCCCGCCTCGGTGGTGGGCGTGCTGGCTATCGTTGCCGAACCCGACGTGCTAACGCACGAGGAACGGACACTTGCCGATGCCATCGTGAGCGAAGGCGAGCTGGCGCTCGATCGCGCCCGCGCCATGGAGGCCCGCGAGGAGGCGGCGGTGCTCGCCAAAAACGAGCAGCTGCGCGCCAACCTGCTGCGCTCCATCTCGCACGACCTGCGCACACCGCTTACCAGTATTTCGGGTAATGCCGACGTGCTGCTCGACCAGGGCTCGACCGGCACCGCCGTGCTCGATGCCCAGACGCGCCGCGGCCTGCTTCTATCCATTCGCTCGGATGCGCTGTGGCTCAACGCCACCGTCGAGAATCTGCTCGCCATCACCAAGCTCGAGGGCGGCGGTATGCGTCTGTCGACTACGCTCGAGCTCATGGACGATATCGTCGAGGAGGCGCTGCGCCACGTGAACCCTGCCGTGCGCGAGCACGACCTTAAGGTGGTGGCGTGCGATGAGCCGGCGCTCGTCAACGTCGATGCGCGCCTGATGGTGCAGCTGGTGGTCAATCTGGTGAACAACGCCATCACCTATACGCCCGCGGGCTCGCATATCATGATTTCGATTAACGTCGACGATGGACGCGTGGCGTGCTCGGTGGCCGACGATGGTCCGGGCATCGCATCCGAGGACCGCGAGCGGATCTTTGAGTCGTTCTATACCGCCAACCATGGTCTGGCCGACAGCCACCGCAGCGTTGGCCTGGGTCTTTCGCTCTGCCGTTCCATTGCGTTGGCGCATGGCGGTAGCATAGAGGTTGCCGCGGCGGACCCGCACGGTTCGGTCTTTACGATTGAACTTCCCGCCGCCGACGTTTCGTTTGATAAGGAGTAGCGCTGTGCCGAACTCTGCCGTAAAACCGCTCATCTTGGTCGTTGAGGACGACCCCGCCGTTCGCAATCTTATTGTTGCCGCGCTCGAGGCGCACGGCTTGCGCCATATGGCTGTGGAGACCGCCCATGCCGCCATCGCCGCCGCCTCATCGCAGGCGCCGAGCATTGTGCTGCTCGATCTGGGCCTGCCCGATATGGACGGCGTCAAGGTGGTGGAGTCGGTGCGCGCATGGTCGGGCATGCCGATTATCGTGGTCTCGGCGCGCAGCGAGGATGCGGACAAAATCCGCGCGCTCGATGCCGGTGCCGACGACTATCTGACCAAGCCGTTTTCGGTCGAGGAACTGCTCGCGCGCATTCGCACGACGCTCAGGCGCCTTTCGTATGCGCAGACGGGCGGCGTTGTCTCCGAGGGCTCGTTCGATACCGGTGAGCTGCATATCGATTTTGATGCCGGCATCGCCACGATGGATGGCGAGGAACTGCATCTGACGCCGATCGAGTATAAGCTCCTGTGCCTGCTGGCGCATAACGCCGACAAGGTACTGACGCACCAGTTTATCCTGCACGAGATTTGGGGCACGGCGACCAAGAGCGACCTGGCGAGCCTGCGTGTCTTTATGGGCACGCTGCGCAAGAAGATCGAGTCCGACCCCGCGCATCCGCGCTATATCCAGACGCACGTGGGTATTGGTTACCGATTGGTCATCCAGGGATAGGTCGGCATCCGCCATCCCAATATGAGTTGCGGTGAAATAGTTCCTGTTTGGGCCTTTACCAGGCTTTTTAGGAACTATTCCACCGCAACTTTGTCTATTTGCCCTTGGGCTTGCTGGCGTAGAACTTCTTCTTTTTGGGCTTGCCGGCAGGAGAGGGTTTGCCGGCAAAGTTCGACTTGCCGTTGCCGGCCTGCGCGTGCGCGGGCACTGCCGCACGGGGCTTGCGGGCCTCGGGGTTACGCAGTTCCTCGACGCGCTCGGCAATCTCCTCGGCGCTAAAGCCGACCTCTGCCATGGCGTCCTCGATGGGCAGGCGGCGCACGATATAGCAATGGTGCACCTTCTGGTTGCGCGCGAAGTCCTCGGGGATGGTCTGTGCCGTAATGTCCTCCAGCACCACGCCCGCACGCGCGAGCTTGCGCGTCTCGGGACGGAAGCCGCGCAGGTTGCAGCTAAAGATGGCATGTCCGCCCTGTGCGAGCAGGCGCGATACGCCGGCCAAAAGCTCAACATGGTCGCGCTGGACGTCCCAGGTGCGGCGGCCCATCTTGGACGAGTTCGAAAACGTGGGTGGGTCGACAAAGATCAGGTCCCAGCGGTTGCGCGTCTGGCGCTGGTCGCGAATCCAGGCAAGCACGTCGTCGCGCACAAAGTGATGCTGCGGACCCACAAAGCCGTTCTGGCGCATGTTGCGCTCGGCCCAGTCCAGGTAGGTGTTGGAAAGGTCGACCGTCACAGTTTCCTCGACGCCGCCGTCTGCCGCATAGCAGGTGGCGGTACCGGTGTAGGCGAACAGGTTGAGGAAGCGGCGCGCCTGTTTGGCGTGCTCGCGCACCAGGTTGCGGGTGACACGGTGATCCAAGAAGATGCCCACATCCAGGTAGTCATCAAAGTTGACGGCAAAGGTGAGACCGCCCTCTTCGATGAGCGGCAGGCGACGGCGCGCGATGTTGGCGCGCTCGCCCGAGCCGCCCTTGCCGGCGCCCTGCTTACCGTACTGCGAGCCGCCGCGCGAACGCATGCGGGCCTTGGCGTGCACGTGCTCGGCCGGAACATCAAGAATACGCGGCGCGATGGCCAAGATGTCGAGCATGCGGGCCTGGGCAAGCGCGGGGTCGATGGTCTTGGGTGCGGCGTATTCGGCAATGACGAGCCAGCGGCCCGGCGTCTGCGGGCAGCCCTCGTACAGGTCGATGGCGGCGGAGTAGTCGGGCAGGTCGGCATCGTAGACGCGGTAGCAGCTCACGCCCTCGCGCTTGGCCCACTTGCGGCGCAGGCGGGCATTCTTGCGCAGGCGGTTGGCGAACTGCTCGGACTCCGGGATGAGCACGGGCAGCGGCTTGCCGTCGCCCAGGTCGAGCGTGGCGGCAGGTTCGGGCATGGAGGAAGCGGCGGCTTCGTCTTGAGCGTCTGCGGTCTGCTCCTCGGCATCTGCGCTGGTCGCAGCTTCGAATGCCGCGGCGGCGTGGTCGAGCGAGGGCCAAACCTCAATAGTTGCCTCTTCGTTATTGGGCATGACGGCGATCGAGCGCTCGGGCTCGGCGTGGAGCGCGCGGGCCAGCAATCCGTCGCGGGTGAGCGCGGCGACCGGCGCGGCGGTGAGCTCAGGCGCGCGGCGCAGTTCGCCGATCAGCGTCATGGCGTCGTGCATGAGCGAAAGCGGGGTCTCGGTGGTGTCTGCGACCACGGCGGCACCGGCGACGTCGCCCGCATGGTCCAGCACGGTGGCGGACTTGGCGGCGCAAAAATCGACAAAGCGCTTGTAGCCGGCACACTTAACCATGCGCTCGGCGGTCTTGCGGGCGGCAGGGTCGATGTCCGCGGCCACGATGCGCGCCCGGCGCTCGCGCGCTGCCGCCTCGCGCTCGCGCGCCTCGGCAAGCAGCTGCTCCCACAGGGCGGCGTCGTGCAGCTGCCAGCCCTCAAAGCCCCAGCGCCCGCGTGCGGCACCCGGGGCGCGGTCGGTCAGAATGTTCACGGCTTCCAGCAACAGGCCGCCGCCGGCGCACGAGGCATCGATCAGCGTGGGCAGGGCTTCGTTCTCGTAATCATCGGCCGTCAGCTCGCGCTCGCACAGTGCGGTCCAGCCGACCTGCGCCAGCACCAGGGCGGCGTAGTCGGGGCGCAACACGTGCGCACCCTCGCCGGCACGGGTCGCCGCGGGCGGCAGGCGCTTGAACAGCGGGTCGCCCGAAAGGTCCAGGCTTATGCTTGCGCGGCGCTGGCGCAGCGAAAGCAGTAGGTGAACATCGGGGTCGGCGGCATCGACGTCGGCGCGACGGCCCGTGGTCTCGGCCAGACGGTCGCACAGCGCGTCCTTGGCGCGCAGGGCCGAGAAGCGCGTGTTGCGCAGCTGCTCGGTCACGCCGCGGGCGGTGATGGCGATGGTGGCGCCGGGGCGGATGATGGTCTCCCAGGCGATGTCGTAAACGCTGTCGTACAGTTCATCGGCATCCTGCGCCTCAAAGCGCCCGAGTACCACGAACACACGGCTCGCCAGGCGCGACCACAGACAGGCGCGGTAGCCTTCTTCGAGCTCGCCCTCAAACGTGGCGCGGCCCTTCAGCCGGCGAACATGCGAAAGCCCGAGGCGTTTAAGCTCATCGGCGAGTGCGGACTCAAAGCCCTCGGGGCAGCTTGCGTAAAATTCCATGGGTGACCTCTCTGGTTGCGTCGCTCCATTATATGATGGATGCTTCGTTTGCTCTCGCCCCCGAAAGGAACCCATATGATTGATGCGTGCCCCGATTCCGCCGTGCTCTTTTTTGACGTGGACGGCACGCTGACGTCGTTCGATCCCGACAACATGACCGACAAGGACTTTTCGGCGGCTCGCCCCTCGCAGGCGGTCGTCGAGGCGTTTCATCGCCTGCGCGAAGCAGGGCACAAGGCATTTATCTGCACGGGTCGTCCCTTGTGGCTGATTGCCGATGGCCTGCGCGCGCTGAACCCGGCGGGTGTCGTTGCCATGGCGGGAGCGACGCTCGAGGTCGAGGGCCGCGTGGTGCATGAGGACTGCTTTGACGAAGACATTGTTGAGGAGCTTGCACGCCGTATGGCCGCGGCAGGGATTGAGGCCTTTTTCGAGACCAACGTGGCTACTTTTGCCCTGGAACCCGCGGGTGTTGAGCAGTCGTCTCTGATCGGCACTTCTGTGGTGCACAGCGCCGAGGAGATGCGCGTCGACGGCAGTCTGCGCGTGGGCAAGGTATGCCTCAATGTGCCCAGTTTGGCTCGCGTAGCCAACGATGACGGCTTTATCGATTGCGAGTTTGAGCTGTGCAACACCGGTGGCCAGAATCGCGAGCTGAGCCCCAAGGGCATTGACAAGGGCGTGGGCGTGGCGCGAGCGCTGGCGTATCTGGGCCGCGAGGGAAATGCGCGCACCTTTGGCTTTGGCGATTCTGGCAACGACCTGGGCATGCTCGCCGCCGTTGAGACAGCCGTGGCCATGGGTAACGCCATGCCCGAGGTCAAAGCAGTCGCCGACTACGTGACCGACGATGTCGCACACGACGGTACCGTCACAGCGATGCAGCATTTCGGCCTCATCTAATGAATCCCGCGTTCTGACGTTTGCTCAAACTGTGACTCTTTGCTTTTACATGCTCAATCGATTTATCAATCCAAACACTGAGGTGTTTATACCGTTCGCCGAGAAGATAAAAAACCGCAGCTCACGCCTTGATAAACGTAGGTAAAGTGTTTAGCAGTTTAACGCCCATGTGCAAGCGAAAGGAATCAGGCAGATGGCAATCAAGGTGTTCGCTGACGGTGCAAACCTCGAGGGCATGCTCGACATGTACGAGAACGGCAACGTTCAGGGTTTCACGACCAACCCGTCCCTTATGAAGAAGGGCGGCGTGACGGACTACCGCGCGTTTGCCAAGGAGGTCCTGGCCCACATCACCGATGTGTCCGTCTCGTTTGAGGTTTTTGCCGACGACGTCGAGACCATGGAGGTCGAGGCCCGCGAGATCGCTACCTGGGCCGAGAACGTCTACGTCAAGATTCCGTGCGTGACCACCAAGGGCGAGCCCACCGCCGAGCTGGTCCGCAAGCTTTCCGCCGACGGCATCAAGGTCAACGTCACCACCATCTTTACGCCTACGCAGGTCGACGAGATGGTCGAGGCCGTTGATGCCGAGACGCCGTCCATCATCTCGCTCTTTGCCGGCCGTATCGCTGACACCGGCGTCGATCCCATTCCGTTTATGACGGAGTCGGTGAAGAAGGCCGCCGCCAAGCCCAACTGCGAGGTCCTGTGGGCGTCCACGCGTGAGCTTATCAATATTTACCAGGCGGAAGGATGCGGTTGCCAGATCATCACGGTGCCCAACAGCATCCTGGCCAAGCGTAAGAACATCGGCCGTGACCCGTACGAGGTCTCGCTCGATACCGTGCGCGGTTTTGCCAAGGATATCGCCTCGCTCGGTTTCCATATCCTGCCGTAACGCGAACGCTGGCTACATCGCGGGTTGTTCGCCCCGGCCTTTCCTTTCCCTATCGCTCACGCGCTTCGCGAGGGTCGCGCTAGGCAAAGGAAAGGCCGGGGCTGCCGACACGAACTTGCCGGTAGGTTGGTGATAGGCTTCCATATCCTGCCGTGGACAAAGGTACCCCCGCCTGCGCCGTGCAAAATTGAGAGTATTCAGCAAGGTAAAGGCTTTTACCAGCTGGGTGAAGCATGGAACAGCCCCCGTTTTGGCTCTGATGACGCTAAAACGGGGGCTGTTTTTGACTTTATTACCTCTGAGGGGCGTTCGGGGCGGCGGAAATTGCAGAATACTCGCGATTTTGCACGTCGCGAGAGGGGGGACCCTTGCTTTGGCGGTTTACTTCCCCTGCACCATGGTGAGCGAGATTTTCTTGCGGTCGCGATCGACCTTTTCCACCCACACCTTTACCGTGTCGCCGACGCGTACCACGTCGCTCGGGTGCTTGACGAAGCGGTTTGCGAGCTTGGAGATGTGTACGAGGCCGTCCTGGTGCACGCCGACGTCGACGAACGCGCCAAAGTCGACGACGTTGCGCACCGTGCCCTTGAGTTCCATGCCGGGCTCCAGGTCGTCGATGGAAAGTGCCGAGCGGCTAAAGACCACCTCGGGCGCGTCGTCGCGCGGGTCGCGACCGGGCTTCTTGAGCTCGTTGACGATGTCGATGAGCGTGAGGGTGCCACAGTCCAGGTCACTTGCCAGCGCCGAGATGCTGCCCAGGCGGCGCTCGATGTCGGGCACGCCGCCGCGGCTGAGTTCGCTTGCCGCAACGCCGGCACGCTCCAGGACGGACGTGGCCACCTCGTAGCTCTCGGGGTGGACGCTTGTCGCGTCGAGCGGGTTCTTGCCGCCACTGATGCGCAGGAAGCCCGCGGCGTTGAGGTATGCCTTGGGTCCCAGCTTGGGGACCTTCTTGAGCTGGCGGCGATCGGTAAAGGCGCCGTTTTCCTCGCGGTAGGCCACGATGTTCTTGGCCACGCTCGGCGTAATGCCCGAAACGTAGCCCAGCAGGCTCGCGCTCGCGGTGTTCACGTCGACGCCCACGCGGTTGACGACGTCCTCCACCACGTGGCCCAGGGTGCGCGAGAGCTCGGCCTGGTCAAGGTCGTGCTGGTACTGGCCCACGCCGATGGACTGGGGCGGGATCTTGACGAGCTCTGCCAGCGGGTCCTGCAGGCGGCGGCCCAGGCTCATGGCGCCACGCACGGTGACGTCCAGGTCGGGATACTCCTGGCTTGCGAGCTCGGAGGCGGAGTACACCGATGCACCGGCCTCGTTGACGATGGTGTAGCGAAGGCTGGGCGCCTTCTCGGCGATGAACTCCGAGACGACTTCCTCGGTCTCGCGGCTGGCGGTGCCGTTGCCGATGACGATGGTGTTGACGCCGTCCTTCTTGACGAGGCGAGCAAGCTCGCGCTTGGTGCCGGCGACGTCGTGGCGCGGCTTGGTGGGATAGACCACGCCGTGGTCGAGCAGCTTGCCGGTCTCGTCCATGACGGCGACCTTGCAGCCGGTGCGGTAGCCCGGATCGAGCGCGAGCACGCGGGCGCCGCGCACGGGGCGTGCCGAGAGCAGGCCCTCGAGATTCTTGGCAAAGACGTTGATGGCCTCGGTCTGGGCGCGAACGGTGAGTTTGGCGCGGGCCTCGCGCTCCAGCGAGGGGGCCATGAGGCGCTTGTAACCGTCGGCGATGGCGGCATCGAAGACGGGCGCGAAGACGCCCTGGCGGCGGGGCCAACGGCTGCCGAGGCGTGCCGTGGCGGCGGCGCCGTCGACGTTCACGCGCACGCGGAGCTTGCCTTCGCGCTCACCGCGGTCGATAGCCAGCACGCGGTGGTTGGGTATACGGCGCAGTGGCTCGTCATAGCTGTAGTACGGCTCGTAGGGAGTCTTCTCGGTGGGATCGGTGGCCTCGACGACGATATCGGCGGTGTTTTGCGTAAAGGCGCGCAGGTCGGCGACGTTCTCGGGGTCCTCGGCTACCGTCTCAGCCACGATGTCCGCTGCGCCGGCAAGCGCCTTCTCGGGCGTGTCGAAGCCGGCTTCCTCGTTGACGTATGCCGCGGCAGCGTCGAGCGCGCTGCCCTTGGCGGATGCCTGCATGATGATCATGTTAGCAAGCGGCTCCAGGCCGGCTTCGCGGGCCTTCTGCGCGCGGGTCATGCGCTTTTTTCGGTAGGGCTTGTAGAGGTCCTCGACACGCTGGAGCTGCGTGGCCTCGCGAATCTGCTGCTCGAGCTCGGGCGTGAGTTTGCCCTGGGCGTCGATGAGCAGGATGACGTCCTCCTTGCGCTGTTCAAGATTGCGCAGGTAAGACAGGCGCTCGTCGAGTGCGCGCAGGGCAACGTCGTCCATGCCGCCCGTTGCTTCCTTGCGGTAGCGCGAGATAAAGGGGATGGTGTTGCCCTCGTCGATGAGCTTGACGGCTGCCTCGATGTTGTCAGCCTTAAGGTTGAGCTCGTGGGCGAGCTGGGCGATAAGATCCATGGGACTCCTTGCGTTTGAGGTGCGTTTGCAGCACAGAGCTACCAAGGATACCACCCGTCCCAAAAGACTGTTTTGGGGCCGCACCACGAAAACGGCCTATCTACTACGTTTTACCCGTATGGGTCGACCATGCCTGGTTTTACCGAAAATCGGCAAGCCGTTTACCTGCACTGATAATTGTTCTCGGGGGAAGCGGGCACTGCGGGGCGCGGCAACG
>CATYJU010000022.1 GCA_958407995.1 uncultured Collinsella sp.
GCTGCGGGAACGGCCTATCCGCTCAATGTGTTCGGCTGAGATCAGAAATCAACCACCGTGGACCACGCGAGCGCCACGAGGCAATAAAACGCAGTGGGCATAATGACCTTGCCAAGGCGCTGCGCCGTCCGTTGCATTTGCGACTTCCACGTTGCTCCACCGTCCCAAGCACGCGCGGCCGAAGCGATGAGAAAATAGCCCGAGATCATAAAGAAGACCTCGTTGGCCCAGCAGCCAAGCAAGTTAATGAACCCCAGCAGTCCCGAATAGGGGAAGGCGGCGAGCGGTGCATATTCCGGCACGCTGATGCAGACGGCCTGGAAGGTCCACTGAAACGTGTGGAATATGGCAATCCCGGCGACCGCGACCAAGCGCAGCGCTTCGATGGAGGTATTTCTGCTTGCTTTGCTGCCCATCAGACTATTTTCCAGCGCGTGCGTTGTATGAACCAAAGTGCGATGTGATCATTTTTAGAGTTTGCTTGGGCCCCTTGTTCCATACGTTATACAGGCCCTCGCCCACGAGGTCCTTGGCGTATGCGCAGTAGCTGATTTTAGGGTCGGCGATGCCCATATACTCGGCATAGAGTTTTTTGGCCGCGGGGGTAACGCGAGGATTGGCAAATACCAGCTCTTGCGGCATGCGTTCGAACATCTTGTGGATTGCCCGCTCGATTTCGGGGTGCCCCTCAATTCCGGTGTGCTCAATCATGATGCCCATATAGGTGAAGCCGCGTGTGATTTGCGGTGTCCAAACGGCGGGGTCGGCGACGTTGAGTCTCTCAAGAATATCGACCATGTCGTTCCAGCGATTAAACGGCATCAAGGGGTCACGCTTGGCCAGAGCGGCCGCCTTTTCGGGTGTTTCCTCGCGGTAGCAGTAATACGGCTTGGGCCAGTAAGCGATCGCCTTTGCCTGGCAGAGCGTTTCGACAAGGAATGGATTGTCGGCCCAGCCCGCACCGGGGATTTCCTTAAACCAGATATTGTTTTGCATCAGGAAGTCGCGACGATAGATAGCCGACCAAATGGACGGATGATGGGCCAGCAGGTGTGGAGCGTCGTGAATGGTGAACGGTTGCTGAGGCGGTTTAATGCGACCGCGATATGCGCAATGTAGTTTGACCTCTTGGGGGGTATCGGGGTTGCGAATGATCCAATACGGGGTCTCAATAATATCGAGCTTGTTCGGATCGCCAAATTCGCGCTTGGCAAAGGCAAGCACGTCGGAGTACATTCCGGGCTCAATCCAGTCATCGGGCTCGAGGATGGCAATCCAGTCGCCCTTTGCCTCGCGAATGCCCAGATTGCAGGTTGCGCCGTAACCCTGGTTCGTCTTATCGATCACTCGAACGCGTGAGTCGCGCGCAACGAAATCTTGCATAATGGCGAGCGAGTTATCGGTAGATCCGTCGTTGATGGCTAGGATTTCCAGTTCGATTTTGTTTTCGTTTAATAGGCTGCCTATAGCCTGAGAAAGATACGGCTCGGCATTGTAAGTAGGCACGATTACGGTAAGCATTCAAACACTTTCTCTAGGCGATTTGGAAGAATTATACCTAATTGCGTTTGCAACGGTTTTAGTTGCGTTCGCCTAATACTGCCAAGGGCTGCACGACTATTGCTGACGCTGCGCCTGTAATGGATGTCAGCGATCGGCTGCAATAAAAATGTCGGCAGTGGCGAGACGGTTGTCCTTCCCATTCTTGCTCGTTATGGGACCGATCGATTGTGGACGCGGACTGAACCTAAAGACCAATCGTTGCCCAACAGGACGCGTGGGTTCGAAGGTGCCCTACAGGCATCTTCGAACGATGCACGTATGAATGCATGGTTTAAATCTCAATCCATTTGGGAGTAGCAGAATAGGCGTGACAGCGCACTGTTCTCTGCGGTTAAAAAGGCACCGGCCTCATGTTTTGATGCCGCCGCTTCTACCGTGGACGCGATGGTCGATTTTGATGCCGAACTCGGCCAGCTGGTGTTTACATATAAGCACTGCCGATGGTAGTTACCATCGCGATAGGATTCACTCTATGAGCGACGGATATCGTGGCACGTCGAGCCTTTTTGCGGACATCGCATATCGCATGGCGATGTTGAACCCCGCACTAGGGGATCGTGTGCTCAAGACGCCGGGCGTGGTAATGATTGACGAGATCGACCTTCATTTGCACCCTCGTTGACAGGCACGAATTCTGGAGGACCTCGTTCGCATCTTCCCCAACGTGCAGTTTGTCGTGACCACGCATTCGCCGGTTGTCGTGGCTTCAGTGCCTCGTGACAATATTTGCATTCTTGATGGCGAGACCACGTCGGTTTCTGCGACGGAGACACACGGACGTGATGCGGGAGACATTCTCAACACTGTTTTAGATGCTTCCTCGCGTCCCGAGGAAGCAGCCCATTTGTTCGATGCATTTAACCGTGCTGTAGACGAAGGACGTCACGCCGACGCTAACTGTGCGGGCTTGGCCCCCGTCCCCCCAATCTAGTAGACTCTAAACCGTTGCTAGATTAGGGGGATTTTCCATGAGACGCTCCATGAAACGAGTTTCCGGGGCCGCCGCCGTCCTCGCGGTCGCTGCCGCCCTGGCCCTGTGCGGGCCCGCGGCCTACGCCGCCCCCGCCGCGGCGGGGGACACGCAGCCGCTCCCCGGCGAGGCGCAGCCCGCCGGCGGGGAGTCCGGCGCCCAGGACGAGGCCGCCCAGGCCGAAACCGCCCAGGCCGACGGGGGCCAGGCGGAGGCCGCGCAGTCCGATGGGGCCACTGCCGTCTCGCTGTCTTATTCCGCCCACGTCTCCAATATCGGCTGGATGGGCGCCGTCGCCGGCGGCGAGGTCGCCGGCACGACCGGCAGGGGGCTCCCCCTCGAGGCGCTGCGCCTCGTCCTGTCCGACGCCTCGACCGGCGAGCCCCTCGGCGCCGACGCCATATCCGTCGAGGCCCACGTCTCCAACGTCGGCTGGCAGGCCGCCGTCGGCAACGGCGGCACCGCCGGCACCACCGGCCAGGCCCGGGCCGTCGAGGCCCTGAGGGTCAGGCTGTCCGGCGAGCTGGCCGCCCGCTACACCGTCTGGTACCGCGTCCACTCCGCGGAGTTCGGCTGGCTGGGCTGGGCGTGCGACGGCGCCGACGCCGGCTCGGCGGGCTACGGCCGCGCCGTCCAGGCCGTCCAGGTCGCGGTCCTGCCCAAGGGCGACCCCGCCCCGGGCGACACCACCTGTCCTTTTAAGAGCCGTAGCGATGAACCTGCCTCAATCACTGTTCGCTCACATACGTCGAATATTGGGTGGATGTCGCCCGTAGGTGGCGGATCTGTTGCCGGGACAACTGGTAGGGGCCTCCCCATGGAGGCTCTTGAGGCTCAGCTTGGCTGGTATGGTCACTCGGGCTCCATTGAGCTTCGCGGCCATGTTTCTAATGTCGGCTGGCAACAGTGGTCTGAGGGGCGCTGTGGAACGACTGGTAAGTCCCAGCGTCTCGAAGCCGTCCAGATTCGTCTAACCGGTGAGGCAGCTGAAAAATATGACATTTGGTACTGTGCTCATGTGTCAGGTATAGGTTGGCTTGATTGGGCTTGCAATGGAGCTGCCGCTGGTTCTGCCGGTAAAGGCAGGGCTATCGAAGCGGTTAAGGTAATCCTTGTGGAGAAAGGCGGAGCAGCTCCTGGCTCTTCGAGCAAGGTATTTATCGGTGATCTAGATGCTGTTACGGTTTCCGGATCGGCCGTTTCTGGGGAGAGTTTTGGCTCCTCTTCCGGTCAAAAGGCCACGATCGGAGGCAAGGGCGCCAAACTGCTGAGCTCTATTGCCTTAAGCGTTGCTGGCCAAACTGATGACGGGTCAATTTCCTATGCCGTAATGGATGCATATTCAGGCTGGGGTGCTTCTGTATCGGATGGCGGCGCTGCCAAGGCGGTACCCGGCGCACCCATTAAAGCGATAAAAATGTCGCTGAGCGGCCAACTTGCTGCCAATTATGACATTTGGTATCGAGTATGCGATTCTGGTAATGGCTGGACGGGCTGGACGTCAAATGGTCAGGCATGTGGCGTTTCTGGTGGTTCTTCCGGTTTGTGCGGTATCGATGTCGTACTTGTAGGTAAGGGTCAGTCTTCGCCTGGCTTCACTGCCAATGCATTTATCGAGGCGTCCGGAATCGGTCTAATTTCTCAAGCGCACGTTGCTTCTGCAGGCTGGTTGGCTCCCGTTGGCAATGGAGAAACTGCAGGTCAGACAGGTATGTCTCGTTCTCTGCAGGCGTTGTATGTTTCGACGCAGGGTATTGATGCCTCCGTCGAAGTGTCGGCACACGTTGCGAATATCGGTTGGCAACCATACGTCTCGGGTGCTTCCTACGCTGGCACTGTTGGCAAGGGCCTCGCAATTCAGGCGGTTAAATTAAGGCTCACCGGCAACGACGCTTCAAAATACGATATTTACTACCGTGTTCATGCGGCGGATTATGGCTGGCTTGGTTGGGCTAAAAATGACGCCGCAGCTGGCACCGTTGGGTTGTCTAAGCAGGCCGAGGCAATTCAAATTAAGTTGGTTGCCAAGGGTTCGTCCGACGCTCCCGTTCAAGATCATGCTGCGTTGATCCAGCTTCCCGGGCTATCTGCAAAGGCGAATTGCTCCGGTCTTGGCTGGCAAGCGTCTGTTGGCAATGGCGGTGTTGCCGGAACGGTTGGGCAGAACCGTGCCATGGAGGCCATGCAGTTGTCGCTTTCCGATAGCTCCATGAGCGGTGGCATTTCGTATTCTGCCCATGTATCCAATATCGGTTGGCAGTCTGCTGTAGCGGACGGGGCCACAGCGGGAACCGTTGGACAGGGACAACAAATCCAAGCCGTGAAGATTAACTTGACTGGCGACGTTTCGAATTACTTTGATGTCTGGTATCGCGTCCATGTGTCAAATTACGGATGGCTTGGCTGGACTAAAAATGGATCGCCCGCGGGCACCACGAAGCTTGGCATTCCTGTTCAGGCTTTACAAGTAAAGATTGTTCCCAAGGGCGCTTCCGCACCAGGCTCTACGTCTGATTCGTATTTCGAGACCTATCGTTATATGGGGTATCAGACCCCGGGATCTTATCCAAAGGTTAGTTGCAATAGTGTGCAGCTTCCTTCGTATTGCACCGGTTACTTCACGTATGTCACGCCTTCTCGAATTCCTTACAACGCTTCGCGACAGGATTGCATCAACGCATTCGTCCAGCGTGCTCGTGAATATATCGGAACGCGTTATATCGAGCCTTGGTCTTCTTGGCCGGGGGATGCGGTTGATTGCTCAGGCTTGGTACTGCAATGTCTGTATGCGACAGGCATGGATATGGGTTGGTATAACCCCTATAACCATCGTTGGTTGCCCGAGCAGACATACAATTCCATGAACTGGTATCGCAACAACACGTTTATGCCAGTTAGCACCTCTGCTATGCAGAGGGGAGATGTGGTCTACTACCAGGGCCATATTGGAATCTATATCGGAAACGGTCGAATTATCGATTCATGGCCGGGGATCGGTGTGACCGAGCGTTCGGTCAATGCTCCAGGTCGTGTAATCGGTGCCGCTAGGCCTTTCGCATAGAGTCTGTTGAGGCGCTCCGTTGCAGGAGCGCCTCTTTTTGACTGTATGCTAACTGGTGCTTTCCTAAGCTTTAAATGCCTGTATGGAAGTGCGGTAATATAGCTAGTATTCGTGTCTTTATATGTGGTTACTGTCTTGGGGGATATATATGAAACGTCTCAAAGCGTTTGCTGCTTTGGCTTGTACGCTATTGATGGGCTGGTCTCAAATCATTCAGCCTTACAGTGCGTATGCGCTGTCAGTCCAGGCCGCCGCTGCCTCGCAGTCGGTCTCGCAAACATCAATCGAGTACGAATCTCAAGGTGCAAGCTCTCAGGGAGCGCAGGACGATGCCTCGGGTTCTCAGGGTGTGACCGAATGGTATGGTGACGATGCAAATGCTACTCGTCCTGATGGGGAAACAAATTCGGATTCCGGCGAACAGCCTGGAATTGGCGTCGAAGAATCTGGTGTTGACGAGCCAAACGGTGAAGCTCCAACCGATGATTCCACTGAGATGAATTCCTGCGAAGCGGACTCTTTGGAACCGAACTCTTGGCGTTTCGAAAACGGCGTGCTTATCGATTCTGACAATGGCGACATCGATGCGCAGTCTTTAACTGACGATCCTTTGCCCAATGGCGCTGTTGCGCGCGGCATCGACGTCAGCAATCACCAAGGAACCGTTGATTGGAATAAGGTTAAGGCCGCGGGGATTGATTTTGCCATTCTCAAAGTTGGACCTGTTTACGGAAAACCTGACGATTCTTTTGAAAGAAATGCTGCTGAATGTGAGCGCCTCGGTATTCCTTATGGCGTGTATTATTACTCCTACGCCCGTTCTGTAGAGGATGCCAATAAAGAGGCCGACAGGACACTTGCTTGGCTCGGTGGTCATCATCCGTCGCTTCCCATTTATTATGATCTTGAGGATAACTATATCTTGCAAGATCCGGATTTCAGCAAGGATAAGCTCACTCAGATTGCGCAGGCTTTTTGCAACCGTATGGAGGCCGTTGGCTTTAAGTCGGGTATCTATGCGAACCTTAACTGGCTTAACAACTACCTGAATTCTCCGTCGTTGAGCGGTTATGATCATTGGGTCGCTCAATATAATTGGCGTTGCGATTATGCTGGCAGCTACAGTTTCTGGCAGTATTCAAGCAGCGGCAATGTCCCGGGCGTTAACGGACGCTGTGACATGAACTACTGCTTCAACGGTTCTCTTCTGAACGTAGACGACAGCAAGATGCATATTCAGTATGAGGCACATGTCTCGAATATTGGCTGGATGAGCAGCAAGCGCGACGGATCTACAGCTGGCACAACGGGGCAGTCTAAATCAGTGGAGGATCTTAAGGTCGGCATCTTGAATCCTGTTGAAGACGGCTCTGTGCAAATTAACGCCAATGTAAGTGGCATCGGCTGGCAGGGCTGGGACACCCCCTCGGCCTCCGAGGGCGGCACCACCGGCCAGGGCCGCGCCGTCGAGGCCGTGCGCCTGAGGCTCACGGGCTCCCTCGCCAAGGACTACGACGTCTACTACCGCGTGCACGCCTCCAACATCGGCTGGATGGCCTGGGCCAAGGACGGCGAGGAGGCCGGCACCACCGGCTTCGGCAGGAGCGTCGAGGCCGTCCAGATCAGGCTCGTCAAGAAGGGCGACGCCGCCCCCTCGTCCGACGGGGCCAACGTCGACTACGCCTTCAAGAAGAAGCCCATGTCCCTGACCTACCGCGCCCACGTCTCCAACGTTGGCTGGCAGGGCGCCGTGTCCGACGGGGCGACCGCCGGCACCACCGGCCGCGGCCTCGCCCTCGAGGACCTCAAGCTCTCGCTCGACAGCTCCGATTACTCAGACGGCTCGTCCGTCCAGATCGACGCCCACGTCTCGGGCATCGGCTGGCAGGGCTGGGACACCCCCTCGGCCTCCGAGGGCGGCACCACCGGCCAGGGCCGCGCCGTCGAGGCCGTGCGCCTGAGGCTCACGGGCTCCCTCGCCAAGGACTACGACGTCTACTACCGCGTGCACGCCTCCAACATCGGCTGGATGGCCTGGGCCAAGGACGGCGAGGAGGCCGGCACCACTGGTATGTCGTGCTCTCTCGAGGCTGTTCAGATTAAGCTCATTAAGAAGGGTGCTTCCCATCCTGATACATCGGGATATTCCCATCTTGAAATACCTTCGGTGACATATTCCTCTCAGGTGAAAGGCGCTTGGCAGAATTCTGTCTCGGCCGGAGAGGTGTCCGGTACAACTGGTCAGGGAATTTCCATCACCGGGTTTTCGGCTAAAACTACTTCATCTGTTGCCGGCGGGATTAAATATCAACTGCATCTTTCGAATGTAGGCTGGACTTCTGGCAAGACAAACGGGGAGCAGCTTTCGTCTACTGCTGAAACTAATTCGGTTGAGGCTATTAAAATTTCTCTTTCTGGTGACTTGGCAACCTATTTTGATGTTTGGTATAGGGTCCATGTCGATAATGTCGGCTGGCTTGGTTGGACTAAAAATGGTGCCGTTGCCGGTAGCACTGGCTATGGGTCGCATGTCCAAGCTGTCCAAGTTCGACTTACAAGGAAGGGCGCCAATGCCCCCGGGAGTACCGTTTCGCCGTGTTTGCTTGGGCAGCCTTCTGCGTTTGTAAATCCCATGCAGAAGAAGATTGTAGATCTTGCCCGACAGGTACCGTCTCCTGGCCCGGGATTGTGCTCCGAGTGGATTGCAGATATCTACGAGCGTGCCGGATTTAGGAACGTCCATACAGATGCCTGCGATTACTACTGGGATTATTGTAAATTCACCGATTATTCTCAGCTGAAAGTCGGAATGGTCATTGCCGTTCCTTCGCATACGCATACCCGCATGGGCAGCATTTACGGTCACGTATGTCTCTATATTGGCAATAACCAGGTTATGGATAATGTCGGTCAGATCAGGACGCTCGATATGGCGTACTGGTTGGATTATTATTCCACCTCATATAAGCCAAAGTGGGGTTGGTATGACAACGTGCCGCTTGCATAGCTGATCGAAAGTCATGCCTTCGCACAGGTTTTAGCAGTTACTCTAGTTAAAACGAACGGGCCGTTTTGCAACGGTCCGTTCGTTTCTATTTAAGTGCCATTCACGTTTTCGTTATTAATACAATTGCCGAAACGATAAATAATGATGCTAAAGATGGTCGATTGATGGGGGAGTCGAATGAAAAAGACGCAACGACTGCTAGCAACGGCAATGACGCCATTACTGATTCTTCAGTGTCTTCTGACGCCCCTTTCTGTCTGGGCTGATTCTTTACCGGTGCAGCCGGAATCTACTGATTATTCCGTTAATGCCGCCGGCAGCTCGGAAGACGAGGACTTCGTCTTAAATGACGAACAGCAGGGGGTTGAAGTCGAGCAGCCGACTGTGTCAGACAATGATTCTCCCTCATCCGTTTCTAGCGAGTCTGCTTCCAATGCGACTGATTCGCCGAAACCCGAAAATGTTGCATCCGCTGTCTTTGGCTCCGTTTCATACCAGACTCATGTACAGGATATTGGCTGGCAAGCTCCCGTTTCAAATGGAATGACGGCTGGCACAACAGGTCGTGCTAAGCGCGTTGAAGCACTCAAGATCAATCTGCTTTCACAAGATGGCACCCCTTTGGGGAGTGACAGCATTTCGGTCCAATCTCATATTTCCGGGATCGGCTGGGAGTCTCAGCTGGTGGGTAACGGGCAGACATCTGGAACAGTTGGACAGTCGCGAGCCATCGAGGCGATCAAGCTATCTTTGTCGGGCGGTCTTTCTGAATCGTATGACATTTGGTATCGCGTTCATTCTGCAAATGTTGGTTGGCTTGGCTGGGCCTCAAATGGTGAGCCTGCTGGAACGCAGGGCTATGCTTACCAGATCGAGGCAGTTCAGATTAGGGTGCTTCCAAAAAATGCCCAAGATGCACCGGTTCGAGGTGATGCCTTTAGGGACCATTCTCAGGATCCGCCTACCGTTTCCTATCGATCTCATGTCTCGAATGTTGGATGGATGAGCGCCGTCGCGGACGGAAAGACATCGGGAGTCATCGACTCAAGTAATGCAATCGAGGCGTTATCGGTTAGTGTTAATTGGTATGGTCACGGAGGCTCTATTTTCTCTCGCGCGCACGTCTCTGGCATCGGTTGGCAAAACTGGTCTTCAGGCGCTGTTGGCACGACCGGGCAGTCTCGGACCATTGAAGCCGTTCAGCTTAAGCTAAATGACGATATATCTGCAACTTACGACATTTGGTACCGCGTGTATGCTTCCAAATTGGGCGGATGGCTGGGCTGGACGTCTAACGGGTCTCCTGCGGGCTCGGTGGGGAAGGGTGCCGCCATTCAGGGTGTTCAGATTTTATTGGTCGAAAAAAGCGGCTCTGCTCCCGGCGATACGTTGAACCATTTCATTGGAGCTACGGATGTTCTAAGCGGGAGCTCGCTTGGTCTTAACGGTAAAAGCCTGGGCTCCGTACAAGGCAAATCAATCCAATTGGGCTCCGAGAACGGCTCTGAACCTTTAACCTCGCTCTCCATTTCGTTTGATAATCAAGAGATTTTAGGCTCAATTGACTATTCCGGCTTTTTTGAATTTGGCGGATGGAGCGGTGCTGTTTCTGACGGTGCTGCGCTTAACTCTAAAAACGATGGGCGTGTTCTAAAGGCAGTGAGATTGGCTCTTACTGGTGATTTGTCTAATGCCTATGACGTTTGGTATCGGTGTTTTGACTCCAAAAAAGGATGGCTTGGCTGGGCGTGTAATGGCGCGGATGCGGGGGCAACGATACCGGGTTCATTCCTTAAGGCTGTCGAAGTAAGGATTATCAGTAAAGGCAGTGGCGCTCCCGGAGTAACGGACGGAGCATTTGTTTCCGATACTTCCGCCGATTGCACTCATGTTGTATATCAGGCTCATTCCGCTAATCGTGGGTGGTCTCCATCTGTTTTAGATGGGCAGGATGCCGGCACAACGGGAAAATCGCTTTCGCTTCAAGCTCTGAATGTGTCGCTGGCCGGTGTGGATGATGGCTCTCTTATTGAGGCACGAGCCCATGTTGCCAATATTGGTTGGCAGGAATGGCGGTCTGCCGGTTATGTTGGGACCGTTGGACAAGGGTTGGCCATTCAGGCTCTTGAACTGCGCATAAATGGTCCCCTGGCGAATCAGTATGACATTTTCTATCGAGTTCATTCGGCTGGTTATGGTTGGTTGGGTTGGGCCAAGAACGGCGATTCCGCTGGAACTACCGGGTTAAATATCCAGATAGAGGCTGTCCAAATAAAGCTTGTCGCGAAGGGCGGAAATCCTGGTGCATCGTCTGCACCCGCATTTATCTCGGCTCCAGCTCTAACGCTCCAGGCGCATGTCGCCACGCTCGGTTGGATGAATCCCGTTGGCAACGGTGGTGTTGCTGGCACAACTGGTAGGTCGCTTGCTATTGAGGCACTGAAGTTGAATGTCTCAAGTAGTGTATCGGGCGGTATTGAGTACTCCGCCCATGTGCAGGATGTGGGCTGGCAAGGCTGGACTTCTAATGGGAATGTCGCTGGCACAGTAGGCTGTGCAAAGCGTATCGAGGCTCTAAAGATTAGGTTAACCGGTGATTTATCGAACTACTTTGATGTTTGGTATCGAGCATATTGCCAAGACTTTGGGTGGCTCGACTGGACCTCAAATGGGCAGCCTGCGGGTACGTCTAGGATAGGCTGCAGAGTCGAGTCTGTTCAAGTGAAGATTGTTCCCAAGGGCGCTGGTGCTCCCGGTTCTACTGCGCGTCCGTTTACTGACCAGCCTTTGTTGCCGGCAGATATGATGACTATGCTTAATCGGGCTAATAGATATTCGAGCAATACAAGCTGGCTCATTATGGTTGACAGGCAAGCATGCCGCCTTGGAGTTTTTCGTGGACAGCGCGGGTCGTGGAGTTACGCTCAATACTGGACTTGCTCTACCGGCGCCCCTAGTACTCCAACGCCTACGGGTGAGTATACCGTCACCGGCAAGGGCTACTCGTTTGGACATGGGTATACCTGCTACTACTACACGCAGTTTTATGGGGACTACCTGTTCCATTCAATACCGTACTTCCAGGGAACTTTTAATCCCATGGACAGCCGAATGGGAATGCATATTTCACAAGGCTGCGTGCGTTTGCCCATCGATCGCGCTAAATGGATTTGGAATAACGTGCCCCTTGCTACCAAGGTGGTAATCTACTAGCCATTCTCGTAAGCGACGAGAGCTTGTTAGAGGGCCCTTTCCTGTTGCCGTAGTCTTGGCAACGGGAAAGGGCCCTTGCCGTTGGACAAGGCTCCTTTTTCTTCGTTCACCTAATTGGTGGCATTAATGAAGCTAACTCCCGATAGTATGGTTATTGAAGACTGTCTATCTAGGAGGCGATTCTTTTGAAAAGGCAATTTAGAGCATTTATTGTTCTGATTTCCTGCTTCATGTCGATGCTGCTTTTGAGCCCTTTGGCTTGTTGGGCAGATCAAAATGTTGGTTCCAACGAATATGAATCCGTCCCAGAGACCCAATCCGACCCCTCGGATCAAACTGCTGCTGTAGCCGATGAAACGGCGCCTTCGATTGATGTTACCATGGAGCCCAAAGAGGCGGTCCCGGATGTCAACTATAAATCTCACATTTCAGGCATTGGCTGGGAGCCGACGTTTACATCGAATGGCTCGATCTCTGGCACAACAGGCCAGTCTCGTAGGCTTGAGGCGCTCAGGGTTTCCCTCCCTAATTCAGAGGACCTTGGTATCGAATACCGCTCTCATGTTCAAAATGAAGGCTGGCAGGATTGGGTTTCTAATGGAGCTGTCTCCGGCACGACGGGAAAGGGCCTTCAGATTGAAGCCGTCGAGCTCAAGCTGACGGGTGACAGGGCAGCTTCTTATGACCTGTATTATCGCGTTCATGCTTCTAATTTCGGCTGGCTTGGATGGACCTCAAATGGGTCGACTGCTGGAACCACCGGTTGGTCTTATGCCGTTGAAGCAATACAGATCGTCATTGTAAAGAAGGGTGACGCGGCGCCTGGCGATACCGCTGGTGCCTATGTCCCGTATGTCTTTAATTGCTCTCTTTCTCAGGTTGGGGAGACGACTAAAGTAACCCTGAATATTCCGCAGGTCGAGGATATAAAACGACTCGGCATCGCTGATTCGATAAAGGTTGCAGGCTCCATGTCGTATGGAGGGAGGGTCACCCGTTCCGTCTCAAGCACGATTGCACTCGGAGATCTGGGCTCTAGCTCCAGTGAAATTGATTTTAGCGATTATGGTCCGTTTGACGTTACGTTGCATTATTTGAAGAATGGAAATATCGTTCATGAGGATCATCAGTCAATTGGCATTTCTGCGAGCGAGTACAACCTTGCTCCTTTGAGCGCTTCTTTCCCCGTTGTTCTCTATTCGCTGGTTTTCTGGGATATCAGCACCTCTTCTGCTGGAACGAGCATTCCGTCAATCGTAATGCTCGATCGCCCAAGTGCCTATAACTGGAACTCGCTTCCATCCGGGATGTATGGTCTTCCGTACCTGACTCATGAGGAGAATGCTTCCAGTTCGAGCTATCAGGCGTTCGCGGATTATGTCGCTGCGCTCTACAAGATCAATCCCAAGGCAAAGTTCAATCTGTATATCAATGACATCACCTGCTCGTTGATCCATAGGATGGTTTACGCCAATAAGATTCCCGCTGGTCAATACTTCATTCGGCTGTTGTCCGATGGATCTGCCACATATGTCTTTACCAACGAGGCCTTCGACGTTAAGGATCCAGATTCTAAGCAAGCGGAGCTGATTGCTCTATGGAACGCTGCAAAGAATAAGGAATACGAAACCGGTGAGGTCTCAAAGTCGTATAGCGATTATCACGATCACTGGGATTCTATGTATGCCGTGCTGAGTATTGAGCCCGGCACTCAGTGGTGGATGACTCGAACGAATCTGTTTACGAGTGGTGACGATAATGCCTTTGCGAATAAGATCGCATCCGATCCTAACGTTAAGAAGATGAACGTTTCGAGCATGCTTACGAGCCTGCAGAATAGGGGAGAGTACACGGTCCAAGCGTTTAAGGCTCTGTACAACTTTAACGATGGTTATTTTGATGCGGCTACTCAGCAGGGCAAAAAGGTAATGATGCTGCTTGGAACGTATGTTACTTACGAGCAGAATTTTGACGACTATGCCAACTTGACCGAGGTTATCTATGGCGATGACTATTTGTATTATTACAAGGGGCATCCAAACACGCCGACGGGCATGTATCCCCAAAAGCAGGAACAGCTTGACCGTCTGAGCATTACCGATGTCGATTCTTCCGTTGCTGCAGAGCTGATTCTCTTCTTTAATCCGGAGATCGGTCTGTCTGGATATGGGTCTAGTACGTATAACTCGGCCAGCGCCGATGCTGCTGGTGGACTTTGGAATTCAACGAAGGCCGAGGCCTTGAAGCCGGGTGCCGTTATCGATTATTCGATTATGGATTGGTTTGCTTCTCCGGTTACCGAAGACACGGATGCTGCAATCAGATCCCTTTGCAAGCAGGGTGACTCTTGCTATCTCGTAGAATTTTCGGATTCCGTCCTTGCTTCGGCAAATTACGACTTTGCTATTTATTCGCACAATAGCGGCGCTCTGACTTATTTCAAGAAGGACGAGTCGGGCTACGACGTCGTCAAGGTGTCACGAGGCTCGCTTGATGTTTTGGCAACTTCGCATGTTTCGAATGACGGTTGGCAGTCGGCTTCCAAGGGCGGAAATGTTTCTGGCACCGTTGGTCAGTCCAAAGCTGTCGAGGCTATAACTCTCAATCTGCAGAATGCTCCCTACGATGGCAGCTTGGAGTACAGGACGCATGTTTCCGATTACGGTTGGCAAGACTATGTGAAAGAGGGAGAAGTCTCCGGTACTACTGGTCAGAGCAAGTCTGTCCAGGCTATCCAAATTCGACTTACTGGTGAGATGGCCAATCGTTATGACGTTTACTATCGCGCTCATGTTCAGGACAAGGGCTGGCTTGGCTGGGCCTGCAATGATCAAGTTGCCGGAACGACTGGGTTTGGCTTGAGGCTCGAGGCATACCAGGTCGTTTTGGTTGAAAAGGGTTCGCCTGCACCAGGGGATACGAGTCAGCCCTCTATTCAGAAAACTTTTTCAATAAAGGCTCATGTTTCAAACCTTGGTTGGCAGGAACCTGTTTATGAGGGCATGACGGCGGGCACAACTGGTCGAAATCTTGCTGTTGAGGCGTTGGCTATTAGCAAGCCCGAACTCGGGTATTCCGGTAACATCGAATATCGAGCTCATGTTCAGAATATCGGCTGGCAAAAGTGGGTCAAGAACGGCAAGCTGGCCGGCACCACGGGTAAGTCTCTTTCTATTGAAGCTGTAGAAATTAAGCTTACGGGTGATCTCGCCAAGCATTATGACGTTGTCTATAGGGCGCATGTGCAGGGTAAGGGTTGGCTCGATTGGGTTAAATCGGGCGAGTGCGCAGGTACAACTGGAGAGGCCCTACATATGGAAGCGATTGAGGTTAAGTTGGTTGATAAATAGTAAGTGATGCAAGTCTATCATCTATCCGCTATTGCAGTAATTCAGTGGTTTAGTCCAACTGTATTAGTTTAATCTTGAAGGAGTTTATGATTTTTCGTAAACTCCTTTAGTTTAGCTACTAATTAATTATAGGGACTCGTTTATGAATTCATGTGCAAAACGATGCAAGTTTTATGGCGTTTTATTTGCTGTAATGTTTGTGGCTGCGTTATTAGTCGCAATTTATTATTGCAATTTGAAAACAGGGTTTCATGTTGACGAGCTGTGGACTTTCGGTCTCTCGAATAGTTTTTATTTTCCACATATTTTTTGGGAAAACAATATGGATGCCAACTGGATGGATCCTACGTTCATTCAGTCTTATTTGACAGTTGATACAGGGCATGTGTTTCGGTTTGATTCGGTTTTATATAATCTGAGTAATGACGCACATCCTCCTCTCTATTTTTTCATTATTCATACCGTTTGCTCACTGTTTCCGAATGAATTTAGCAAATGGTTTGGCTTGGTTCCTAATCTATGTTTCTATTCACTCAGCTTAGTATTTTTATTTAAGCTTTCTTACAAAGTGTTTCAGAGTAAGCCAGTCGCCCTAATTTTAATGGCTCTTTGGGCTTTCTGTCCCATAGCGTTAAATCTAGTGACCTACATTCGAATGTATCTGTTATTGGTGACACTTGCCCTAGCATTTCTTGATGCGTTATTCGATATGTTTAATGCTTCCTTCGCCAATCGATCGGTTTATTTCCGCCTATTTGTTATTTCTTTATTGGGGTTTTTAACTCATTTCTATTTCTATATTTATCTCTTTTTTGTTTCCTGTTTTTTTACTATTTATTTTTGGGCAAGAAAAGGGTGGAGGTTCTCCTTTAAATATGGAGTCACGATTGTCTTATCGGTTTGTCTGTCATTTATCATATTTCCTCCAGCATTAAGCAACATGTTTGGGAATCACTATGTCGAATCGGCCTCATCGCAATCAGGGGTAATGGTATTACTTAGACGAATTTGGCAATTTCTAGGGTCGTCGTCCGTTGATTTGTTCTTCGGATCAAGGCTTCTTTTGATTGCCTGCTTCTGTTTGTCAATTGCCCTTTGTTTCTACTTGCTATGGAATAAAAAAATTAATCGTGAGCATCCTGAGTCGATTTATATAGTTTTATTATTTAATTCATCCCTTGTTTTTTACGTCACAGCTTGCTATGTATCTCCTTTTACTTCGTCAAGATACATATGCTTGGCATATCCAGGATTACTGTTATTTGGATTTGGAATGTTCTTGTATCTATTTAGATATTTGCAAATTCGCTATAGAAATAATACTGATTTCAATTTTCGGGGCACTATTTTAGTTTCTGTTGTATTTGTTTGCGCAATTATTGCTGCAGATTCTGTTTTCTTTTCTTCCAATGCTTTGTATTTATATCCGAAATCTGCTGACAATGAAGCCGCAGTAGAGAAGTATGCGGGTTCAACGGGGCTCTTTGTCTCTTATGATTACTATCAGCTCACTGCGAAGCTACTAGAAGTTGCCAAATTGTCTCGCATTCATGCGCTGATTCCTGATCAGAAAGCTATTAGCAGTTTTTGCGATAGAAATTATATTGATTCTGATGGTCTGGTTGTTTACATGAATAATCACGACTGCGAAGAAGAGGTTCTTTCTCAACTGAAAGATGAACTAGGATATAGTGGTTTTAAAAAACTGCCCGGATATACTCAAATCGATGATGGAACCTCTTGTTTTGTTTATGTCCTTTATAGATAACAGTAGGAAAAGGGTCTTTAATGAAACGAGATTCGGTGATTCAATTTCTGAAGTTTTCGATTGTTGGACTTTCAAATACAATCGTTTCTTACTTAGTTTACGCGGCACTCCTTTTTATTGGAGTGAACTATATTGTCGCCAATATAGTTTCATATTTTGCTGGTGTCATCAATTCCTTCTATTGGAACAATAAATATGTTTTTGATAATGAGAGATCGGATTTGAGTTCACTTATTTCAAGTTTTTCCAAGCTACTTGCTTCGAGTGCTTTTACTGGATTGATTATCAACAACATCCTTTTGTACTTTTGGGTTAGTGTGCTTGGAATTTCTTCTATTCTTGGTCCACTGCTTAACTTGTTTGTAACTTATCCTCTTAATTATATTTTAAGTAAGTATTGGGCATTTAAGTGATAGGTGCTTGCATGACAAAGATGGACATATTGCCGATTCTCTATCTCGTGGTTCCTTGTTATAACGAGGAGAGCGTTTTGCGGGAAACCTCTAAAAGGCTTTTTGAGAAGTTTTCCACTTTAGTAAAATTGTCTCAGATTAATGCGAACAGTAAGGTTTTGTTAGTTGACGATGGGTCATCCGATAAGACTTGGGAGATCATCGAAAGTCTTCATCAGTCTAATTCCTTATTCTGTGGACTTAAGCTCTCTAGGAATTGTGGCCATCAGAAGGCTTTACTTTCTGGGTTACACAAGGCAGCGGAGTTTGCTGATTTAATAGCATCGATGGACGCTGATTTACAAGATGATATCAATGCGCTTGATGAAATGGTTTCAAGAGCTCGCGAAGGCTATGAAGTTGTATATGGTGTACGAAATGATCGTTCTAGCGATTCCTTTCTAAAACGTTTTACCGCACAGTCTTTTTATCGCTTACAGTCTTCGTTGGGTGTCGATGCTGTTTATAACCATGCTGACTATAGATTGATGTCCAAGCGTGCTGTTCTTGCATTGTCTCAATTCCGTGAGGTTAATCTATTTCTTCGTGGTTTGGTTCCTTTAGTTGGTTTCAAATCTTGCTGCGTGTATTATTCGCGAGGGAAACGGTTTGCCGGCAAATCTAAATACACGCTCGGTAAAATGCTGTCATTTGCTTTTGAAGGTATAACGTCTTTTAGTACTAAACCGATTAGGATAATTACTCTCACCGGTTTAATCATTTCTATTTTTAGTTTATTTGCACTTGTATATCTTTTAATTGGTCATTTTATTGGCGATGTACAAGTTGGCTGGACAAGCATTATTATGTCAATTTGGTGTCTTGGCGGACTTCAACTTTTGGCTTTGGGTGTCATCGGCGAGTACGTTGGAAAGACTTATATGGAGACGAAGCATCGTCCTCGCTATTTTATTGAGGAATTTTTGTCCGATAAGGAGGACAAGGATGCCTAAAGTTAGTGTGTTGATGCCTTGTTTTAATGGTGCTAAGTACATTTTGAAGGCAATTGATTCGGTGTTAAGCCAGTCTTTCCGCGATTTCGAATTATTAATTTTCGATGATCAGTCAACTGATGGAACATTTGAGATTGTTTCCAAGCTAACGGATTCTCGAATTAAGGTATTTAGAAACGCCAGTAATCTCGGTCTTGTTGGAAACTGGAATAATGCCATTGAGAAATCTTCTGGCGAGTATATTCATTTCCTCTTTCAGGATGATATTTTGTTACCCGGGGCTCTTGAGTCTGAGGTTGCAGCACTGGATGCTAATCCAAAGTGCTCCCTCTGCTTCAGCGCTTCATGTGTTATTGACTCGAATGGTGCCATTACAATGAAGAGGAGACCTTTTAAGCGGGATATGGTTTTAAAAGGCTCTGATTTTGCCCGCAAGACATTTCGAACTCATAATATCTATGGAGAGCCTTCTAATGTCATGTTTCGTAGAGATTGCTGGCAAAAGGTTGGACCCTTTAATGACTCTTTGTGTTACTCCCCTGATTGGGAGTATTGGATTCGTCTATCACTTAATAGTGATGTCTGCTATCTAGACTCAATTTATTCCTATTTTAGAGTGTGCAACGAATCTACTACGAACTCACTTTTTAAGGATAAAAAAGAGCAATTGAAACGCGATGAGTTTGATTTTGTGCGAGCAATCTGTTCACTCGATGGTATCAATATATCGTCGGTTGATTTAACCGCTCGTAAATTGTCGCTCTCAATCAGGAACATTGCTAAACGGATTTATTTTTCCGTTCACTGACTTTGGAAGTGATTGAATGAAAGGCATCATCCTCGCCGGCGGGTCCGGCACGCGCCTGTACCCGCTCACGCTCGTGACCTCCAAGCAGCTGCTGCCGGTCTACGACAAGCCCATGATCTACTACCCGCTCAGCACGCTCATGCTGGCGGGCATCCGCGACATCCTGGTCATCTCCACGCCGACGGACCTCCCCAACTTCGAGCGCCTGCTCGGGGACGGCTCGCGCTACGGCGTGAACCTCTCCTACGCCGAGCAGCCGAGCCCGGACGGCCTGGCCCAGGCCTTCACCATCGGCGAGGACTTCATCGCCGGCGAGCCGTGCGCCCTGGTGCTCGGCGACAACATCTTCTACGGCAACGGCCTGTCGCGCCACCTGACGCGCGCCGTCCAGAACGCCGAGTCGGGCCGCGCCACGGTCTTCGGCTACCACGTGGACGACCCCGAGCGCTTCGGCGTCGTGGAGTTCGACGGCGAGGGCAGGGCCGTCTCCATCGAGGAGAAGCCCGCCGAGCCCAAGAGCTCCTACGCCGTCACCGGCCTGTACTTCTACCCGGGCGACGTGGCCGCCAAGGCCCATAGGGTCGAGCCCTCGGCCCGCGGCGAGCTGGAGATCACCGACCTCAACCGGATGTACCTGGAGGAGGGGACGCTGTCCGTCGTGACCCTCGGCCGCGGCTACGCCTGGCTGGACACCGGCACCATGGAGAGCCTGCACGAGGCCGCCGAGTTCGTCCGCGCCGTGGAGCACTCCCAGGACCTGCCCGTGTCCGTCCCCGAGGAGATCGCCTGGGAGAACGGCTGGATCACCACCGAGGGGCTCAAGCAGGCCGCCGAGGCCTACGGCAAGTCGGTCTACGGCCGGCACCTGAAGAAGGTCGCCGCCGGCGAGATCGTCAACAGCCCGCGCGAGTACTAGGAACAAGGAGATTCGAACATGGCAGAGGAGACCTTCTCCCCCAAGAACATCATCGTCACGGGCGGCTGCGGCTTCATCGGCAGCAACTTCGTGCACTACGTCGTGGACAACCACCCGGGCGTCCACGTGACCGTCCTGGACAAGCTGACCTACGCCGGCAACCCCGAGAACATCGCCGGGCTGCCCTCGGACCGCGTGGAGCTCGTCGTGGGCGACATCTGCGACGCCGGGCTGCTGGACAGGCTGGTCCCCGGCCACGACGCCATCGTGCACTACGCCGCCGAGAGCCACAACGACAACTCCATCGCCGACCCCGAGCCGTTCCTGCGCACCAACGTGGAGGGCACCTTCCGCCTGCTGGAGGCCGTCCGCAAGCACGGCGTCCGCTACCACCACGTCTCCACCGACGAGGTCTACGGCGACCTGGCGCTCGACGACCCGGCGAAGTTCACCGAGGAGACGCCCTATAAGCCCTGCTCCCCGTACAGCTCGACGAAGGCGTCCTCCGACATGCTCGTGCGCGCCTGGACCCGCACCTACGGCCTGCGCACCACGATCTCCAACTGCTCCAACAACTACGGCCCCTACCAGCACGTGGAGAAGTTCATCCCCAGGCAGATCACCAACATCATCGACGGCGTGCGCCCCAAGCTCTACGGCCGCGGCGAGAACGTCCGCGACTGGATCCACACCGAGGACCACTCCTCGGCCGTCTGGGACATCCTCACGAAGGGCCGCACGGGGGAGACCTACCTCATCGGCGCCGACGGCGAGAAGAACAACATCACGGTCCTGCGCATGATACTCACGGCCATGGGCCGCGACCCCGAGGACTTCGACTGGGTCGCCGACCGCCCCGGCCACGACCGCCGCTACGCCATCGACAGCACGAAGCTCCAGCGCGAGCTCGGCTGGAGGCCGGCCCACACCGACTTCGCCGAGGGCCTGAAGCAGACGATCGACTGGTACGTCGAGAACGAGTCCTGGTGGCGCCCGGCCAAGGAGGCCACCGAGGCGCGCTACCGCGCACAGGGCCAGTAGGAGGGGGAGTTACATGGCAGACATCGCATTCGAGAAGGACCTGACCGTCGCCGAGACCGGCATCGGGGGCCTCAAGGTCGTCGACCTCGCCGTCCACGGCGACTCGCGCGGCTGGTTCAAGGAGAACTGGCAGCGCGCCAAGATGTGCGCCCTGGGCATCCCGGACCTCAAGGTCGTCCAGAACAACGTCTCCTACAACGAGAAGAGGGGCGTCACCCGCGGCATCCACGCCGAGCCCTGGGACAAGTTCATCTCCGTGGCCCGCGGCTCGGTCTTCGGCGCCTGGGTGGACCTGCGCGAGGGCAGCGAGACCTTCGGCAGGGTGTTCACCTGCACACTGGACCCGAGCAAGGCCATCTACGTCCCGCGCGGCGTGGGCAACTCCTTCCAGGCGCTCGAGGACGGCACCGCCTACACCTACCTGGTGGACGCCCACTGGTCGCTGGAGCTCAAGAGGACCTACACCTTCGTTAACCTCGCCGACCCCGAGCTCGCCATCCAGTGGCCCATCCCGCTGGAGGAGGCCACCGTCTCCGAGGCCGACCTCAACCACCCGATGCTCAGGGACGTCGTCCCCATGGCGCCCAAGAGGACGCTCGTCACCGGCTGCAACGGCCAGCTGGGCCGCGCGGTGCGCGCGCTCGCCGGGGAGCGCGGCGTGGCCAAGGACTTCGACTTCTGCGACATCGACACCTTCGACATGTCCGACCCGGACGCCTACTCCAAGTACGACTGGTCGCTCTACGGCACCGTGATCAACTGCGGCGCCTACACGGCCGTGGACAGGGCGGAGACCCCCGAGGGCCGCGCGACCGCCTGGAAGGCCAACGCGACCGGCCCGGCCCTGCTCGCCCGCACATGCTCTGATCACGGGATCACCCTCGTCCACGTGTCCTCCGACTACGTCTTCGACGGCACGGCCGAGGTCCATACCGAGGTCGAGCCCCTCAGCCCGCTTTCCGTCTACGGCCAGACCAAGGCCGCCGGCGACATCGCCGTGGCCGGCTGCCCGCGCCACTACATCATGCGCAGCTCCTGGGTCATCGGCGAGGGCCGCAACTTCGTGAAGACCATGAAGGGGCTGTCCGACCGCGTCGCCGACCCCGACGACAAACTCACGCAGGTCACGGTCGTCGACGACCAGCTGGGCCGCCTGACCTTCACGCGCGACATGGCCGCCGCCATCTTCCACGTGCTGGGGACGCACGCCCCCTACGGCACCTATAACTGCACCGGCTCCGGTGCGGTCAAGTCCTGGGCCGACATCGCCCGCGCCGTCTTCGAGGCAGCCAACGGCAACGGGGAGAAGGTCGTGCCGGTCAGCACTGCCGACTACTACGCCGGCGCCGTCGGCCCCATCGCCCCGCGCCCGGTCCACTCCGCGCTCGACCTTTCCAGGCTCGAGTCGGTCGGGTTCCACATGCCCGACTGGGAGGAAGAGCTAAAACTTCATTTTGATTAGATGCCTTTAGTACATTGTTTGCATTCTTAAAATCAGTGAGAATGCAAACAATGCCATGGGCATTTATGCCATTTTGCCAAGTTGCACCAGGAATTTTTTGGATGGTTTTCAATGCATTTTAAACTTGCAAATTTGATTTTTAACGGATCTGATGCGATGTTGCAGTATCCATTGCTTTGCTATAGGGCAACGGAGGGTCTTGTTATTCCAACTTCGAATGGCGCTATTGAAATCATGAAATCGACCAATGTTGATTTCACAACATATTTTAATGCGCTATCCATTTATAAGTGGCGAAAATACACTACTGCAAAGGCGTTTTATCTTCATATCGAGTATTGCGGCTCCGCCTTAACGCTTCAGCAGACGTATGCAAATAATTATTCTTGGATTCCTTCTACAATTGATGGCTCTGCGGTTAGTTTGCAACGATCCGATGAATGGAGTACGGCTGAAATCGAACTCTCCCTTTGTGAGGGAGAGATTCTGCACGCTTTTAATATCAGTACTGAAGGCCCTGTTAATATTCGGAATGCGTATTATTATTGCGATTGTGAAGAACTGGATATTCATCCAGTTGAGCTAGCGCTTGCAACTACTACGTTTAAAAAAGAAGACTATATTGTCCGTAACGTATCTCTTTTACAAAAGAACATTATTGATTCTGATGAAGAGATTGCTGATCATTTCCACGTACACATTATTGATAATGGCCGTTCGCTGAATAGTGCAAACCTGGATTCATCGCGTGTTACTGTTCATCCAAATCCTAATGTCGGCGGGTCTGGTGGTTTTGCTCGGGGGATGATTGAGTCACTTGAGCAGAATCCTAAAGCGACTCATGTTCTCCTGATGGACGATGATGTCGAGGTTCTTCCCGAGAGTTTTATCCGCACTTTCAACCTGCTCTCTCTTCTCAAAGAAGAATATGCTGAGGCCTTTTTATCGGGTGCCATGATGAGCTTGGAAGAGCCCAATTTGCGTACCGAGGATTTAGGGTTCTTTACTGCTAAGGGAACTTTTTCTCCCCTTAAGCCTGCAGGCTATATGACCTCACTTCATGATGTCGTTGAGACCGAGATATATAAGGCCCCAACTGGCCTTTATGAGGACACTGCCCAACAGTATGCTGGCTGGTGGTATTGCGTTATACCTACCGCAACGATTGAACGTGAGGGGTTGCCCTTGCCCTTATTTGTTCGTTCTGATGATGCTGAGTATGCGCTTCGTTGCAAACCCAAGTTCATGTCCATGAATGGTATTTGCGTTTGGCATAATTCCTTTAAGTTTAAGTATAGTGCTGCCGTGGAGCGTTATCAGGTAAGCCGAAATACGCTAATCAGTCAGGCGACAACTGGCGCTGCGCCTCTCTCTGATTTTCTTTATGAGATTCGTCGTGAAGTTGAGCTCGACTTGAAGAAATTTAATTACGATGAAGCTGCTCTTGCCGTAAAAGGTCTTGAAGATTTTTTGAGAGGTCCGGAGTGGATTTCTCATCCTGTCGCTGAATCCCGTTTTATGGCGGCAAATCGTGAAAGGGAACAATTGATTCCCATCGAGCAGCTCATCCCTCAGGCACAAGAATTGGGTGTCGACTTGACGCAACTGACTTTTGGCAATTTGAGCCTTGGGGGCGACAGGTCTAGGCTGCAGGCATTTAAGGATTATCTGACCATTAATGGCCACCGTTTTGTTAACGACTCCGCTAAACGTAACGGTAGGGTTGCTGTTATTGATGCTGCGGGATGGGTTTATCCCGCAGGTAAAATCAGGGATGTTGACACGCTTATTGTGGTAGATATGCCTAATAAAAAGGGTGCCATTAGACATATGGATAAGAAGCGATTCAAAGAGGTTTGGAGTCGTTTTCGTAAAGCCGAGAAGGAATTCAAGCGAAACAAAGATAAGATTTATACCGAATACGCTTCGTATAGAGATATCTTTACTTCGATCGATTTCTGGAAACAGTATTTGAAAGAGGCGTCGGAGTAGTCTTCATGTGAGTGGGTTTCAAGGTGGGACCCACTCATTCTTTTGTATCATATGAGTAATTGTGCTTCGTTCATTGTTTGTCGTTGCGAAGGTTAAGCCATGTCCTTGCTTTCTACTATTAAAAAGATCCTCCCTGGCTCATCCCGATCGTTGCATGCTATGCATGAGGATATGGACCGTCGTTTTGACGAGGTTTTCGCCCGTATTGAGCAGGCCGATAACGGTATCAATATGAATATCAATTACAAATTCGATACTCGGCTATTTCCAGAAATTGAATTGCTCAAGCAACGCCAACAAAGTCTGTCAGAACAAATGAGGCTTCGCTTTGAATTGTTAGCGCGACGTGCGTACCCCGATCTCACCCCTTTTGAGCTCCGTTGCAAAATCTTTGATGCATTGCCCGACGCCGAGGGTGATATTCGATTGATGCAGCAGGCAAACGCGGCGTTGATGAGTAAGCTAGACGCGATTTGTGCTGCCAATAATATTCAATACTGGCTTTCTTATGGTTCTCTTGTTGGCACCTTGTCTCGATCGGGTTTTATTCCTTGGGACGACGATATTGATATCTGCATGCTTAGGTCTGATGTGGATAAGCTCACTGCCGCTTTAAAAGACGACCCTGAATATCAAATCACTCTTGTATATGACTGGTTTGTAAAGTGCCGTCAAGTTCGCTTTTGTTCAACTAATTCGCTTATACCTTGTTTTGTGGACATTTCGATTTACGACCGTGCGGCCGAGAATTCCAAGCGCGCGAACGATCGACTTAGGCAACTCAGAATTGAGCTTATGGATTTCTTTGACAAAAATGAACATGAGTTTAGTTTTTGGAAAGATAATCCTTGGATGTTTCATCCCGACAGTGGTCTTAGCGTGCAGTGCGGGGATGTTGACTTGGAAGCTCAGAGAACAGTTGTTTCTTCTGCGGAGATTGATCTTGTCCAGAGCGTATTCGATTCGTTTAACGAAAAGGCTCATGCACTTGGTTTGTTGACCGATGAGCCTCATGGCGATTTTGCATACGCGATCGATAACGTTTTTGATGCCCCTAAGCGAAAAATAATTTGGGATCGCAACGATATTCTTCCCGTAAGAAAGCATCCGTTTGGCGGTTTCTCTTTTTCGGTTCCTGCGAAAGCGGAAAAGGTCGCTGACGCCTGTTATCCTGGATGGCCTTACATGCCTATGGACATCTGCGGGCATGATCATTTTGCAAAGGATGTTTTGTCTGATCCTGATGTTCGCTCAGCGATGGCAAAGTTTGTCGTCGAATGTAATTAGTAGTTACAACGGCTTTGATTAAGGTATTTGAAATGCAGTTTAAACTTGCGAATGTTGTACTTAAAGTTGAAAAGCATGCAAAGGATTTTCCCGAACTCTACTATCGCGTGCTCTCTGGTGATGCTTCGTATGATGACGACATTCATTCACTTCATATCAATGGAAACGTTGACTTTTTGACGTATGTGAATGGCTTATCTGCTGGCAAATGGCATCAATATGCGTCTGTTGGCGGCGTCGTCTTGCATATGGCTTTATTTGGCAGGGGCCGGGTTGTCGTTCATGGAGTGAGATCTTGCGAACTGAATCCCGTCGAGCTTAAATCTTATCCTTTTGATGGCGATAAAGTTGATCCTTGCGTTCTCGATATCGATATCGATACAACCGGCTACGACTTGATCGGTTTTAGGATTGAGAGTGATGAGAGCTATTCCGTAGACCTCTTGAACGCCTCTTATCTGACTGATGTTCCTGAGGACTCAATTAACCAGATCAATCTTGCTCTTTCTACTACTACATTTAAGAATGAGCAGTACATTCTTCCGAATATTGAACTCGTTAAAGCAGGCATCTCCAAAGAGGACGGTCCGATTCGCGACCACTTCCACATGTTTGTCGTCGACAATGGGCAGACGCTCGATTCTGCATCACTTTCCGATGGGCTAGTCACCGTGCTCCCGAATCCCAATACGGGCGGTTCGGGGGGATTCGCGCGTGGAATGATGGCGGCTACTGAAACTCCTGATCGGTTCACCCATATCATCTTGATGGATGACGATGTCTCTATCATGCCCGAGAGTTTGATTCGTACGTTCAACCTGCTCTCTCTTGCTAGGGGCAAATATAAGGATGCCTTTATTAACGGCGCCATGCTTTCGATGGAGGATCCCACTCGTCAGTTTGAGGATGTCTCGTATGTGACGACTACTGGTGCCTATCGTCGAGTAAAAGAAGATCTGAATGTTGGCAAGCTGGCTGACATTCTCGAAAACGAGCGTACGAGTGTTGAGGTTGACCAGGCCTATGGAGCTTGGTGGTATAGCTGCATTCCGGTGAAGGCTATCGAAAAGAACGGTCTTCCCATGCCTTTCTTCATCCGCTGTGACGATGTTGAGTTTGGCATGCGCAATAAGCCTGTCTACATGACCATGAATTGCATTTGCGTGTGGCATGCAAGCTTTGAGGGGCGTTTCCGCGCTTCGGTTGACTGCTACCAGTACTTCCGCAACTTCTTTGCCATGATTTCACTCGATGATTGTGCTGATGAGAAAATGTTTGTCCTTCGTATTCAGCGAGGGGTACGTCAGAACTTGCGCGATATGGATTATCAGGCTGCTGAGTTTATCCTTGATGGCTTTGAGGACTATCTGCGCGGCCCTGAGTATCTCCAGAAGCTTGATGGCGCCGCGACGATGATTGGTAAGGGTAAGTTAAACGAAAAGCTGATTCCTGTTTCCGAAATGGATCCAGAGCTTCTTCGCAAGGCTGGGGTTACGGAGCAAGTGCTCGCTAATGTTAATCTGGAATTCCATCCTTCGAAATTTATGAAGTATTGGAGATCTATTCCTTACGACAAACACTATCTTCCCGATGCGCTGTTGCGCGGAAAGCCCGGCTATGCAGTTAAGAATGGCAGCTGTACGCTTGAAGGCAATTCGACGCGTTGCAAGACGCTGGTATTTCTTGATCCGACCCGCGAGAAGGGGTCGGTCCGCACGATGGATCGGGCGCGGTTCAAGAGTATTCGCCGCCGAGAGCACGAACTGATGGCGCGCTATCGTAAAGAGGGCAAGAGTGTCAGGGGGGCATGGAAAGATGCCATGCCGTACATGACTTCGCGAGAGTTTTGGGAACAGTATTTAGGTCTGAAATAAGAAGAGGTCCGGATTAAGTCCGGACCTCTTCTTATTTTGAATAGGTTTTATAGGCTTGTAACTCCCATTGTTTTCTTTCGACTTTTGCAACTGAGTCGAGGATTAGTCCCGTTGCTAGGCTCAACCCACACAGGAACATGAATGAGGCCGCAAGTATGGCCGTGGGGAAGCGGGGGACTAAGCCGGTTTGGAAGTACTCCACAACAATTGGAATTCCGAGGGCAAGGCCTATGATGGCGAAGATGAGCGCTATAAGGGTAAAGAACTTGAGCGGACGATAGTCTTTAAAGAGCGTTCCAATCATTGCGATGACCTTGATGCCGTCGCTAACGGTGTTGAGCTTGGACTCGGAGCCTGCGGGCCGATCGCGATACTCCACCGGCACGTCTTTAATTCGCCAGCGGTGATCGACAGCGTGGATGGAGAGCTCGGTCTCAATCTGGAAGCCCTCGCTCAAAACGGGGAAGGTCTTGACGAAGGGTCTGCTCATGGCTCGGTAGCCGGTCATCACGTCGTCAAAGCTGTAGCCGTAAATCCACTTGATCATGGCGCGAACAAGATTGTTGCCAAAGCCGTGGAAGGCCCTCTTGTTCTCTTCGGCATAGGTGCCGTTTGACAGGCGATCGCCAACGGTCATATCGGCTTCGCCGTTAAGGATGGGCTCGCAAAGCGCCTTTGCCGCCTCGGCGGGGTAAGTGTCGTCTCCATCAACCATTAGATAGCATTCGGCGTCGACATCACGGAACATTTGGCGGCACACGTTGCCTTTGCCCTGTCTGGGCTCGTGGCGCACCGTGGCACCGTGCTGCTTGGCGATTTGCGAAGTGCCATCAGACGAGTTGTTGTCATATACAAAGACGGTTGCACCGGGTAACTCTCGATGAAAATCGTCGACAACTTTGCCAATCGTCAGCGCTTCGTTGTAGCAGGGGATTATGACGGCGGTATTCGAATAGTCCATGTAGGACCTCCTTTAATGAATCAACGGGTCGAAAGTATACCTATCGTCTGCCCCTTTGATTAGATATGGGTTAGTTCTCCAGATTTGTTGCGGTGAGTTATCGTCAACGTGGGAGGGCTATACTTTCCACTGTTATGTTTTACGAGACAAGGAGATGGTCCGTGGCTGACAACGTAGAGAGTCAGAAAGCGGTGGCTAAACCGGCCTCTCACGCTAAAAATGATTTTGAAAAGGACAAGTTCATTCTTAAGCAGCTTGTCACCAAAGATTTTAAGATTAAATATCGTCGCAGTGTTCTGGGTGTGGCATGGTCCGTGCTTAACCCGCTGCTGATGATGATTGTTATGTCGATCGTGTTTTCGACAATCTTCGCGCAAGGTCGCAATGGTTCTATTACGCCCGAAATGTATCCGCTTTACTTGATCGTCGGTAACGTGACGTTCTCTGTCATGTCCGAGTCGACGAACCAAGCGCTTATGTCCATCATTTGGGCTTCCTCTCTGCTTAAGAAGGTTAAGGTGCACCGTTGGGTCTTTCCGGTGCAGAAGGTGCTGTTCTCGCTCGTTAACTTCGCCTTCTCTTTGGTTGCCGTCGCCTTGGTTATGCTTTGGTTCCACGTGCTTCCCACCTGGCATTTAATTCTGCTGCCGGTTTGCTTGCTCCTGCTCATGTGTTTCTGCATGGGCTTGGGCATGATGCTGTCTGCGCTGGCGGTTTTTTTCCGCGATGTTATGCACCTGTGGACCGTTGTTATCACGGCCTGGATGTATCTGACGCCGATTTTCTGGACAACCGACTTCATTAGCAAAATGGCACATTGGATCCAGGTCCTTGTGGTTGTGAATCCCATGTACAACTACCTCCAGTTTATGCGTGATATCTTCCTGTTTAATACCGTGCCTTCTGCGCTTACCTTTGGGCTGTGTGTTGTTTGGGCTATTCTTGCTCTTGCTATTGGTTACGCCGTCTTTCACAAGACCGAGCACAAGTTTATCCTCTACATCTAAGGAGTGCTGCTCATGACTGAATCTGCTATTGATTACAGCAAGCAGCCCCTTGCTGTTGAGGTCAAAGACGTCACCATGATCTTTAACATGGCGTCCGAGTCGCTTACGAACCTCAAAGAGTATTTTATTAAGCTCGCGAAGCATGAGCTGTTCTTTGAGGAATTCCGTGCGCTTAAGCACATTTCATTTGATGTGCATCGTGGCGAGGTCGTTGGCCTTGTTGGTACTAACGGTTCCGGCAAGTCTACGATGCTCAAGATCATCGCTGGCGTTTTGGAGCCCAGCGAAGGTGAGGTTAAGGTTCACGGCAATATTGCGCCGCTGATTGAGCTTGGTGCTGGCTTTGACCCGGAGCTTACGGCTCGTGAGAACATCTATCTGAACGGTGCGCTGCTTGGCTATACCAAGGAGTTTATCGACGCTAGTTTTGACGAGATTATTGAGTTCGCCGAGCTTAAAGACTTCGTTGACATGCCCTTGAAGAACTTCTCGTCGGGTATGGTCGCGCGTATCGCCTTTGCTATCGCTACGATTACCGAGCCCGATATTCTCATCGTCGATGAGACGCTTTCTGTTGGCGATGTCTTTTTCCAGCAGAAATGCGAGCGCCGTATTCAGCACTTTATTGAGAGTGGCGACGTCACGGTCTTGTTCGTTTCTCACTCCATGGAGCAGGTTGAGCGTATTTGCCAGCGTGCTGTGTGGATCGAGAAGGGTGATCTGCGCATGGATGGTCCCGTGGACGAGGTCTGCAAGGCGTACCACGACCAGTTCAAGTAGGTTATAATTTATTGGCCGTGTGAACTTGTACCCGCTTGGACGCCCGGCTTTATGCTCCATTAGCTCAGTTGGATAGAGCAGGGGACTTCTAATCCCAAGGTCGACGGTTCGAATCCGCCATGGAGCACCAGAGAGTTTTTGAAGACCCGGTATAATGCCGGGTCTTTGCTTTTTGGGCATGTGGGCGTGCAGTGCTCCCTCAACAATAAGCCCGGTGTAGCATCGCTGCACCGGGCTTATTGCTTCTTGCGAATTTGGTTGTCGGTCTCGAGTCGTTGAGCTCCCTACGCCTCTGTCGGCTCCACACCCAGCTCGTTGCGGACGAGCTCGAAGGCGGCGGCGATGGCCTTGTCCATGTCGTAGTACTTGTAGCCGCCCAGGCGACCGGCGAAGACCACGTCGCCCTCCTGCGCCGCCAGCTCCTCGTACTGCCTGTACAGGGCCTCGTTCCTGGCGTCGTTGATGGGGTAGTAGGGCTCGTCGCCGGGCTTCCAGTCCGCCGGGTACTCGCGCGTGATGACGGTCTTCTCCTGCGTGCCGAACTCGAAGTGCTTGTGCTCGATGATGCGGGTGTAGGGGACCTCGCGCTCGGTGTAGTTGACCACGGCCACGCCCTGGTGGTCGGCCTCGTCGAGCGTCTCGGTCTCGAAGCGCAGGCTGCGGTACTCGAGCGTGCCCAGCTTGAAGTCGTAGAACGCGTCGATGGGGCCGCAGTAGATCGTCCTGGCGGCGATATCTGGCTCGGCGGCGGCCAGCCCCTTGTACTCCACGCCGCAGCGCACCTCGACGCCCTCGAGCATGTTGGCGACCATCTTGGTGTAGCCGCCCATGGGGATGCCCTGGTAGCGGTCGTTGAAGTAGTTGTTGTCGTAGGTGAAGCGGCAGGGGAGGCGCTTGATGATGCTCGCGGGCAGGTCCCTGCAATCACGGCCCCACTGCTTCTCGGTGTAGCCCTTCACGAGCGTCTCGAAGATGTCGCGGCCGACGAGCGACAGCGCCTGCTCCTCGAGGTTCTGCGGCTCTCCGATGTTCTCGGCGGCCACCTGCTCGGCGATCTTGGCCTTGGCGTCCGCCGGCGTGACGACGCCCGGCCACATCTTGGCGAAGGTGTTCATGTTGAAGGGCATGTTGTACATGTTGCCGTGGAAGTTGGCGACCGGCGAGTTGACGTAGTTGTTGAACTCGGCGAAGCGGTTGACGTAGCCCCAGACGTCCTTCATGGAGGTGTGGAAGATGTGTGCGCCGTAGCGGTGGACCTGGATGCCCTCGACGTCCTCGGTGTAGACGTTGCCGGCGATGTGGTCGCGGCGGTCGATGACTAGGACCGACTTGCCGGCGCGCTTGGCGGCGTTGGCAAAGACGGCGCCCGAGAGGCCGGCACCGACGACGAGGTAATCGTACTGGGACATGGATGTGCTCCTTTGTATGTCGATTGGACAGTTACTTTAGTTTAGGGACAAACATATCTGATGTCTTTGTCCCAGGGATTAGTGTAGCAGATGCTCTTTCAACAGCTCTAGCGCATGTGCGTAGCCCTTCAGGCCCTCTCCGGTGATGGTGGCGAAGCAGGCCAGACGGGCGTAGCTCACCTGGCGGAAGTCTTCGCGGGTCTCGACTGCGCTAATGTGGACCTCCACAGCCGGGATGGCGACGGCTTTGAGCGCGTCCAGGATGGCCACGCTTGTGTGCGTGTAGGCGGCCGGGTTGATGACGATGCCGTCGACCTTGCCGTAGGCCTCCTGGATCTTGTCGACGATGCTGCCCTCGTGGTTAGACTGGAAGACCTCGACCTCGTCGAAGCCCTGTGCGGCGCCTGCCTCCTGGCAGATCTGCACTAAGCGGTCGTAGTTGTCGCTGCCATAGATGCCCGGCTCGCGAATGCCGAGCATGTTGAGGTTGGGGCCATTAATGACGAGTGCTTTCATGGTTGCTTCCTTTGCGATTGCAAAACCACCGCAAAGGAGCCTGTCCCCTTTGCGGTGGTTTTGGTTAGAGGGCGGGTGGGAG